>CAZJZC010000007.1:0-32984 GCA_964550365.1 uncultured Gemmatimonadales bacterium | reverse complement strand
CGGGTGGCGTTCCTGTTCACCCGCGTGGGGCTGTCCGGCGCCGACATGGGCGCCTGCGCCATCCTGCCGCGCATCATCGGGCACGGACGCGCCAGCGAACTGCTGTACACCGGCCGCTGGATGGACGCCGGGGAGGCCGAGCGCTGGGGCTTCTACAGCCGGGTGGTCGCGCCGGAGGCCCTGGCCGAGGAGGCGGCCGACCTGGCCGCGTCGCTGGCCGACGGCCCGGCCTTCGCGCACGCCATGACCAAGGCCTGCCTGCACCAGGAATGGGCCATGGGCGTGGACGAGGCCATCGAGGCCGAGGCGCAGGCGCAGGCCATCTGCATGCAGACCGAGGACTTCGCGCGCGCCTACCGGGCGTTCATCGCCAAGCAGCCGCCCGTCTTCGAAGGCAACTGACGGATGCCCGACCGCACCTGGCTCGGCTGGCCGTTCCTGGACGATGCGCACCGCGAACTGGCCGCCGCCGTCGAGGGCTGGGCCGCGCGCGAGATCGCGCCGCTGGCGCTCGAGGAGTCCGACGCCGACACCACGACGCGGGAGTGCGTCCGGCGGCTGGCCGCCGGCGGCTGGCTGCGCTACACGGTGCCGGCCGCCCACGGCGGCGCCCTCGCGGCCCTCGACGTGCGCTCGCTGTGCATCATCCGCGAGACCCTGGCCCGCTGGTCCGGCCTGGCCGACTTCGCCTTCGCCATGCAGGGCCTGGGCGGCGGGCCGGTGACGCTGTTCGGCTCCGAGGACCTGCGGCGCCGGTACCTGCCGCCCATCGCCCGCGGCGAGGCCATCGCGGCGTTCGCCATCTCGGAGCCCGATGCCGGCAGCGACATCCAGGCCATGCGCACCACGGCGCGGCGCGAGGGTGACGGCTGGCTGCTCGAGGGCCGCAAGACCTGGATCTCCAACGCCGGCATAGCCGACCACTACGCCGTCTTCGCGCGCTACCCCGAGGGCGGCGACCGGGCGTTCATCTGCCTCATGGTCGATGCCGGCACGCCGGGCCTCGAGGTGAGCGACCGCATCGAGGTCATCGCGCCGCACCCCCTGGGCACGCTGACGTTCGAGGACTGCCGCGTGGGCGCGGGCCAGGTGGTCGGCGCGCCGGGCGAGGGGCTCGCGGTGGCCCTCGGCACGCTCGACGTGTTCCGGTCCACCGTCGGCGCGGCGGCGCTCGGGTTCGCCCGCCGCGCCCTCGACGAAGCGCTGGAGTGGTGCCTGCGCCGCCGGGTGTTCGGCCGGGCGCTGGCGGAACACCAGCTCACGCAGGCGCGGCTGGCCGACATGGCGCTCGAGGTGGATGCGGCGGCCCTGCTCGTCTATCGGGCGGCCTGGACCAGGGACCAGGGCCGGCGCGTGACGCGCGAGGCGGCCATGGCGAAGCTCCATGCCACCGAGGCGGCCCAGCGCGTGGTCGATGCCGCGGTCCAGCTGTTCGGCGGCCGGGGCGTGGCCGTCGGCGAGATCGCCGAGCGCCTGTACCGCGAGGTGCGGGCCCTGCGCATCTACGAGGGCACCAGCGAGATCCAGAAACTGATCATCGCCTCGCAGCTGCTGGCCGGCGCCGACGAGGTGGTGTGAGCGCCCACCGCGACACCTTCGCGCGCGACAACCTGCCGCCGCGCGAGCTGTGGCCGGACCTGCCGGCGAGCGTGCCGGAGGTGCGGTACCCGGACCGGCTGAACTGCGCCGAGGCCCTGCTCGACGGCGCCCTGGCGCAGGGCTGGGGTTCGAGGACGGCCCTGGTGTTCCCCGGCGGCCGCTGGACCTACGCCGACCTGCTGGAGCGCGCCGACCGCATCGCCCACGCGCTGACCGCCGATTTCGGCCTGGTCCCCGGCAACCGCGTCCTC
The DNA here is from genome assembly GCA_964550365.1 of uncultured Gemmatimonadales bacterium. Taxonomy (GTDB): domain Bacteria; phylum Gemmatimonadota; class Gemmatimonadetes; order Gemmatimonadales; family JACORV01; genus DASXPG01. The sequence continues at coordinate 31,134 of CAZJZC010000007.1, read as the reverse complement.
CTGCGCGGGCCGAACAACCCCATGATGGCGGCCTGCTGGTTCGGGGTGCTCAAGGCGGGCGGCATCTGCGTCACCACCATGCCGCTGCTCCGGGCCCGGGAGCTGGCCGGGACCATCGAGAAGGCGGCCGTGCGGCTGGCGCTGTGCGACCACCGCTTCGCCGACGAGCTGGAGCAGGCCCGGCGCTCGGCGCCCCTGCTCGAGCGCATCGTGCTGTTCGGGGAAGGCCAGGAGCTCGAGGCCCGCATGGCGCGCGCGCCCGCGCGGTTCACGGCGGTGCCGACGGCGGCCGACGAGACGGCCATCATCGCGTTCACGTCGGGCACCACGGGCCAGGCCAAGGGCACGATGCACTTCCATCGCGACATCCTGGCCATCTGCGACCTGTTCCCGCGCTCGTGCGTGCGGGCCGGGCCGGACGACGTGTTCACCGGCTCGCCGCCGCTGGCCTTCACCTTCGGGCTCGGCGGCCTGCTGCTGTTCCCGCTCCGCATCGGCGCCAGCGCCCTGCTGCTCGAGCAGGCCACGCCGCCCCTGCTCATCAAGGGCCTGGCCGATTTCCGCGCCACGGTCTGCTTCACCGCGCCCACGGCCTATCGCGCCATGCTCGGCCTGCTGTCCCAGCACGACGTGTCCGGCCTCCGGCTGTGCGTGTCGGCCGGCGAGCACCTGCCGGCCGCGACCTTCGAGGCGTGGAAGCGGGCCACCGGCATCAGCATCATCGACGGCATCGGCGCCACCGAGATGCTGCACATCTTCATCTCGGCGCCGGTCGGGGAGATCCGCGCCGGCTCGACCGGGCGGGCGATCCCGGGCTACCAGGCGAAGATCGTGGACGACGACTTCAACGACGTGCCGCGCGGCACCGTGGGGCGGCTGGCCGTGAAGGGGCCGACCGGCTGCCGCTACCTCGCCAACGAGGAGCGCCAGCGCGCCTACGTGGAGCAGGGATGGAACCTGCCGGGCGACTCGTTCTCGCAGGACGAGGACGGCTACTTCTGGTACCAGGCCCGCACCGACGACATGATCATCTCGTCGGGCTACAACATCGCCGCCGCGGAGGTGGAGAACGTGCTGCTCGAGCATGCCGCGGTGCAGGAGTGCGGCGTCGTCGGGGTCCCCGACGCCGAACGGGGCCAGATCGTCAAGGCGTTCGTGGTGCCGCGCAAGGGCCACGCCCCGGGCGAGGCGCTGGTCAAGGAGCTCCAGGACTTCGTGAAACGGCAGATCGCGCCCTACAAGTACCCGCGCGCCATCGCCTTCCTGGACGCCCTGCCGCGCACCGAGACCGGCAAGCTCCAGCGCTTCCGCCTGCGGGAGCCGGGCCGGTGAGCCCGAAGGCGCATCAGCCCGCCGACTGGCCGGCGCCCCGGGGCTACAGCAACGCCATGTCGGCCCGCGGCCGCGTCGTCGCCGTGGCGGGCCAGGTGGGCTGGGATCCCCGCACCGAGACGTTCACGGCCGGGGACTTCGTAGGTCAGACCGCGCAGGCGCTGGACAACCTGGTCGCCGCGCTGGCGGCCGCCGGCGCCGCGCCCGGCCACGTGGTGCGGCTGACGTGGTACGTGGTCGACCGGGAGGCCTACGTGGCCGGCCGCCGCGAGATCGGCCTGGCCTACCGCGCCCGCTTCGGCAGTCACTACCCGGCCATGTCGCTGGTCATCGTCGCCGGCCTGCTCGAGCCCGGCGCGATGGTCGAGATCGAGGCCACGGCGGTCGTGCCCGACCTGTGAGGCCGGCGGCCGACTGACCGGCCCGCGGTCCCGCCGGCGACCGGGGCCGGGGCGGCAGGATGGACACGACGGGAGGCGATGTGGATGGCTGGTGAGGATCCGATGATCGAAGCGCGCGACTCCGGCATCCATGGGCGCGGCGTGTACGCGCTGGAGGCGATCGACACGGGCACCTGGATCGTCGAGTACACCGGCGAGCGCATCACCCACGAGGAAGCCGACCGGCGCTACGACGACGACGGCATGGACCGGCACCACACCTTCCTCTTCACGGTCGACGAACACCACTGCATCGACGCGACGCGCGAGGGCGGGCCCGCCCGGTACATCAACCACTCGTGCGCCCCCAACTGCGAGGCGGTGCAGGCCGAGGGCGAGATCTGGATCGTGGCGATCCGGGCCATCCGGCCGGGCGAGGAACTGACCTACGACTACGGCTACAGCATCGACGCCGAGAGCGAGGACGAAGCCCGGCGCCGCTACCCGTGCCGCTGCGGCGCCGCCTCCTGCCGCGGCACCATCCTCAGGCTCCCGCAGGCATCCTGACCGGGGGACGGACGGCCGCCCGCTGAGCGGGCGGCCGTCGCGGAGGTGACGCCGCGGATCAGCTGGTGATCGGCTGGACGGCCTCGATGTCGATGGTGATGCGCACCTCGTCGCCCGCCGACCGGATGCCTTCGGCGATGGGGCTGAAGGTCATGCCCCAGTCCTTCCGGTCGATGGTCGTCGTGGCGGTGAAGGCGACCCGCCGGGCCCGCTGCTGGGTCATGACGTCGGTGACCTCGGTGTCGAGCACCACCTGCCGCGTGACGCCGCGGATGGTCAGGTCGCCGGTGATGCGCAGGCGCGAGGGTCCGACCCGCTCCACCCGCCGGCTCACGAACGACATCTCCGGGAAACTGTCGGCGGCGAAGAACCGGCCCGAGCGCAGGTCGCCGTCACGCCGCTCGTTGCCGGTGTTGACGCTGGTCACCTGGATGCGCGCCGACACGCTCGCCGCTTCCGGGCGCGCCGGATCGTAGACCAGTTCCGCCGTCCAGTCGCCGAACGAGCCGTTGACCCAGGCGATGCCCAGGTGCCGGACCCGGAAGGTGACGCCGCTGTGGCCGCGGTCGATGCGCCAGCCGTTGGGCGGCAGGGGGGCCTGCTGTGGCGCTCCCGGCGCCGGCGGTCCCTGGGCGATGGCGGCGCCGGCGGCCGGCAGCAGCAGGGCGGCGAGGGCGAACGCACGAACGGCATGACGCATGGGCTTGCTCCCGTGTGAAAAGTGTCGGTTCGAATGATATCTTCGCCGAGTGCGACTGCGCGACCTGGTGCTCATCCGCCTCGGCGTGGCGATCAACCTCGTCATCGGCCAGATCGTGGCGGCCCTGCTGCTCCCGGTCTTCCTCGACGCCGTCGGCACCATCCTGGTGGCCGCGCTGGTCGGCTGGCGCGCGGCCGTGGTGGCCGGGCTGGTCTCCCAGGTGCTGGCCGCGGTGCTGTCGGGCAACTTCGCCTGGCTGCCGTTCGGCGTGGTCCAGGTCGTCATCGCCGTGTACGCCGCCGGGGCCGCGCGCGCCGGCGCGTTCCGGTCGCTGTGGACGGCGCTCCCGGCCGGCCTGCTGCTCGGCCTCATCGCCGGCGCCACGGCGGCCCCCATCGCCTACTACGTGTTCGGGGGCGCGACCGCTGGCGGCGTGACCGCGGTGACCACCGCCCTGCGCGCCCTGGGCGCACCCCTGCCCGTGGCGGTCGCGGTGGCGAGCATGGGAACCGACCTGGTGGACAAGACCATCGCCTTCGGCCTGGTGTGCGTGGTCCTGCGGACCCTGCCCGGCCACCTGGCGGCGCGATTCCCCGCCATGGCGCGCCCATGATCGGCTTCCGGCCCGGCGCGTCGCTGCTGCACCGCCTCCATCCCTATACGCCGCTGGCCGTCGCCGCGGCCCTGCTGTGCCTGGTGTTCGCCGCCCGGACGCCCGCGACGGTGGGCGCGATGGTGGCGGCGGCGGCGGCGTTCGCCGCGCTGGGCCGGTCGCTCTCCCGGACGGCACGGCCGGCCCTGGTGCTGGCACTGCCGACCTGGGCCCTGCTGCTCGTGCTCCACGGCCTGCTGGGGCCGGAACCGTTCCGGTCGCTCGGCCCCGTGGCCGTCTCGGAGTCCGGCCTGGACCGCGCCCTGGTGCTCGGCGGCCGCATCACGGCCATCCTGTTCGCCTTCCTCACGGTGCTCGCGACCGTCTCGCCGGCGCGGCTGGTCGAGGCCATGGCCGAGCGGGGGACGCCGTTCGGCGTCATGTACCTGCTGGTCTCGACCCTGACACTGGTGCCGCGCCTGCGGGGCCGCGCGGCGCAGATCCTCGAGGCCCAGCAGTGCCGCGGCCTGCGCCTGGGCGGCTCGCCGGTGGCCCGCGTCGCGGCCCTGGGCCCGCTGGTCCTGCCCCTGGTCCTCGGCGCGCTCGCCGAGGTCGATGAACAGGTGCTGGCGCTCGATACCCGGGGCGTGACCAGCGGGATCCGCCGTACCGCGCTGGACCCGCCGGCCGACTCGGCGGAGGAGTGGACCGTCCGCTGGCTGTGCCTCATCGCCGTGATGGCCGCCTGGACCGAACTGGCCGCCGGGCGGCTTCGATGAGCGCGCTGGTGCGGCTCGCCGGCGTCTCGTTCCGGTACGCGGGCGGCGCGTCGCCGGCCCTGCGCGACCTGACGCTCGAGGTGGCGGCGGGCGAGGTCCTGGCCATCGGGGGCCGGCCCGGCAGCGGCACGTCCACCCTCCTCCTGGTGGCGGGCGGCTACGCCCCGCGGCTGGTGGGCGGCGAGCTGGGCGGCCGACGCGACCTGGCCGCCCGGCGGCCGGCCATCGTGTTCGCGACGCCGTGGACCCAGCTCACCGGGCTCTGTCACACGGTCGTCGCGGAGGTCGCCTTCGGACCGGCATCGCACGGACTGGCACCCGAGCGCATCCGCGCGATCGTGGAGGAACAGCTCGCCCGCCTGGGCATCGCGCACCTCGCCGGACGCGACCCGGCGACGCTGTCGGGCGGCGAACTCCAGCGGGTCATCGTGGCGTCGGCCCTGGCGCTGGAGCCCGACCTGCTGCTGCTCGACGATCCGGCGGCCGAGCTGGACCCGGCGGCCGCCGATGCGCTCTACGCCCTGCTGCCGCGGGTCGCGGCCGCCGGGGCCGCGGTGATCGTGGCGACGCCCGACACCGGGCGCGCCGCGCGCGTCTGCTCGCGTGCCGTGCGGCTCGAGGGCGGCGCCGCCGCGGCGATCGGGTCGCCGGCCGAGGTGTTCGCGTGAGCGGACTGCCGGTGCGGTGGGACGCGGTGCGGGCCGGGTACGGCGGGCCCGACGTGCTCCACGACGTGTCGCTCGGCATCGAGGCGGGCGAGTCGGTCGCCCTGCTCGGCCCGAACGGCGCGGGCAAGACCACGCTCACGCGCATGCTCATGGGGCTGGTGCGGCCGCTCGCCGGCCGGGTGAGCGTCGGCGACCAGGACGTGGCGGCGATGCGTCCCGACCAGATGGCGCACCGCGTCGGCTACGCCTTCCAGCACGCCGACCAGCAGCTGTTCGCGCGCACCGTCCGCGACGACGTCGCGTTCGGACCGCGGCGGCTCGGCCTCGGCACGGCAGGGGTCGACGCGCTTCTCGAGGAACTGGAGCTCGGCTCGGTCGGGGACCGCCATCCGTACGACCTGCCCGCGCCCCTGCGGAAGCTGGTGTCGCTCGCCGGGGTCCTCGCCATGCGGCCGTCGGTGCTGGTGCTCGACGAGCCGACGGCCGGGTTCGACCGGGAACTGCGCGCCCTGGTCGCCGGCGTCGTGCGGCGGCGGCTCGCCGACGGCGTCACGGTGCTGTGCGTGTCGCACGACCTGGCCTTCGTGGCCGCCGTCGCGAGGCGGGAGGTGGTGCTGGACGCGGGCCGCGTGGCGGCCGACCGGCCGCGCGCCGCGGCCTAGCGGAGCCGGGCGAGGCCCAGGGCGGCGGCGGCGTCCTCGTCGGCGAGCACCGGGAACGCGGCGCGCACCTCCTCGGGGATGCGCGCGGGGCGCCCGGACCGGGCGTTCACCCAGACCCACTCGGTCTCGGCGCTGACCACGACGCGGCCGTCGGACTCGCGGACGAACAGGTAGCGCCGCGGACAGCTGTGCTCGGCCAGGCCGGCGATCCAGGTGTGCGCGGCGAGCGTCTCGCCCACGAAGGCCGGCCGCAGGTACTCGACGAAATGCGACCGCGCCACCCAGGTCGCGCCGATGCTCCGGTAGCGCTCCATGGTCCAGCCGAGCGACGTCGAATGCTCGATCGCCACGTCCTGCATCCACTGCACGTAGGCGATGTTGTTCACGTGATCGTTGGCGTCGATCGCGTCGGGCGTCACCACGAGGCGCCGGGTGAAGGCGCCGGTCGGTGCGTCTGCCTCGCTCCGTTCCATCCAGCCAAGGTGGCGGCCGGTTGCGGCGGCCGCAACGGCGGTGCGACCTTGACCCCATGCAGGCCGACGAAGCCGAACTCGAGGACGTGCTGTCGCGGCCGGCGCCGGCCGACGTCGCGGCCATGGCGGACCTGCGCGGCGACGTGCTGGTGCTCGGCGTTGCGGGCAAGATGGGGCCGAGCCTGGCCCGGCTGGCGCGCCGCGCCTCGGACGAGGCCGGCGTCCGGCGTCGCGTCATGGGCGTGGCGCGGTTCTCGGCGCCCGGCGCCCGCGAGGCGCTCGAGCGCGCCGGGGTCGAGACCATCGCCTGTGACCTGCTCGACCGCGCGGCGGTGGCGCGCCTGCCGGAGGCGCCGAACGTCGTGTACATGGTGGGCCAGAAGTTCGGCACCACCGGCGACGAGGCCGGCACCTGGGCCACCAACGTCTGGGCCGCCGGCCTGGCGGCCGAGCGGTTCCAGGCGAGCCGGATCGTGGCGTTCTCCACCGGCAACGTCTATCCGCTCACGCCCGTGGCGTCCGGCGGGCCGGGCGAGGGCGACGCGGTGGGGCCGGTCGGCGAGTACGCCCAGTCGGCCCTGGGCCGGGAGCGGGTGCTGGAGTGGTGGTCGCGCCGGCGCGGCACGCCGATGGCCATCCTGCGCCTCAACTACGCCATCGAGCCGCGCTACGGCGTCCTGCGCGACATCGCCGAGCGGGTGCGGGCCCGGGAGCCGGTGGACCTGGCGATGGGCCGGGTGAACGTCATCTGGCAGCGCGACGCCAACGCCATCGCCCTGCGGTCGTTCGCGCACGTCGCCAGCCCGCCGTTGGTGCTCAACGTCACCGGCGCGGCGACGCTGTCGGTCCGCGCGCTGGCGGAGCGCTTCGGCGAGCGCTTCGGCGTGGCGCCGCTGTTCAATGGCACCGAGCGCGACACCGCCCTGCTCAGCAACGCGTCCCGATGCCGCGACCTGTTCGGCGAGGGCATGCCGCCGGAGGAGATGGTGGAGCGGGTCGCGGCCTGGATGGAGGCCGGCGGACGCGGCCTCGGCCGGCCGACGCACTTCGGCGAGCGGCAGGGACGGTTCTGATGCCGCGGCGGCGCTCGATCGAGCAGGTGCGGCGGGCCCTGGGGCGCGGCCTGGTCATCCCGGCCCACCCGCTGGCGCTGACCGCATCCCGCCGACTCGACGAGCGGCGCCAGCGGGCGCTGACGCGGTACTACCTCGCGGCCGGCGCCGGCGGCGTGGCCGTGGGGGTGCACACGACGCAGTTCACCATCCGCGAGCGCGGCCTCTACCGCCCGGTGCTGGAGCTGGCGGCCGAGACCATCGCCGAGCGCCGCGGGCGCGCGCCGGTGAAGGTGGCGGGCATCGCCGGCCGGACGCCGCAGGCCCTGGGCGAGGCGGCGGTCGCGGCCGGGCTCGGCTACGACGCCGGCCTCGTCAGCCTTGGCGCCCTCCAGGGCGCCACCACGGACCAGCTCATCATGCACGTGCGCGCCGTGGCCGAGGTCATCCCGGTCTTCGGCTTCTACCTCCAGCCGGCCGTGGGCGGCCGGGTGCTCGACGCCGGCTTCTGGCGCCGCTTCGTCACCATCGAGCGCGTGGTCGCCGTGAAGATCGCCCCCTTCGACCGCTACCGCACGATCGACGTGGTGCGGGCGGTGGCCGAGTCGGGGCGGGCGGGCGACATCGCGCTGTACACCGGCAACGACGACAGCATCCTCCACGACCTGCTGACGCCGTACCGGTTCGGCGCCGCCGCGCGGCCCGTCCGCATGGTCGGCGGACTGCTGGGGCACTGGGCGTTCTGGACGCGGCGGGCCGTGCTGCAGCACGCGGCCTGCCGGCGGCTGGTGCGCGCCGGCCGGTCGGTGCCGCCCGTCATGATGCGGCTGGCGGGGCAGATCACCGAGGCCAACGCCGCCGTGTTCGACGCCGCCAACGGGTTCGCCGGCTGCATCCCGGGCATCCTGGAGGTCCTGCGCGGGCAGGGGCTGGTCGCGGGTCGCTGGTGCCTGGACCCCGCCGAGGAGCTCTCGCCGGGTCAGCAGTCGGCCATCGAGCGGGTGCGGCGGCTGTATCCCCACCTGACCGACGACGCGTTCGTGGCGGCCAACCTGGACGCCTGGCTCCGCTGAGCGCCGGCTCGCGCTCGCAGGCGCCCGGCGCCCGGCTCATATTCACGGCATGACCGCGCCGCCCGCCCTCGCCGCCGCCCTCGACGGCCGCTACGCCATCGAGCGGGAGCTGGGCCGCGGCGGCATGGCCACGGTCTTCCTGGCGCGCGACCTCCGCCACGGGCGGGACGTGGCGCTGAAGGTGCTGGACCGCGAGCTGGCCGCCTCGCTGGGCGCGGAGCGGTTCCTGCGCGAGATCCGCGTGGTGGCGCGGCTGGCGCATCCGCACATCCTGCCGCTGATCGATTCCGGCGAGGCCGCCGGCTGCCTGTTCTACGTGACGCCGCACCTGGCCGACGGTTCCCTGCGCGAACGGCTCGGGCGGGAGGGCCGCCTGCCGCTGGCGGAGGCGCTGCGCATCGTGCGCGAGGTGGGCGGCGCGCTCGACTACGCCCACCGGCAGGGGTTCATCCACCGCGACGTCAAGCCCGACAACGTCCTGTTCAGCGACGGCCACGCGGTGCTCGCCGACTTCGGCATCGCGCAGGTGTGCTGCGCCTCCGACGGGGTCGAGCCGCTCACCGAGCGCGGGCTGGTGCTCGGCACGCCGGAGTACATGAGTCCAGAGCAGGCGGCGGGCGAGGTCGAGGTGGGCGCCGCCAGCGACCTCTACGCGCTGGCGTGCGTCGCCTACGAGATGCTGACGGGCGAACCCCCGATCCGGGGCGACGGCCCCCGGGCCACGATGGCCCGCCAGGTGACCGTGGCGCCGCGCCCGCTCCGCGCCCTGCGGCCGGAGGCGTCGGCCGGCGTCGAGCGGGTCCTCACGCAGGCGCTCGCCAAGGACCCGGCCGAGCGGCCGACGGGCGTCACGGCGTTCGTCGAGGCGCTGGCCGCGGCCGCCGCCGATCCGGGCGGCGGGCCCGCGCCGGCGTCCGCGGGGGTCATCGCCGTCCTGCCGTTCGTGAACACCGGCGGCGCGTCGGACACCGAGTTCCTCAGCGACGGCCTGACCGACGAGCTGATCGACGCCCTGTCGCGGGTCGACGGACTCCGGGTGGCCTCCCGCACGTCCGCGTTCGCCTTCAAGGGCCGCGCGGTCGACGTGCGCAGCATCGGCGCGGTGCTGGGCGCCGGGTGGATCCTCGAGGGCACGGTGCGCCGCTCCGGCGCGCGGCTGCGCATCACCGCCCAGCTGACCTCGGCCGACGACGGGCGGCTGATCTTCTCCCAGCGCTTCGACCGCACGCTCGACGACGTGTTCGCGGTGCAGGAGGAGATCGCGCGCGCGATCGTCGAGTCCCTGCGGGCGCGCGCCTTCGCCGACCTGGCGCCCGCGCCGGCGCCCCGGCGGGTGCCGGAGGGCCCGGCGCACGCGGCCTACCTGCGCGGCCGCTACGCGTGGAACCAGCGCACCGCGGCGGGGATGAAGGAGGCCGTCGGCTGGTTCGAGCAGGCCATCGCCGCCGACCCCGGCCATGCCCGGGCCTACGCCGGCCTGGCCGACGCCTACGCGCTGCAGCTCGACTACCGGAACATGCGCGCGTCGGAGGGATTCGCGCGCGCCAAGGAGTACGCGCGCCGCGCGCTGGAACTCGACGACACGGTCGCCGAGGCGCACGCCTCGCTGGCGTGGAGCCTGTTCATCCACGACTGGGACTGGGAGGCCTCGGGGCGCGCCTTCGCGCGCGCGATCGCCCTCGACCCGTCCTATCCCACCGCGCGCCAGTGGCACGCCTTCTGGCTGGTGGCGCGCTCGCGCCTCGACGAGGCGGTGGCCGAGGCCGAGCGGGCGCGGTCGCTCGACCCGTCGTCGGTGTCCATCCAGCGCTCGCTGGGCTGGGTGTACTACTACGCCCGCCGGTACGACGAGGCGAAGCGGCGGCTGGACCAGGCCGTGGCGATGAACCCGACGGCCGACGAGACCTTCCGCGTCCTGGCGCTCACGCTGGCCCACCTGGGCCGGCCGGCCGAGGCCGAACGCGCCGCGCGGGAGGCCGTGAGCCTCGCGCCCGACGGCTCCTACAACCAGGCCATGCTGGCCTACGTCCTGGCCCGGGCCGGCCGGCGCGAGGAGGCCCTGGCGATCCGCTCGGCCCTGCAGGCGACGGCGGAGGGGCAGTACGTCTCGCCCATCGCGTTCGCCACGATCGCCATCGGCCTGGACGAACGCGCGGCCGCGCTCGACGCCATCGAACGCGGCCGCGACGAGCGGCGCGGCTGGCTGGCCTACCTGCGGGTCCATCCCATCGCGGATCCGCTGAGGGCGGAGCCGCGCTTCACGGAACTGCTGCGTGCCCTGCGGCTGTGAGCCGCCGCGGACTCAGCCGATCCAGCGCGCCACGCCGTAGCCCGCGGCCGCCACGGCCGCGGTGAGCGCGGTGCCCCAGGCCAGGTCCACCAGCGCCACCACCAGCGGGAAGTCCCTGATCAGCGCCAGGCTGGTCAGGTCGTACGCCGCGTAGGCCGCCAGGCCGAACAGCGCGCCGTGCGCCAGGGCCCGGCCCAGCGACTGCCGCTCCGCGGCGGGCTGGACCACGAGCACCACCACGGCTGCCACGTACACCAGGTAGAAGGCGAGCGCCGGCACCCACTGGACGTCGGGCCGCAGCATGGCGCCCAGGTGCCGGCGGTAGAAGCCGCGCGCCACGACGCCGAGCCAGACGAGATCGATGGCGAACAGGGTCGCCAGCGCCGCGCCGTAGACCTTGAGGAACCACGCTGCCGTCATGGGGACTCCCGTCGGGGGAACCAGGGGATGAAGGCGCTCGTCGAGCGCTGGTAGGCGCGATAGGCGTCGCCGCGGCTGGCCAGCGACTGCGCTTCCGCGTAGGGGATGCCGCTGATGCGGTAGAGGAACAGCAGCATGAGCGCCGGACCGATCCAGGTCAGGGGCGCGCCGCGGCCCAGGAGGACGTAGGCGAACCAGTGCAGCCACTCGAAGAAGTAGTTCGGGTGGCGCGAATAGCGCCACAGGCCCGTGTCGCACACCCGGCCCCGCCCGGCCGGGTCGGCGCGGAAGCGGGCCAGCTGGCGGTCGGCGACGGCTTCGCCGCCCACGGCCCCGAGCCACAGCAGGGCGGCCGCGGCGTCCGGCGGACCGAGCGGGCCGCCCTGCATGGCGGCGAGGATCGGCAGGGTGAACAGCGCGGCGACGGCCGCCTGCGCCTGGTAGAAGAGGAAGAACCGCCGGTCGGCCGCGGCGCCCCAGCGCTCGCGCAGCGCCTGGTAGCGGCCGTCCTCCCGGGTCTCGCGCAGAACGCGGTGGACCAGGAGGTGCGCCATGAGCCGGAAGGCCCACAGGGCGCCGAGCCCGCCGGCCAGCGCGCGCCGGGCGGGCGGGCCGTCCAGCACCAGCGCGCCGGCCAGCACCAGCACGCCGATGGTCCCCGCCCAGGCCGCGTCCACGCTGGTGGCGTTCCTGGTGCGCCGCTGGCGCAGCCACAGCAGGGCGAACGCGGCCGCGGCCGCGGCCCACCCCGCGAGCGTGACCCCCGGAGGCGTCACGCGGGGATCACGTGTCCAGCTTCTTGCGCGCCAGGTGGTAGAGGAAGGCGCACATCACCACGAACAGCGCCACGGCCACCAGGTTGCTGGTCGCGAAGGCGCCGAGGTGCCCGCCCCAGTTCATGAAGTCGGCGTCGTTCGCGCGCTTGGCGGCCAGCGGCGCGACGACCAGCAGGCCGGCGATGGCGCCGCCGGCGATGAGGCCCGAGGCCACCAGCGACCCGCTCGACACCTCGCTCTCGGCGTGGCCGCCGCCGGGCGCGTCCTCCGCCTGGCGCCGCTCGGCGAGCCAGCGCACCACGCCGCCGCAGAAGATCGGCAGGGTGGTGGAGATGGGCAGGTAGGCGCCGACCGCGAAGCTCAGCGAACGGATGCCGCACAGCTCCATGAACACCACGATGAACACGCCGAACAGCACCAGGCCCCACGGCAGGTTGCGGTTGAGGATGCCGTTGATGACCGTGCTCATCAGCAGGGCCTGCGGCGCCGGCATGTCCTGCGAGCCGATGCCGGGCTGCTCCCGGAACTCGATGCGGTTCGCCGACTGGTCCAGGTAGTAGCGGCCGTCGGGGATGGTGCGCGAGCCGATGGCGTTGAGGAGCGTGAACCGCCGCCCCTCGTGCTCCACGGTGCCGAGCGACTTCAGCTCGACCGACCCCGGCGCCAGCACCACGTTCTCCATGGTGAGCGGCTGGACCCGCGTGTAGGCGCGGTTGAGCGCCGTCAGCGTGTAGCCGATGACGGCGACCGAGGCGAGCACGCCGACGATCAGCGCGATCTGCTGGAGCCGCGGCGTGGCGCCGACGAGGTAGCCGGTCTTGAGGTCCTGGCTGGTAGCGCCGGCGTTGGCCGCCGCGATGCAGACCACGGCGCCGATGGACAGCGCCACCGCGGCCCAGGCGCCGCCGGTCCAGCCCACCACGACGAACAGCAGGCTGACGGCCATCAGCGTCGCGATCGTCATGCCCGAGATGGGGTTCGACGAACTGCCGATGATGCCCACGATGCGGCTCGAGACGGTGACGAACAGGAAGCCGAAGATGACGATCATGATCGAGGCGACGGCGTTGGCGCCCCAGTAGCCCGGGTTGATGCTCACCGACAGCAGGACCCACAGCGCCAGCACCAGCAGGGCCGACCCGCCGAGCACCACGGTGGGCGGCAGGTCGTCCTCGGTGCGGCGGCGGGTGGCGACCGGGGCGCCGGTCGCCGCGGCGGCGCGCGCGGCGCGGATGTCCTTGAAGCCGGCGCTCAGCGAATCCCAGATGGTGGGCATGGTGCGGATCAGCGTGATGAGGCCGGCCGCGGTCACGGCGCCCGCCCCGATCGAACGGATGTACGCGTTCCAGATCTGGCCCGAGGACATCTCGGCGATCGGGATGGTGCCCGGGAAGATCGCGTGGGGGATGTTCGAGCCGAAGAACTTGATCATCGGGATCAGCACCAGCCAGCTCAGCACGCCGCCCGCGAAGATGGTGCCGGCGATCTTCGGGCCGATGATGTAGCCGACGCCGAGGTACTCGGGCGTCGTCGTCGCCGAGATCTGCCCGCCGGGGTACCAGCGCGGGTTGTAGGTCGGCGTGGCCAGCCAGGTGGCGAACCCGTCGTGCAGGACCTGGTACACCAGCCCGAAGCCGAACCCCGCGAACACCCGGCCGGCGAACCGGCCGCCCTTCTCGCCCGCGATGAGCACGTCGGCGCAGGCGGTGCCCTCGGGGTACAGCAGGTTGTGGTGTTCCTTCACGATCAGCGTGCGGCGCAGGGGGATCATGAACAGCACGCCCAGGATGCCGCCGGCCAGCGCGATCAGGAAGATCCGGCTGACCTCGAGGTTGAAGCCCAGGAAGATCATCGCCGGCAGGGTGAACACCACGCCCGCGGCGATGGACTCGCCCGCCGAGCCGGCGGTCTGCACGATGTTGTTCTCGAGGATGGTGCTGTTCATCCGCTTGAGGATCGTGATCGCCAGGACGGCGATCGGGATCGACGCGCTCACCGTCAGGCCCGCCCGGAGCGCCAGGTACACCGTCACGGCGCCGAAGAACAGGCCGAAGAACGCGCCCCACGCCAGCGACTTGAGCGTGAGCTCGGCGATCCGCTGGTCGTCGGCGATGAACGGCTTGAAGGGCTGGGTCACGGGCGGTCCCCTAGTGTGGAATGAAACTCGTCGTCGCGTCGAGCCGGCGGACCCAGGCCGCGAGCAGCTGCGCCACGCGGTCCAGGTCGTCCAGCGCGACCATCTCGTTCGGGCTGTGCATGTACCGGCACGGGACCGACACCAGGCCGGTGGCCACGCCGCTGCGGGCCGTGTGGATGGCGTCGGCGTCGGTGTTGGTGCCCCGCGGCGCCGCCTCGATGGCATGGGGCAGGTCCTCGGCGACGGCCGCGGCCATCAGCTGCTCGAACACGATCCGGTTCACCACCGAGCCGCGCGAGATGACGGCCCCGCATCCCAGCTTGAAGTCGCCCAGCTCCTTCTTCTCCACGCCCGGATAGTCGGTCGCATGGGTCACGTCCACCACGACGGCCGCGTCGGGGTGGAGCTTCACGGCGCTGGTGCGGGCGCCGCCGCCGGTGTAGGCGATCTCCTCCTGCGTCGTCGCGACGGCCGAGACCTGCGCGCTGAAGCCCGGCGTCGCCGCCAGCCGCCGCAGGGCCTCGAGCACCACGAACGCGCCGATCCGGTTGTCGATCGAGCGGCTCACGATCCGGCCGTTGGGGAACTCGTGCGGCGCCGTGGCGAGCACCCCGGCGTCGCCCACCCGCACCCGCTGGAGCGCTTCGGCCCGGTCGCGGGCGCCGATGTCGATCCACAGGTCGGTGACCTTGGAGACCTTGTCCCGGTCCTCGTTCTTGATGAGGTGGATCGGCTTCTTGCCGACCACGCCCAGGACCGGCCCCGCGGTGCCCTCGATCAGCACCCGCTGGCCGACCAGCACCTGGCTGTCCCAGCCGCCGATCGGCTGGAAGTGCAGGAAGCCCTCGTCGTCGACGTGCACCACCATCAGCCCGATCTCGTCCACGTGGCCGGCGAGCATGACCCTGGGCGTGCCGCCCGGGTTGAGCGTGGCGATCGAGTTCCCGGCGATGTCCACCTCGACCGCGGCGAAGCCCTTCGCCTCCTCGCGCCACAGGCGGGCCGGCACGGTCTCGAACCCCGACGGGCCCGGTGCGTCCAGCAGTCGCTTCAGGAAAACGAGCGCGCGCTCGTCCATGCGGGTCCTTGTTCGTCCGGAATCGGCGTCCGACAGGGAGAAACGGGGTGGGCAACGTTACGCCGCGGACCGCCCCTCGGCAAGCCGGCGGGGCCGGGCGTCCGTCCGGGCCGGCGGTCCCGGGAACGACCCCGCCGCCCGGGGCCCGGGGGCCTCAGCTGGCCGCGACGACCTCGACGGTGAAGACCAGGATGGCGTTGCCGGGGATGGGTCCCGTGCCGCTGCTGCCGTACCCGAGCGCGGGCGGGATGATCAGCTGGCGCCGGCCCCCGACCCGCATGCCCGCGACGCCCTGGTCCCAGCCCTGGATGACCGCGCCGGCGCCGAGGGTGAAGACGAAGGGCGCCTGGGGCGCGGCGTTGGCGTCGAACGACGTGCCGTCGATCAGGTAGCCGGCATAGCGCATCGAGAGGCTCTGGCCGTTGGCGACCGTGGCGCCGCCCCCGACCACCAGGTCGCGGATGTACATGCCGGACGGCAGGCGGGTGCTGGCCGCGAGGTCGACGCCCAGGGACGGGGCGAAGGTGGCGGACTCGATCGTCAGGATCGAATCACCGGAACAGGCGGCCAGCGTGAGGCTCACGGCCGCGGCGATGGAGCGAAGACGCACGGGACATCCCTCGGCGGTTGCGGTGGTCATCGAAGCTAACCCCGGCCCGCCCGACGCTGAAGGGCGGGGGACGGCGGCCGCGGGGGCCGCGGCGGCCGTGTCCGGCGGGACCGCCGTCAGCGTCGAGCCGGGCGCCGCCGGATGGGGCGGTCGCTCTGGCCGATGCGCGCCGAGATGGAATCGAAGTGGGCCATGACGCGGGCGGAGTCCGCTCCGGTGGCGAACGTGGGCGTGTAGCCGACCACCAGCGGCAGGACGCGCACGCCGATGACCGGGCACGGCGGCGCCCGGCCCGCGGGGCAGGGGGCCGCGGTGTCGGGCGGGGCGACGGTCACGTCGGCCCACAGGCCGCGGTCGGTCCACGGCTGTCCCTGCTTGAAGACGAAGTTCCCCAGCGAGTACAGCACCGGCACGCCGTCGACGCGCTCCATGCCCTGCGGCACGTGCGGATGATGACCGATCACCAGGTCGGCGCCCGAGCGCGCCAGGGCGCGGAACTGCGCCACCACGGTGGCGTGCGGCAGGGCGCGGTACTCGACCGGACCGGCGTGGACGAAGGCGATCACCACCTGCGCGCCGATGGCCTCGCGCGCCGCGCGGAACCGCGCCGCCGCCACGGTGGTGTCGAGCCAGGCCACGCAGCACTCGGCGTCGTGGCCGACCACCGTGAGGTCCTCGTAGTTGAACATGCCGGTGATGCCGAAGACGGCGACGGTCCAGCCCCGGGCGCGGACGACGACCGGCCGCCAGGCGTCGTCGAGCGTCGGCCCGGTGCCGGTGTGGGGGATGCCGGCCGAATCCAGCCACCGCAGGGATTCCAGCAGGCCGGCGCGGCCGAAGTCCCAGGCATGGTTGTTGGCCGTGCCCACGGCGTCGAACCCGGCGTCGCGCAGCAGCGCCGTGCCCTCGCGCTGGGGCCCGGCGAACACCGGGCTGTTGGTCGTGTCCGCGCGCCGGCCGCGCTCGAGCAGGATGCTCTCCAGGTTGCCCATGGCGAAGTCGGCGGCCCGCAGGCGCTCGCGCACGCCGGCGAACACCTCGGCGCCGCGGCCCGCCAGCAGGTAGTTGCGCGCGTGCGATCGCGCGAAGTTGATGTCGCCCACGAACACGAGCCGCAGGGTGTCGTGCGCCGCCGGTGGGCTCGGCGCGGCGCGTGGCGCCGACGAGCCGGGCCACAGGACCAGGGCCGCCGCGGTCAGCGTGCCGGCCAGAGCGAGCAGGGCGGTGGTGCGCCAAGTCATGGTCCCACAATGATATGCGGAACAGGCCCCCGGCGCCCATCGCATGGTGGCAACATGAAGATTCTCATGTATTGACAGGGTGTGACATAAGAATATCATGCAGTATGGCCACGATAACTAATATACTGCGCTCTCCCGGCGATCTGGACGACATCGACCGCCGCCTGCTCGCCCTGCTCCAGGCCGACGGCCGCATGCCGGTCAGCCGGCTGGCCGAGGCCGTGGACCTCACCGCGCCGCCGGTGCACGAGCGCCTGCGTCGGCTGGAGGAGTCCGGCGTGATCCGCGGGTATGCCGCGCGGCTCGACGCCGCCGCGCTCGGCTTCTCGTTCAGCGTGTTCGCCACGGTGACGCTGGCGCTCCATCGGGAGGGCTCGATGAACGCGTTCCGCGACGCCATCGCCGCGGTGCCCGAGATCCTCGAGTGCCATCACGTCACCGGCGGCGCCGACTTCCTCCTGCGCATCGTGTGCCGCGACACGGCGCATTACGAGGACCTGGTCCTCCACACGCTCACGCGCCTGCCGGGCGTGGAGCGGATCAACTCGTCCGTCGTCCTCTCGACCTTCAAGTCCGCCACGGCCCTGCCGCTGGAGTCGTCATGAGCACCCGTCCCCCGCTTGCCTGCGATGCGCTGGTGCGCGACCCGTACGGCGCGCACGAGCCGCCGATCTACCAGACCAGCACCTTCACGTTCGAGCGCACGGCCGACGCGGCCGCGCTGTTCGCCGGCGAGCGGCCGGGCTTCGCCTACACGCGGCTCGGCAATCCGACGACGGCGACCTGGGAGGCGCGGCTCGCGGCGCTGGAGTCGGCCGGCTCGGGACGCGAGGCCGGGGCGCTGGCGTTCGCCTCGGGCATGGGGGCCATCGGCGCCGCCGTGCTGGCCGCCGTGAGCGCCGGCGATCACGTCGCGGCCATGGAGCCCCTCTATGGCGGCACCTCGATGCTGTTCCGTGAGATACTGCCGCGCTTCGGCGTGCCGGTCACGCGGGTGGCCGCCGGCGACTACGGCGCGCTCATGGCGGCCGCGAGCCGGCCCGGCACCAGGGTGGTGTACCTGGAGTCGGTCGGGAACCCCACCATGGACGTGGCCGACGTCCGACGCGCCGCGGCCGTCGCGCACGAGGCCGGCGCCCGGCTGTACGTGGACAACACCTTCACCACGCCGGTCCTGCTCCGGCCGCTCGCGCTCGGGGCCGACGTGGTGCTGCAGTCGTCCACCAAGTATCTCGGCGGCCACGGCACCGTGATCGGCGGCGCGGTCGTCAGCGCCGACCTCGAGTTCCTCGCCGGCCCCGTCGCGTCGATGCGCATGCTGCTCGGCGCCTCGCCGAGCCCGTTCGACTGCTGGCTGCTGCTGCAGGGCGTCAAGACGCTGGACCTTCGGGTGCGGCGCATGAGCGAGACCGCGGCCCGGCTGGCGCGCGTGCTCGAGGCCCACCCGATGGTGGCGTGGGTGCGGTATCCCGGCCTGCCGTCCGACCGCGGGCACGACGCGGCCGCGCGCCAGTTCAGCGGCGGCTTCGGCGGCATGCTCGCCTTCGGCGTCCGCGGCGGCGCCGGGGCCGGCGTGGCGTTCATGGACGCGCTCCGGGTCGTCCGGAGGGCCGTCAGCCTGGGCTGTACCGACACGCTGGTCGAGCAGCCGGCCACCATGACGCATGCGCACGTGCCGCCCGCGGAGCGGGCGCTGGCGGGCATCCCCGACGACCTGATCCGGCTGTCGGTGGGGCTGGAGCCGGCCGTGGAACTCGAACGTGACCTGCTGCAGGCGCTCGCGGCGGCGGAGGCCGCCGAGGCGATCGGCGCGGGCGCCGGGGCCGGCCGCACCGGCTAGTCCCGGGTGGCGTCCCCCGCGGCGCGCGCCGGGCGGCGCGCCAGTTCCGCGTCCACCAGGGCGGCGATGGAGCGCAGCTGCTCATCACCCCCGAACCCGGTCCACTGGTAGATCACGCGCCCCTCGGCGTCGGCCAGGATGGTGTGCGGCAGGCCCACGTAGCGGTACCGCGCCTTGAGGCGCCCGCCGCCGAGTCCCACGGGGAACGTGAACCCGGTCTCCCGCAGGAACGCCCGCGCGTCGTCATCGTCGACATCGTCCGACAGCGCGGCGAACGCGAGCCGGCCGCCGTAGGCCCGCACCAGCGAATCGAGCGCCGGCATCTCGGTGCGGCACGGGCCGCACCAGGACGCCCAGACATTGACCAGCAGCGGCCGGCCGGCGAAGTCGGCCGAGCGCACGCGTCCCTGGCCGGGCGCCGGCAGGTCGAAGGGCGTCATCGGCGCGCGCCGCGCCGGATCGGCCGAGGGCAGGAGCCGGGTCGGGTCGGCCGTGCGCACGCTGCCGCGCCGGTCGACGGTGAGCGTGGGCAGAGCGGAATCGAAGTCCCAGCTGTCACGTACGGCGCCGCTCGCCGGGTCGAGCGCGTAGAGCCGCGAGCGCGCCGTCGTCGTCTCGGGCCGGGCGAGCAGGTAGACGCGGCCGTCGGGTCCGACCGACCGCGGCCGGTCATCGACGGGCATCCGGCCGGCCTCGCGCAGGCTGCCGTCGGCCTGCCGGACCAGCACCGATCCCGCACTGTCCACCAGCCACACCGCGCCGTCGGGGCCGGCCGCGGCGTCGCGGAGCCGGCGGCCGCCGGGCCGGAGCAGCATGGGGCGCGGGACGGTCCCCTCGAACGCGAGCAGCTGACCGTCCGAGCGCAGCATGACGCCGTGCGCGCCCGACCAGCGCACGGGCCGACCCTCGAAGAAGAGCGTGCGCCGCTCGGCGCCGCGGCCGAGGACGAGGGCCGCGACCAGCAGGGCGGCCAGAGCCGCGAGGGCGAGCGCCAGCCGCCCGGTCACGAGGCAGGCACCCACGCCGTCGGCACGCCGGCCGGCGTGCGCCTGCGGCGCGACGTCGGGCCGCCCTGATGCGCGGGCGTCACGAGAAGGCGGACGGATCGGCCGCGACCAGCGCGGCGCGCAGTCGCGACGCGAAGGCGAGCCCCGGCGCCGGCCGGCGCGCGTGGGCCCGGACCAGGGCCGCCAGGAACGCCAGCTGGAAGCGGTACTGCGGCTGGCAGCGCGCGCACATCGCCAGGTGCTCGGCGATCTCGTCGGCCTCGTGGGCCGGCAGCTCGCCGTCCAGGTACTCCCACAGGCGCTTCATCACGCCATGGCAGTCGATCATGTCGGGCCTCCGGGCGGGGCGATCAGCCCCGCATCCTGTGCGAACGTCACGAGCTTCTCCTGCAGGATCCTGCGGCCGCGGAACAGCCGCGACTTGACCGTGCCCCGGGGCACGCCCAGCACCTCGGCCACCGTCTCGTAGGACTGGTCCTCGAGGTCCGCGAGGATGACGACCTCGCGATACTCGACCGGCATCAGGTCGAGTTCGCGACGGACGACGTCCATCAGCTCCGGCGCCTCGAGGAACCGCCCGCCGGGGTCGCGGTCCGCCAGCCCTGCCTGGATGGACGCCGACGCGAGGCTCTCGAGGTCGGCGTCCTCGACTGGCTGTTCACGAGCCTGCTGGGCGCCGAGGCGTCGCCACCGGTTGCGACAGATGGTGAAGAGCCACGCCCGGCAGTTGGAGCCGGCCCGGAACTGGTGCCAGCTGCGCAGGGCCAGCAGGAACGTGTCCTGCGCCAGGTCCTCGGCCGCCGTCCCGTCCCCCGTCAGCGAGCGCGCGAAGCGGTAGACCGCGTCCAGATGGACGAGGGCCTCCTGCTCGAAGCTGGCGCGCGGCGCGGATGAACGGGGATCGGCCATGCACCGGACAATACCCGCGCCGGCGGCGCGGTTCCCGCGGCGAACGGCGGTGGCCGACCGGGAACCCCGGTGGTAGGCCGAGGATTGTCGGGGCAGGAGCGGGAACGCCCCGCTCGCGGACCACGGGACCATGGAGGAGACGATGAGCGCTGGACGCGGGATCATGGCCGGCCTGGCCGGCACGGTGGTGATGACGATGTTGATGCTGGCGGCCCCCCTGATGGGGATGCCGCCGATGCCCATCGGGGAGATGCTGGGCGGCTTCCTCGGGATCGGCACGGCGGCCGGCTGGGTCGTGCATTTCGCCATCGGCGGCACGCTGGGCGCCGGCTATGCGCTGCTGTTCGCGCGCGCGTTCAAGGGCCCGGCCCCGGCCCGCGGCGCGGCGTACGGGGTCGGGGTGTTCCTGCTGGCCCAGGCGGTGGTGATGCCGATGATGGGCGCCGGGTTCTTCTCGGGCGGCAGTGTGCCGATGATCATGGGCAGCCTGATCGGCCACCTCGCGTTCGGGGCCGTGACGGGCGCCGTGGCCGGCGCTCCCGCGGCGGACCCCGCCGTCGCGGCGGCCTGAGCGGGGCCGCAGGCCCAGGCTGACCGCCCTGGCACGGCCGCCGGGCGCGGCCCGCCGGTCGGCCCGACCGGTCATGACACCCGGGCCGACGCGGCGGTCGCGGGCATCTCCATCGTCACGGTGGTCCCCTGGCCGGGCGCGCTCTCGACGCTGACGCGGCCGCCGAAGGCCGCCGCGCGCTCCTGCATCCCCAGCAGGCCGTAGGAGATCCGTGACGCGACCGCCGCCTGGTCGAACCCGGCGCCGTCGTCGGTGACGCTGGCGGCCAGCATCCCGCGCTCGGCGGTGAGCACCACCTGGACGTCGCGGGCGCGGGCATGACGGCTGATGTTGGTCAGTGCTTCCTGGATGATGCGGAACACCGCCGTGGCGCGGTCGGAGTCGGCCACGACCGGCTGGTCGGGCAGGCGCGCGGCGCACGTCACGCCGCTGCGCTGGCTGAAGTCGTCGGTGAGCCAGCGCAGGGCCGGCACCAGGCCGAGGTCGTCGAGGACCGACGGCCGCAGTTCCCGCGAGAGCCTTCGCGTGTCCTGGACGCCGCGGTCCATCACGGTGCGCATGGCGGCGATGCGCTCCCGCGCGGCCGCCGAGAGCGGGCCGGTGTTCTCCAGCGACCCCAGGTCCATGCGCAGGGCCACGAACAGCTGGCCGAGCTGGTCGTGGAGTTCCCGCGCGATGTGGGCCCGCTCCTGCTCGCGGGCCGACTCGATCTGCGCCAGCAGGCTGCGGACCCGCGCATAGGCGACGTTGAGGTCGGTCGCCGTGCGGACCTGGTCGGTGATGTCGACCAGCGTGCCGATCATGCCGATGACCTTCCCCGCGTCGTCATGCTCGGGTACCGCCTGTCCCTGGGCCCAGATGACGGAGCCGTCGGCGCGGCGGAACCGGTACTCGGCGCGGAAGGGCGCGCCGCGCCGCATGGCATTGAGCCAGGCCGTGGTGACGCGGTCGCGGTCGGCGGGGTGCAGCGCCTGGATCAGGTCCTTGGGCGTGTTGAGCTCCGTGAGGCCGGTGATGCGCCGCATCTGCTCGTTGACGAACAGCGCGCGCCCCTCGGCGCTGACGTGGAAGATGCCGACCGGCGCGAGGGAGGCCACGGTGTGCATGCGCTGGCGCGCCGCCTCCGCGTCGCGCTCGGCCGACTGGCGCCGGCCCAGCATGGTGTTGTAGGCCGAGATGAACTCGCGCAGCTCGCCCGGCCCGCGTTCGGGCAGGGCCGCGGCCGGTCCGTCCGGCGGCGCATCGAGCAGGGCGCCGAGCGCGCGCAGCGGTTCGGCGATCGCCCGGGTGGTGGCGATGGCGAGCACCCCGGCCAGCGTCAGGACCAGGCCGGCGAGCACCAGCGTCGACGTCATGTCCGTGCGCGCGTCGGCGAAGGCCTCGGACACGGGAATGCCCGCGACGGCCATCCACCTGGTGGGCGCGATGGGCACGGCGGCGATGATCCGGGCGGGGCCGCCGAGGCCGGCGCCGCGCAGGACGGTGTCGGCCCCGAGGCCGACCACGCGCTCGAGCGCCGAAGGGGCGACACTGCGGCCGGTCCAGTGCCCCGTGCCCAGGGACCGCGCCACGATGGTGCCCGCGCCATCCACCAGCGTCACCGCGGTGCCCGGCCACAGCGGCAGACCGACCCAGGCGTCGCGGAAGCGGAGGACATCGAGCGACAGGACGAGGGCGCCGACGACCCGGCCGTCGTCGCTCCGCAGCGGGTAGGCGAGCTCGCTCACCTGGCGGCTGGAGATGCTGCCGAGCTGAACATCGCCGACGACCCAGCGCGGCGCCGACAGGAAGTCGCGGAACCACGGGGAGCGCTGAGGCGTGACGCGCCGGGCGGTGGCCGGGATGGGCGCGGGAGCGGAACAGACGTGCCGGCCCGTGAGGTCCACCGTGGCGACGTTGATGAGCGCCGGCAGGCGCGCGATCTCGCGGGTCCAGTCGGCCGGGCAGGCGCCCGGGTCGAGCAGCGCCGCCCGCGGCGCGGCCGCCAGCTTCCCCGCCAGCGCCTCGGCGTCGCGCAGGAACCGGGACGCGTTCAGCGCCGCCGCGCGGGCCAGCGCCAGCGTCTGGGCCTCGGCATCGCGGCGGGCCTCGCTCGATTCCCGCCAGGTCGTGTACCCGACGATGGCGAGGAGCGGCAGGACGGCGACCGCCACCAGCGCGGCCAGGTGGATCCGGATGGGCCAGCGGCCGATCATGGGTGAAATTGGGAGCGGGGGCGGACGGGTCGCAAGGGAACGCGCGCGCCGGCCCGGGGCCGGAACGCCAGCGGGGCGCCGCCGCGTGCGCGACGACGCCCCGCGACCCGCGGACGGACGGCTAGCGGGCCGTGGACGCCTTCTCGAACATCCGCGCGTACCGATGCTCGGGACGGGCGCGCCAGGCGCCGCGGTGGTACGCGTAGGCGGCCACGAGCGGCAGGGTCACGGTCGCCTCGCCGAACACCATCTGCTCGTCCTCCATCTGCACCTTGCCCCACGAGTTCGCCTCGCGGAGCGTCGAGCCCGACAGGGCGCCGTCGCGCTCATCGGCCACCGTCAGCTGGACCGCGTAGCGGTGCATCTCCGGCTCGTGGCCGAGCACCTCGGCCGCGACCACGATGTCCTGGGCGAAGTTCTTCGGGACGCCGCCGCCGACCATGAACAGGCCGGTCCGGCCGGCCTTGAGCTTCAGCTCCGTGAGCTCGCGGAAGTCGGCCGCCGAGTCGATCGCGATGTAGCCGTCCGGGTTGTGCACCTGGTGGTAGACCAGGCCGAACCCCGCCGAACAGTCCGAGAAGGCCGGCACGAAGATCGGCACGTCGGCCTTGAACGCCGACAGGACGATGGACCGGTTCGCCGGATGGTGCTTGGCCAGGTACGCACCCATCTCGCGGATGACGTCGCGCGAACTGACCGCGCGCGGGCCGCCGGCGGCCAGCATCTGGTCCGCGATCCGCGCCATGGTGTCGTCGCAGTCGCGGAGGTTGTCCTCGTCGATGTAGGTGTCGTAGATGCGGTCGATGGCGTTCCGTCGCAGCAGGTCGTCGTCGGCGCGGATGTCGCCCTTGTAGTGCTTGTATCCGAGGCCCTCGAAGAAGTCCTGGTCCACGATGTTGGCGCCGGTGGCGACGATGGCGTCCACCATCCGGTTCTCGACCATGTCGATGAACACCTCGCGCAGGCCCGCCGAGCAGAGCGAGCCGGCCAGGCAGAGGATCACCGAGCACTCCTCGTCCGCCAGCATCTGGTCGTAGATCCGGGCCGCGCGGCCCAGGTTCCGCGCCTGGAAGGCCATGTCGGCCATGGCGTCGACCAGCGGCCTGGTGTCGTGCGCCTTGATGTCGATGCTCCGGACCTGGTCCTTGAGCAGTTCCTTCTTGGTGGGTTCGCGCATGGTCCCTCCCCTGCGTGAAATCGTCGCGGCCGGCGACGGTCCTGAAACCAATGGCCGCAAAAAAACTGCCACCTCTGCCCCGGCTACGGTGCGCCTCGTCGGCGCGACCGCCATTGCCTGGGTGGGTGGCTATGTCTGCACGGAAAGATACCCGGGACCGGCCCCAAGTCAAGGCCCGGCCGCGACGCCCGCTACGGCTCGCCGATCGCCAGGCTCGCGATGCGCATGTCGCCCGACAGTTCCATCCGGACCGGGATCGTCGCCCCCGAGGCGCCCGAGCGGATCCGGATCGAGACGCGGCCGCCCTCGACCGTGACGTCCTCGAGCGACGGCCGGGCGAGCTCCCGCTGGAGCCGGCCGAGGACCGTCCGATGCTGGGCGTCCGGGAACCGGGACCGGAACGCCGGGTCGAGCGCGTCGGCGATGAAGCTGTCCACCGCCTGCGGCGTGCCGGCGTCGATCATGTCCAGCAGCTGCGCGACGCGGCGGCCGCGGGGCGAGTCCGGCACGCCCCACCGGCCGGCGCCGCCGCCCGCCGGCGGGCCGCCCTGGACGCCGACCTCGCGGCGCGGCGCGGCGACGGGCCGTCCGAGCACCAGGCCGGCCAGGTCCTCCGCCAGGCTCCGCGAACGGAACCCGGCGTGCGTCATGACGATCACGACGCCGGCGCCGTCGAACAGCTCCCACACGATGGTCTCGAAACCGAAGTCGTTGAGGCCGGCGTAGGACACGGCCGGCCGGTCGCCGCCGGCCGGTCCGGCCGGCGGCGTGCCGCCATAGAGCGTGCGCACCGCCTCGGGGCGCAGAACGCGCCCGCCGCGCACGGCCATGATCCAGCGGTACAGCTCGGCCGGGCTCGACACCATGCCGCCGTTGCCGACCAGGGCCCACTGCGCCTCGGGCCAGTCCCAGGGCGAGTTGCGGGCGCCGTGCGCCCGGCCGCCGTAGCCCACGGCCACGTCGGCGCGGGACCAGCGCCGCTGGTCGTGATAGAAGCCGGTGCGGGTGAGGCCTGCCGGGTCGAGCAGGCGTCCGCGCAGGAACGCCTCGTACGTCTGCCCCGAGACCTGCTCGATGATCAGCGCCAGCATGGTGTAGCCGGCGTTGGAGTACGCGCGTGCGCTGCCCGGCGCGAAGGTGAGCGGCGTGTCGAGCAGGCGGCGCAGGGCGTCCGCGCGGCTCAGCGGCGCGAAGTCGCCGCCTTCGCCCTCGCGGTCCAGGTACTCGGCCGTGCCGGCCCGCATCTCGAGCAGGTGCCGCACGGTGATGCCGGCCTTGTCGGCGGGAACGTCGGGGAAGAACCTGGTGATGGGGTCGTCGAGACCGAGCCGGCCGTCGGCGGCGAGCACCGCGATGGCCGCGCGGGTGAAGTGCTTGGTCACCGAACCGATGTCGAACACGGTGCGCTCGGTCACGGCGACCCCCGCCTCGCGGTCGGCGAGGCCGGCGGACCGCTGCACCACGATCCCGGTGCGGTCGGCGACGAGCACCGCGCCCGCGAAGCCCTCCGTGACCGCCTGGTCGATCCGCGCGGTGAGCCGCGCGCGCAGGTCCTGCGCGGCGAGCGGCCCGACGGCGGCGGCCATCGTGGCCAGGATGATGAGCGGTCCCTTCATGGACGGTCTCCTGCGACGGGTCGATGGGCGGGGTGGCCGTATCTGGAGATGCCCGGCCACGCCGTCCGGTCGCAGGCCGGGGTCCCGTGCCCGGCTCAGCGCCCGAGCCTCCGCTCGAGGGCGTCGGCGTACTGCCGAGCCGTCGCGGCCGGGTCGCCGAAGCTCATCATCAGGCGGAACAGCGGGTTGTCGACCTCGCCGCGCTCCGTGATCGTCAGCCGGGTCCCCGTGGCGGTGGAGTCCAGGTGCCAGGTCCACGATCCGCGGAACCCGGCATTGCCCGCATGCACGACCCGCTCGAGGTGACCGGGTGCTGCGGCGGCACGGGTCTCCATGACGACCTCGAAGCCGTCGAAGTCCTCCCGCCAGGCGGGCCGTCCGTCGATGTCGGCGACGCGCACCGACGATCGCACGCCGCTGAACCACGAGGGCGTCGCCGCGAAGTCGGTCACCACGGCCCACACGGACTCGCGCGGATGCGGCAGGTCGATCGTGACGCTGGCGGTGTGTCCGACCGGCAGACGGCTGCCGGCGAACCAGGCGCCGGCGGCCAGGAGCAGCAGGCCGCCGGCGACGATGGCGATCCACGTCTTCATCGAACCTCCCGGCCAGCGCGCCGCCGGAGAAGATATTCCGGCCTGTCGCCGGCCGCGAGCGCGGTCCGTCCGGGAGCGGCGTCGGTGCCGCTAGTCCCCGCGCCTCCGGCGCGCCGCGACCACGAGTCCGACGAGGACGGCGCCGCCCAGGGCCGAGAGGCCGGCCGCCTGGACGACCACCCGGCGCCGATGCCCGGGGTGGTGCCAGCCGGCGGCGCTGAGCGCCGGGACCGTGCGGTTCTCCGCCAGGGCCCGCAGCATCATCTCGACCTCGGCCCCGGCCAGTTCGCGGGGCTCGCCGTTGCGGGCGAGCGGCACGCGGACGAAGGCGACCTGGCCGTCGGCGCCGACGCCGACGGCGGCGCCGATCGCGACGCCGTCGACGCCGAGCCGCAGGACCCAGACACCGCCCGCGGGCCAGGTGCCGCGCAGGGCGAAACTGCCCGTGCGCCCGGTCGGCTGGAGGTCCAGGCGCACCGAGCGGCGCCGGCCGTCCACCAGCCCTTCGGCCGTGCCGGTGACGATGTACGGCATGGTGACGTCGTGATGGTACGTGTGCACGATGGCGAAGGCGCCTCGCGTGGCGCGGTCGAACGGGTTCGCCGGCAGTTCCACCGACATCCACGGAGGTCCGGCGAGGGCCGGCGTGGCGGCGAGGGCGGCGATGGCGATCAGCAGACGGGTTCTCATGCGGCGCTCCGGGTCGAAGGGTCCGCGGATGGGATGACGCCGGACGGCTCCGGGTTTAGACCGGCGTCCCCGCGACCTCGGCGGCCGGCGCCTGCCGCCGCGCCGCCCGGGCGGCGCGCCAGCGGTCGCGGGCGCGCAGGATCAGCATCGCCACCAGGGCGAGCAGGGCGAGCGGCAACGCCATGCGCAGGGCCATCTCGCCCCAGCCCGTGCGGCGGAGGATCGGCACCGGCGCGCCCGCGTCGAGCGCGTTCAGCATGGCGTCGACCTCGGCCGGGGTGGCCATCCGGGTGATCCCGGCGAAGGTCCGGGGGAAGCGCACGAAGGCCGGATGGCCGTTGCGGTCGAACCCCACGACCATCCCGGCTTCGGCATGTTCGCCGGGCGTGCCGATGTTCAGCACCCAGGTCCCGCCCTCGGGCCAGGTCCGGTGGACGCCGAAGGCGCCGAGGTCGTCGCGCCGGTCGAAGCGCAGCGGCACGCTGAGGCGGCGGCCGTCCACCAGGCCCTCCGCCGTACCGCGCAGGCCGCCCGTGATCGGCTGGCCGCCATGGAACCCGCGGACCAGCATGATCTCCGAGCCGATGGCCCGGAACTCCACGGCCAGGAACGGCGGTCCCGCCGCGGCCGGCACGCTGGCGGCGACGGTGAGGGCGAGGGTCAGGGCGAGCGTGCGCATGCGACGGCTCCGGTACGGGTTCGTCCTGTGATGCCGCCGGGCGCCCCGGGGTTTAGCGGCTCGCGGAGGCCGCCACGATCTTCATCACGGCGCCATCGCCGGTCGTGACGTAGAGCTCGCCCGCGGCGTCGGCCCCGAACGAGGTCGGTCCCTGCAGCTGCTCGACCCGCCAGCGCGTGAGGTCCACGGCGCGCCGGCCTTCGACGCGGAAGCTCCTGAGCCAGCCGCTGCACCAGTCGGTGTAGAGGTAGTGGCCCTGGAGCGCCGGCACCGCGCTGCCGCGGTAGACCTGGCCGCCCGTCACCGAGCAGCCTTCCTCGTGCGAGTACTCGACCAGGGGCATCAGGCGGCCGTCGCGGCCGCAGACCGGGACGAGGTAGCAGTGGCCGCCTTCCATGCCGCGCCAGCCGTAGTTGATGCCGGCCGAGTCGGCGGGCGCGACGTTGATCTCCTCCCAGGCGCTCTGGCCGACGTCGGCGACGTAGAGCAGGCCGCCGTCGAACGCCATGCGCCAGGGGTTGCGCAGGCCGATGGCCCAGATCTCCGGCGCCGGGTCCGCGGCGTCCACGTCGAGGCGGAGGATCTTGCCCAGCAGGGCGCGCGGGTCCTGGGCGTTGCCGCCCGGGTCCCCGGCCGCGCCGCCGTCGCCCATGCCGACGTAGAGGCGGCCGTCGGGCCCGAACAGCACGTGCCCGCCGTTGTGGTTGGCGTAGGGCTGGCGGACCAGCAGCAGGCGGCGCTCGCCGTCGGCCAGGGCCGTGTCGCTCCCCGGCGGGGCCCGGAACTCGGCCACGTTGGTCTCGCCGCGCCGATCGGTGTAGTTGACCACGAACCGGCCGTTCTCGGCGAAGCGCGGATGGAACGCCACGCTCAGCAGGCCGCGTTCGCCGCCGCTGCCCACGCGGCCGCGGATGTCGAGGAACGGCCGGGGCAGCAGCGCGCCGTCCCGCAGGATGCGGATGCGTCCCTCCTGCTCGACGATGAACAGGCGCGGGTCGCCCGCCGGCGCGGCGACGTGGACGGGCGCGCGCAGGCCCGAGGCGACCCGCTGATAGCGGATCCCCTCGCCGGTCCGCTCGGACGCCGCGCCGGCGCGGGCCTGGGCGTCGGACCGCCCGCCGCAGGCGCCGGCCGCCGCCAGCGCCACCAGCGCCGCGGCCCGCCTCATCCGAAGACCCTCAGCCACGCCATCCACAGCGCGCGCTGCCAGGCCGGCACGATGGGCAGCGTGCCGGGCAGGGCGCTCCAGTACAGCCGCAGGGCGCGCTCGTCCAGCGCCATGACCGCCCGGCGCTCGAGCCCCTCGGGCAGCGGCACCAGCGCGCTCAGCCGGTCGAGGGTCCGCCCGCGGGCGGCGCCCTCGGTGCGCGCGACCAGGTGCCACAGCGTCACGGCGTCCTCGCGGACGGCCAGGCGCAGGATGGCGTCCAGCGCCGCGTCGCCGCCGGCGCCGTAGTCGAACGCGGCGAGCGCGGCGCGCAGGCTGTCGCCGGCGGCCTCGCGCCACGGCGTGCCGAGGCGTCCGGCGCGGGTCGTGGCGCGCATGCCCTCGGGGATGAGCGACGCGTGGCCGCCGTTCTCGAACGCGACCCAGCCGGCGGTCACGCGGATGGCGCTGTTGCCGGCGCTGTCGACCTCGAGCGTGTACTCGCAGCCGAGGTCCACGGCCGTGCCGGTGGGCGTCTCGACGATGAACAGCCGCGGCGGCGCGTTGATGCGGGCGTGGATGGCCCCGCGCTCGAGCGCCAGGCGATGCCCGCTCCAGCGCGCGGCCAGCAGGCGCACCCGCGCGCCCCGGTGCACGTCCACGTCGCCGATGGTGCCGACGCGCAGCAGGGCCGGCGCGTCCGCCGCGATGCTGTCGCCCACGGCGAAGACCCGCGGCCCGGCGCCGCGCGTCGTGAGGTGCCAGGTGCCCGCGTCGCGGCGCACCACGGCCAGCGTGGCGGCCGAGGCGGCCAGCAGGGTCAGCAGGGCCGCGACGCGGAGCGCGGCGGGCCGGCGCCACCGGGGCGCCGCCGTCCGCGGCGTCAGCCGGGCGCGGATGGCCGGCCAGTCGTCCGCCGGCGGTTCCAGGACCCTCGGCAGGGCGCCCAGCGCCCGCCGCAGTTCGAGATCGTCGTGCGTCGTCATCGCTCCAGTGCCTCCCGCAGCAGCCGTCGGGCGCGGAACAGGTGCGCCTTGCTCGTCCCTTCGGCGATCCCGAGCAGCGCGCCGATCTCGGCGTGCGCATGCCCCTCGATGTCGTACAGCACCAGCACCTGCCGGGCCATGGGCGGCAGGGCCGCGATCGCCTGCTCCAGGTCGAGCCGCAGGCCCTCGGGCACCGCCCGGGAGGCCAGCGGCCGCTCGAGTCCCTCGTCCGTCTCGAGCGGGTCCTCGGCCCGGCGGCGGGCCAGCCGCGCGTCCATCAGCACCACGTTGACGGCCAGCCGGTGCAGCCAGCTGCCGAACGCGCTCTCGCCGCGGAAGCCGTCCAGCCGCTCCCAGGCGCGGACGAAGACGTCCTGCACCAGCTCCCGGGCGTGGGCGGCGTCGCCGGCCATGCGCAGGCACAGCGCGTAGACGCGGCCCCGATGCGCGCGGTAGACCTCCGCGAAGGCGTCGGCGTCTCCCGCCTGGGCCCGGCGGACGGCGTCGTCCGCGGCGGCGGGCCCGGGGGGCGGCGCGGCGCTCAGGCGGTTCCCCGCGCGGCGGTACCGGACGGCGGTGGCCACAGGGATGAGATGCGGACGCGGCGGCCGGCGTTTAGCCGGCCGCCGCGTCCACCGCGACGGCGCCGCGCGATGCGGCCGCGCCCGCCGGCGAGAGCCATGCCCGCCGCGACCTACCGCAGGAGCATCTTGGCGATGGTCTGGAGCTGCATGTTGCTGGTGCCCTCGTAGATCGTCCCGATCTTGGCGTCGCGGTAGAACTTCTCCACCGGGTACTCCCGGGTGTACCCGTAGCCGCCGAACAGCTCGAGGCAGGTCGAGGTCACCCGCTCGGCCACCTGCGAGCTGAACAGCTTGGCCATCGCCGCCT
>CAZJZC010000006.1:0-33835 GCA_964550365.1 uncultured Gemmatimonadales bacterium | reverse complement strand
CGAACTTCGGGCAGGTGCGCGCCGAGATGGCGCAACTGCGGGCCGAGATGCGCGGGGAGATGGCCGAACTCCGCGCCGAACTGCGCGGCGAACTGACGGAGATGCGATCGGGTCTGCGCGCCGAGCTGCATGGCGAGGCGACCCGCCTTCGCGCCGAGATGGTCGAACTGAGCGCCGAACTTCGCCGCGAATTCAACGACAGGCTCCACGCCACCGAGCGCCGGCTCATCGGCTGGATGTTCACCTTCTGGATCGGCCAGGTCGGCGTGGCCGCGGGCCTCATCCTCGCCGCCCGCCAGCTCTGGCGCTAACCGGGCGGGCCGCCCGACGCCAGCCCGGGCGATCACCTCAGCCTGGCATTCTCTTCGCGGCATCGTCGATCAGCAGACTGCAGCACGTCACCCCACCCTCGGCCTTCGCCAGCTCGTCGTAGTCGAGACACTCGAGGCGGAGGCCGCGCGCCACCAGCGCGTCGCGCGTGCGGGGATACTGCGACGGATAGACGAGCACGTCACCGACCATGAGGGCGTTGGCCGCCTGTGGCTCGCGCACGTCCACCGTGAGGTTGTCCCAGCCCGTGAACACGCCGGCGGTTACGAAGTCGGGATTCACCAGTACCAGGCCCTCGGCCACCTCGGTGACCGCGGTCTTGAGGTGGAGGCACCCGCCGAACTCGACCGCCACGACCCGGTAGTCGAACGGCGCCACCAGGCGCGTCAACTGCTCGATGCCCTCGCGGCCGGTGCGGCTCGAGCGCCCCACGTAGAGCGTCCGGCCGAGGCGCAGGACGTCGCCGCCGTCGAGCGTGGCCGGCGCCTCGAGGGAGAGCAGGGGCCGCCAGCGGGACAGCACGGGCCCCACGCCCTCGAGCTCGCCCCGCCGGCTGGCCGCGCCGGGGCGGGTGAGCACCGCGACCTCGTCGAGCACCACGGCGACATCCTCCACGAACACCGCGTCGGGATGCGCCGGCGCGTCGCCCAGGCGCACGATCGTGGCGCCGAGCCGGGTGAGCAGGCGCTCGTACCCGGCGTGCTGGGCCGCCGCCCGCGCCACGTCGATCGGCGAGCGCGCCAGGTGGGTCAGCTCGCAGTCGGCCAGCGAGGGGCTGACGGCGCGCGTCACGGCGATCACCGGCGGTGCAGGCGGCATCGCGGAGATTGGCCCGCGGGCGTGGCGCCGGCAAGGCCGGGCCCGGTGCGCCGGGCGGCCGCGCCGGGGCCGTCCGGCCGGGCTGGCGAAGATCCGGTTCGGATGCCAGAATCCGCATCGTCCCCTACAGCCTCTGCAGCAGGCAGACCACCCAACGGCGGGCAGGGAGCCCGCGCCCGACAGGAGAATCGGCATGGCGACCGTCGACCAGACGATGATGAAGGTCCAGCGGCTCCTCACGGGCCCCATGAATCTCCGGATCCAGCTGATGGGCGAGACCATCGGCGTCTCGTTCACCGACTCCAGCACCCAGGTGCACATCCGCATCGTGGACTGGGGCAAGAACAAGGACGGCGAGCCGCGCACGCTGGTGCGCATCACCTCGCCGATCCTGCGCAACGTGAAGCCCACGCCGGAGCTCTATCAGTACCTGGCCCGCGAAGCGCCCCAGCTGTGGTTCGGGCACGTCGAGGTCTACGACGACGCCGAGAACAAGGGCATGCTGTTCATGGCCATGGTGCACACCCTGCTGGGCGACTTCCTGGACGAGGAGGAGCTCCGGGCGGCCATGTTCGGCGTCCTGGGCTCGGCCGACGAGATCGACGACCAGCTCCAGAAGCGCTTCGGCGGCAAGCGCTGGGTCGACGCCTAGGCCGGCCGTGATCCGCTCCCAGCTCGAGGATGCCGCCGTCTCGGCGGCGAAGGCGTACGGCCACGCGGCCGTGGAGCCGCGCCACGTGTTCTTCGCCATCGTGCGCCGGTTCCGCGACCACAAGGACACCCTGGGCCTCGTCGAGCGGGCCCGGCAGGCCCTGGAGCCCAACGGCACCGCCCACGGCGTGCCGCCGGTCTCGGCCGAAGCGGCGACGCTCCTCGGCTCCATCAACAGCGACGCCGAGGCGATCGCCGCGGCGGTGGCGGCGCTGAGCCGGCGGCCCTCGCGCCCGGCCATGGAGGCGGTGGGCGGGCAGGCGCGGCAGTCGGGCGCGCAGGCCGCCGTGGCGCCCGCGGCCGTCGCCGAGGCCCCGGCGCCGAAGCCGGCCGAGACGACGGCCGACATCCTCAGGGAACTGGACGGCCTCATCGGCCTGGGCGCGGTGAAGGCGCAGGTCAAGAGCATGATCGCCGTGGTCCAGGCGAACGCCGAACGCGCCAAGGCCGGCCTGAAGCCGGTCAACCCGAGCCTGCACCTGGTGTTCACCGGCCCGCCCGGCACCGGCAAGACCACGGTGGCCCGGATCGTGGCCCGGCTCTATGCCTCCACCGGCGCCCTGACCGGCGCGGGCTTCACCGAGGCCAGCCGCCCGGACCTCATCGCCGGCTACGTGGGGCAGACGGCCATCAAGACCAACGAGATCATCGCCCGCACCAGGCCGGGCGTGCTGTTCATCGACGAGGCCTACGCGCTGACGCCCCGGGTGGACGCCGACTTCGGCAACGAGGCCATCGCCACGCTGGTCAAGGCGATGGAGGACCACCGCAAGGAGCTGGCGGTGATCGTGGCCGGCTACAGCGACGAGATGGCCGACTTCATCGGCTCGAACCCGGGCCTGCGCAGCCGGTTCAAGACCTACATCGACTTCCCCGACTACGACGCGCCGGAACTGCTGAAGATCTTCGAGCAGTTCGTGCGCGACACCGGCATCACCCTGGCGCCGGGCGCCCTGGAGAAGGCCGGGCAGGTCATCGCCGAAGCGGCGGAGCAGGAGGATTTCGGCAACGCGCGGTTCGCGCGCTCGCTGTTCGAGCAGGCCTACGCGAAGATGGCGGCGCGGGCGGTGGCCGACGGGAAGATGGACGTGGCCGAGCTGACGGAGATCGAGCCGGAGGACATCGAGCTGGACCTCGACACCCTGCGGCGCGAGCGCCGGCGGATCGGCTTCGGCCAGGCCGACGAGGAGGGCTGAGGGCTGAGGGCGGGCGGCGGGCGGCGGCCCCGCGGCGCCGTCAGCAGCGCCCGCGCCGCCGCTCCACCGGCAGGCACTCGAACCCGCCGCTGGCCCACAGGCCCAGCCGCTCCTCCCGCGCCCGGCTCTGGGCCGCGGTGAACCACTCCACGTACTGCACGTTGGGCGGCCAGGTGAGCAGGACCGCCCAGCCCTGCCGCACCATCAGCCAGTTGACCATCCGGCCGTCGCGCCACAGGTAGGCCAGCACCCGGCCGTACCGGTCGCGGGCCTCCACGTCGCGCTCGACCTGGATCTCGGAGCGCAGGGGCACGATGGCGGCCAGCGCCCGGGCCGCCTGGCGGCCGAAGGGCGGCTGGTCCAGCTCGGGCGTGTCCATGCCGATCAGGCGGATGCGGCCCACGCCGCGGCACTCGATGGTGTCGCCGTCCACGATGCGGGTGACGACGCAGGGCCGCGTGGCGCGCACCGGGGCGGGCGGGCCGGAGTCGGCGGGCACGGCGGCCTGCTCGCGGGCCGCACCCGGGTCCTGGGCGGCCAGCGGAGCGGCCGCCGCGATGGGCAGCACGGCCCAGAGCATGCGCGTGGATCGCTCCAGAGCGAGCATGGCCGGAAGCTCTCCCGGGGCCGGGCCGGGCGCCAGATGCGCCATCCGGCGCCGCGCCGCGACGGACCGGTTGCCGCCGGCCGCCGTCCCGTCGCGATGATGGGCGGTGCGCTCTTGCCAACCCGCCGCCGCCGAGCCGACCTTATGGGCATGGCCATCCCCGTCCGGTACACCGCCGACATGGTCCGGGCCCTGCCGGACGACGGCGTTCGCTACGAGGCCGTCGACGGGGCGCTGCTGGTGACGCCCTCGCCCGCGCGAGCGCACCAGCGCGCGGTGCGCGAACTGCTGGTCGTCCTCCAGGCGCACGTCGAGCAGGCCGGGATCGGCGAAGCGCTCGCCTCGCCGTCCGACGTGGAACTCGACGAGCGCAGCCTGGTCCAGCCCGACGTCTACGTCGAGGGATCCGTGGACGGCCGCCCCGCGCCGGACTGGAACGCCGGCGCGCCGCTGCTGCTGGTGGTCGAGGTCGTCTCACCGTCGTCCGCGCGGGCCGACCGCATCCTCAAGCGGCGCCGGTACCAGCGGGCCCGGATCCCCGAGTACTGGATCGTCGACCTGGATGCCCGGACGGTCGAGCGCTGGCGTCCCGACGACGATCGGCCGGAAGTGCTGAGCGAACAGCTCACCTGGCAGCCGCCGGGTGCCGCCGACCCGCTCAGGCTCGACCTCGTCGGCTTCTTCGCGCGGGTGCATCGCGAGGCCCGGCAGGCCGGCCCATCCGCCGAGGGACCTGATCCCGTGTAGTTTGTCCGGACGGCCCACGCGCCTCTCGCGCCCGGGCGCCCACCTCAAACGCGAGAAGACGCCCCGATGACCGAGTCCACCGCGCTCGTCTCCGGCGACGCCGCCATCCTCGGCCTGCTGGCCGCCACGCTCGGCGTCATCTTCTGGACCGCGAGCCACCCGCGCGGCAAGACGTTCTACACCTACGTGCCGACCATCCTGCTGGCCTACTTCGTGCCGTCGCTCTACACCACCTTCGGCCTGGTGGACCCGAGCGGCTCGCGGCTCTACTACGTGCTGTCGCGCTACCTCCTGCCCGCCACGCTGGTCCTGCTGACGCTGAGCATCGACTTCAAGGCCATCCTGCGGCTGGGGCCCAAGGCGCTCATCATGTTCCTCACCGGCACCACGGGCATCGTGCTCGGCGGCCCCATCGCCCTGCTGGTGATGTCGGTCCTGAGCCCCGCGACGGTGGGCGGGGCGGGGCCCGAGGCCGTCTGGCGCGGCATGACCACCATCGCCGGCAGCTGGATCGGCGGCAGCGCCAACCAGGCGGCCATGAAGGAGGTCTTCGAGGTCAGCGACTCGCTGTTCTCGGCGATGGTCGCCGTGGACGTGCTGGTGGCCAACGTCTGGATGGCGGTCCTGCTGTTCATGGCCTCGCGGGCCGACCGGCTGGACGCGCGGCTGGGCGCCGACACCAGCGCCATCGAGGAGCTGAAGCGGCGGGTCCAGGCGTTCCGCGACCAGCACGCCCGCATCCCCACCTTCGCCGACCTGATGATCATCATCGCCATCGGCCTGGGCCTCTCGGGCGTGTCGCACCTGCTGGCCGACCTCATCGTGCCGTGGATGCAGACCCACGCGCCCCAGCTGGAACAGCTGAGCCTGACGTCGAGCTTCTTCTGGATCGTGGTCATCGCCACGACGGGCGGCCTGGCGCTGTCGTTCACCCGCGCCCGCGAGCTCGAGGGCGCCGGCGCCTCGAACGTCGGCTCGGTGATGCTGTACCTGCTCATCGCCGTCATCGGCATGGGGATGGACCTGGGCGCCGTGGTCGAGCGGCCGGGCCTGTTCGCCCTGGGCGGCGTGTGGATGCTGGTCCACGCGTCGCTGCTGCTCGCGGTCGGCCGGCTCATCAAGGCCCCGACCTTCTACCTCGCGGTGGGGAGCCAGGCCAACGTCGGGGGTGCTGCGTCGGCGCCCATCGTGGCGTCGGCGTTCCACCCCAGCCTGGCGCCCGTGGGGGTCCTGCTGGCGGTGCTGGGCTACGCCCTGGGCACCTACGGGGCCTGGCTGTGCGGCCAGCTGATGCGCATCGTGGCGACCTGAGGACGGCTCCCGACGCCGCCGGCGGGCCCGCCGGATTGGCGCGCTTCTTGCACCTGATCGGATCGCGGCGGTACGTCCGCCGGCGTCGCAGGGCGCCGGTGGCGTACGCCCGTCCCGCGCCCGGCACGCGGCCGTTCTTCCGCCGCCCCGGGGCGCGGGATAGGTTATCCGCCGCGCCGTGAACGACCCGGGCCCGGGGCCCGGCACCCGTCGCTCCAACCATCACAACGGAAGCCCAATGCGCCTTCGGACTCTCGCGCTCGCCGCGCTGGCCGCCGCCGTCGCCTCCTGCTCGGACCGCGCCCTCACCGGCCCGGCGGGGCGCCCGGCACCGCTGTTCGACCATACCGGCACGCACCCCTCGGTGCGCTTCAGCGAGATCCACTACGACAACGCGGGGACCGACGCCGGCGAGGCCATCGAGGTCTCGGGCCCGGCCGGGACGGACCTGACGGGCTGGACCATCGTCCTCTACAACGGCGCCAGCGCCTCGCGCTCCACCTACGACACCAAGACGCTGAGCGGGACGATCCCGGCCACCTGCGGCGCGCGCGGCGTCGTGGTCCAGGCCTACGCCGTGAACGGCATCCAGAACGGCGATCCCGACGGCTTCGCGCTGGTCAACGCCGGCGGCCAGGTGGTCGAGTTCCTCTCGTACGGCGGCACGTTCGTGGCGGCCAACGGTCCGGCGGTCGGCATGACGCCGACCGACATCGGCGTCAAGGAGTCCGGCACGACGCCGGTCGGGCACTCGCTCCAGCGCAACGCCAGCGGCGTGTGGCAGGCGGCCGCGGCGAACACCTTCGGCGTCTGCAACGACGAAGGCACCACCCCGCCGCCCGCGGTGGTGGCGAGCGTCGTGGTCGCGCCGGCGACGGCGACGGTGACGGTCGGCGGCACGCAGGCGTTCACCGCCACGGCGTTCGACGGCGCCAACCAGCCCATCGCCGGCGTGGTGTTCAGCTGGTCGAGCAACGCGACCGGCATCGCCACGGTGAGCGGGTCGGGCGTGGCCACGGGCGTGGCCCCGGGCGACGCCGTCATCAGCGCCACGGCGCCCAACGCGGTCGCCGGCACCGCGGCCCTGCACGTCGACGCGCCGGCGCCGCCGGCCCTGCCGCCGGTGCGCCTCAGCGAGATCCACTACGACAACTTCGGCGTCGACGCCGCCGAGGCCGTCGAGGTGGAGGGCCCGGCCGGCACCGACCTCACCGGCTGGAGCGTGGTGCTCTACAACGGCAACGGCGGCGCGCCCTACAGCACGCGCACCTTCAGCGGCGTCATCCCCGACCAGTGCGCGGGCCGCGGCACGCTGTTCCTCGGCTACCCGCAGGACGGCATCCAGAACGGCAGCCCCGACGGCGTCGCCCTGGTGGATGCCGGCGGGACGGTGATCGAGTTCCTGTCGTACGAGGGCACCTTCACCGCCGTGGGCGGTCCGGCCAACGGCATGCTGTCGGTCGACATCGGCGTCCAGGAATCGTCCTCGCCGATCGGCCAGTCGCTCCAGCGCACCGCGACGGGCGCGTGGCAGGGTCCGATCGCCAACACCCTGGGCACCTGCAACAGCGGCGGCTCGCCGCCGCCGCCGAGCTTCTCGTTCACCTTCAGCGGCCGCGACCCGGTGGGCGACCCGCCCCTGCCGGTGGGCTTCCAGGACCAGCTGTTCGTGACCGTCCGCGACGCCTTCGGCACGGTGGTCACCACGCCGGTCGTCTGGTCGTCGGAGACGCCGGGCGTGGCGAGCGTGGACCAGAACGGCGTGGTCACCGCGCTGGACGCCGGCACGGCGACCCTGCGCGCCACGCTGAACGACAACAGCGCCAGCGGCACCTTCTCGATCCCGACGCGGGTGGCCGCCGCCGGGACCACGGCGCTCTACGGCAACAACGCCGAGTTCGGCGAGCCGACCGACGCCGACCCCAGCGACGACTTCATCGTGCGCCGCGACCAGTTCACGCTGTCGTTCAGCCCCCTGCGCAACACGCCCAACTGGGTCGCCTACGACCTCGACGCGACGCACATCGGCGCCGAGGACCGCTGCGACTGCTTCACCTACGATCCGGCCCTGCCGGCCGCGTTCACCCGCTACACCACGGCCGACTACACCGGCTCGGGCGCGTTCCACGGCTACCCCATCGACCGCGGCCACCTGGTCCGCTCGTTCGACCGCACCACCGGCAGCCTGGACAACGCCTACACGTTCTACTTCTCGAACATCATCCCCCAGGCGGCCGACCTGAACCAGGGCCCGTGGGCGGCGTTCGAGAGCTACCTGGGCGACCTGGCGCGGTTCCAGAACCGCGAGGTCTACATCATCACGGGCGTGGCCGGCAGCAAGGGCACCCTGAAGGACCTGGGCGTGATCACCATCCCGGCCCGGGTCTGGAAGGTCGCGGTCATCATGCCGCGCGATCAGGGCCTGGCGCAGGTGCAGACCTACACCGACGTCCAGGTCATCGCGGTCAACATGCCCAACGACCACGGCGTGCGGAACGTGTCCTGGCAGACCTACCAGACCACCGTGGACGCCATCGAGGCGCTGAGCGGCTACGACCTGCTCGCCCTGCTGCCCGACCAGGTCGAGATCGCGGTCGAGAGCAACACGGCGCCGCCGACGGCGGCGGTCAACGGCCCGTTCGCCTCCGACGAAGGCTCGGCGGTGGCGATGAGCGCGGCAGGTTCGAGCGACCCGGATGCCGGCCAGGTGCTGACGTTCGCCTGGACCTTCGGCGACGGCGGGACGGCGACCGGCGCCACGGTGTCGCACACCTACGCCCAGAACGGCATCTACACGGTCACCGTGGTGGTGACGGATCCGCTGGGTCTCACCAGCACCGCGACGACGACGGCCACGGTGGCCAACGTCGCGCCGGCGGTCGGCGCCTTCGCCGGCGCCACGCTGCTGCCCGGCGAGACCTACACGTCGGGCGGCGCCTTCACCGACCCGGGCGCCGACAGCTGGAGCGCCACGGTCGACTACGGCGACGGGACCGGCACGTCCGCCCTGCCGCTGACCGGCATGGCGTTCGCGCTGTCGCACAGCTACACGGCGCCGGGGACGTTCACGGTGACCGTGGCCGTGGCCGACGGCGACGACACCGGGACCCGCACCGCCACGGTGCGCGTGCTCTCGCCGGTGGAAGCGGTGGATGCGGCGCTGGCGCTGGTCACCGGGCTCGAGACCGACGGCAAGCTGAACCGCGGCAATGCCAACTCGCTGGCGGCCAAGCTGAACGCCGCCCGCAACCAGCTCACCCGCGGCAACACCACGCCGGCGGTGAACCAGCTCGAGGCCCTGCTCAACGAGCTGGAGGCCATGGTGCGCACCAACCGCCTGTCGGCGGCCGATGCCGATCCGCTGCGGGTGCTGGTCCTGCGGATCATCGCGTCGATCTCGGAATAGCGCGGGCGACGTGCACGGAGGACCGACCCCCCGGCGGGCACCGCCGGGGGCCGGTGCGCGCCGTGACGCGTCCCGGGTCCGCCGCGCCCCGCCCGCCCTCGCGCGGACGGCCCCGCCCGCGCTAGCTTCTCCGCCATGACCGACCCGTCCTCAGCGCCCGAACCGTCCGCCGAGCAGGAACCGGCACCGTCCGTCGCGCCGCCGCGCCGCTGGTATCACCGCTGGAAGCTCATCCTCGCCGCCCTGGTCGTCACGCCGGCGCTGGCCGCCGCGCTGTACACCTGGGCCGCGCTCTCGTGGGCCTATTCCGACGGCTACCGCGCCGGCACCCTCCAGAAGTTCTCGCGCAAGGGCTGGGTCTGTAAGACCTGGGAGGGCGAGCTGATGCAGCCCACGGCGCCGGGCGTGGCGCCGACCATCTGGTACTTCTCGGTGCGGGACGACAGCGTGGCGGGCGTGATCAGCGAGGCCCTGGGCAAGCGGGTGGTCCTGCACTACGACGAACACCGCGGCGTGCCGACCCGGTGCTTCGGCGAGACGCTCTACTACGTGCGCGGGGTGCGGGTCGAGCCCTAGGGCCGACTGGCAGTTTCGGCCGGGCGGATGCAAGTTCGCGGCTCCCTGCCATGCCCAGGAGCCTGTCGATGCGACACCACGCCGTGCTGGCCGCCGCCCTGCTGCTCACCGCCTGCGAGAAGCCCGAGACCGCCGACCAGGCCCTCGCACGCATCCAGACCGAGTCGGCCGCCGCGAAGACGGCGATCGACGAGATCAACGTGCGCTACGCCCGTTACATGAACGGCAACATGGCCGACTCCATCGCCGGCCTGTTCATGGAGACCGGCGTGTTGATGCCGCCCAATGCGCCGGCCGTGGTGGGCCGCGAAGCCATCCGCGCCTACATGACGGCCAACGGCATGCCGCCCGGCGCGACGCTGTCGTTCACCGCGGTGGACGTGACCGCCAACGGCCCCATCGCCGTCGAGCGCGGTACCTATGCGTTCGGGATGCCCGCCCAGGGCCGCGCGCCGGCGGTGAACGTGGCCGGCAAGTACCTGGTCCACTGGCAGTACTGGAACGGGGCCTGGCTCCAGGCCGCGACCATCTGGAGCGACGACGTGCCGCCGATGCCGATGCCGCGCTGACTCACGCGTCGCGTTCCGCCAGCGGGTCGCCGTAGAAGCAGTAGGCCGCCCAGGTGTCCTCGCCCTGGGATGGACCCTGGTACGCGCGCGATCTGATCCGCCGGACCACCTCGGCGAGCGGCACCCCCGGCTCGGCGGCGGCGTAGAACAGCTCGGCGATCTCGTGGGCCACGACGTCCTTCACGGCCCACAGCGGGGCGATCACGGCGGAAGCACCCAGGCTCGCGAACGACGCCGGGAAGCCGCCCACGCCGCTCAGCGCGGGCAGCTGGCGCCCGATCTCGCAGGCGTTGAGGAACACCAGCGGGCGGCCCGACCCCAGTCCCTGGCGCAGGCCCGGCATGCCGAGCACCTGGCGTGAGTCGAGCGTGGCCTTGTCGCCGTCGAGGCGGATCACCTGGGTTCCGAAGGCCGGCCGAGCGCCGCGCTGGGAGGCGTAGCGGTCGGACTCGCTTCCCGAGACGCCGTGGCAGGTGAAGTGCAGGAGTCCGGGTGGCGCGCCGCCCACCGCGCGGTCGAGCGTGCCGAAGTCGGCGGGCCGCACCTCGGTCGCACCGAGGCGGGTCCGCAGCAGCTCGAGCTCCTCGGCCCGCTTGGGCAGGTTCTTCCCGGGCGCGTAGTCGGGGGCCACCACCATGGCCGGCGCCGCCCGGATCCGCTGGGGCGGCGCGAGGTTGTCCTCCCTGATCCAGCGTCCCACGGCGCACGACACGCCAAGCGGCCCGCCGGCAAGCCGCTGGATGCCGGACGCATCGCGCTCCCACGGCCACATGAGCTCCCACGGCACGAACGGCTCGGCGCTGACCACCATGATGGTGTCCGGTGTGCGCCCGAGCGCCGCGAACGCGCTCCAGGCGTCCCGGACGTTCTCCGGCGCGATCCTCCAGAGCTCGACGCCCGCGCCGGTGAGCGACGCGAGGATCTCGGCGGGCACCGCACTGCGCGTGAAGTCCGCGAGGATGCCGGCGACCAGGTCGGGCGTCCGCTGATTGAGGTTCCAGTCCCGCGCGACGCCGCCGCGGAACGCATCGAGCACGGGTGACGTCACCTTGCAGCGAAGGT
This sequence comes from uncultured Gemmatimonadales bacterium, assembly GCA_964550365.1. Taxonomy (GTDB): domain Bacteria; phylum Gemmatimonadota; class Gemmatimonadetes; order Gemmatimonadales; family JACORV01; genus DASXPG01. The sequence goes on along the minus strand of CAZJZC010000006.1, from coordinate 22,501 downwards.
GCTGGAAGTCGTTGCCGGGATCGGCGATCTCGATGGTGAGGTCGGGCGAGCGCGCCCCGGGCCGCACCTCGATCCTGGGCGGCGGGCCGGCGCCCTCCCCGGGGCCGGGCGCGCGGTCCGGCGGCGGGGGATCGCCCGGCGGGGCCGCGGGGCCGGCCAGGGCGACGTGACAACGCACCATGCCGGCGGGACGGCCGTTGCAGGCGAACAGCGCGCAGACCGCGGGCGCCACGCGCAGGCCTTTCCATTCCGCGGCGGCCACGGTGCGGAGCCGGAAGGTCGCCGTGGTGGAGCGCGGCTTGTCGCGGAAGAGGACCAGGTGCCTGACGCGCTCAGGTCCGGTGACCTCGAAGTGGGGCGTGGCCGCGAGCCAGACGTCGACGGTGAGCATGGGCACGCCGGGCGGGAAGCGCACCTCGATCGGTTCGCTTTCCTCGCCTTCGCGCGGCGGGGCCGTGTCGGCGTACACCGTGACCGAGAACTCCGTGCCGGGCGGCAGGGGGCCGTCGGGCGCGAGGTCGAGGTGGGGCGTTCGGCGCACGACGGCGCCGGGGTCGGCCGGCTCGCCGCTGTCGGCCGAGATGTCGGCGCCGAGGTCGTGACCCAACGCGTACCGCTCGTCGGCGCCCCGGTAGCGGAACAGGCGGTCGAAGTCGTGCGTCTCGCCGTCGGCACCGATGTCGGCGCCCATGTCGGTCCCGAAGCCGCGGCGGCCCCGACCGCGGCGCGCGAACTGGGCCAGCAAGGCGAGCGCCTCGCCGCCGCGGCCGGTGGCACGGAGCAGTTCCACGAGGCCCGCCGCCGCGGCCGGCGCCAGCGGCCCGCCGGCCAGCAGCACGCGCCGGAACGCCTCCTCGGCACCGGCGATGTCGCGGCGCGCCAGGAGCCGCCGGGCCTCGCGCAGGAGGTCCAGCTCGTCGGGCTCCATCACCGACGGACCGCCGAGGACGACGTGTCGCTCGCGCATGGGTCCCCCTAGCCGAGGTCCTCCTCGCGCTGGACCCGGCCGTTCTCGTCCACGTAGCGCACGTGGGCCGAGGGGCCGTCGAGGTCCACGACGGCGAAGCCGAACAGCGCCCAGCGCTCCAGCCCCCTGGTGAACGCGTCGCGGAACTCGTGCGCGCCGGGCGCCTTGACCGGGTCCGTCGCGGTGCGCGGCATGTACACCGGCACGCCGCCGTGCCCGATGCACCGCGCGTAGCGCACGCCGCCGTGGGGCCGGTAGGTGATGGCGCGGTGCTCGTGGCCCCAGAACCAGGCGTCCACCCGGCCCGCGGCGAGCAGGGGCCGGAGCTTCGCCTCCAGCTTCGGGCCGCCGCCCTCGTAGGCGCTGAAGAGCTGGTGGTGCGAGAGCAGCATCAGCCGGCGGGCCGAGGCCCCCGCGATGCCGGCGGCCCACGAGGCCTGCGGGTCCTTCAGGGCGTGGTCCTCGTAGCCGGTGTCGAGGCCGAGGATGTCCCAGTCGTCGGACTGGAGGTGGAAGAAGCTCGATCCCTCCTGGCGCTGGAAGCGCGGGTCGGCCAGCAGGCAGTCGAAGTATCCGTGGCCGCCCGAGAACATGTCGTGGTTGGCGTTGAGCGACCAGGAGCCGACGGTGGGGGCGTCGTCGTGGGGCACCGGCCAGTGGGCCAGGAAGCGCTTCTGCACCTCCTTCTTCCAGCCGGAGTAGTACACGTCGCCCAGGTGGATCACGTGGGTGTCACGGCCGTCGGCGCGACCCTCGGCCATGGCCTTCGTCATCTCCGCGGCGACGGCCACCGCGCGCGGGATGCCGCTGCCCCAGTCGCCCACCAGGACCAGCCGCGCCCGGCGGCCGAGCGGCACGGTCGTGGCGGGCCGGTCGCGGAACGCGTGCGTGCCGCGCAGGAGCCGGATGCCCTCGGCGATCTTGGAGTTGACCCACCCGGGGTCGGTGATGGAGAACTTCTCGCCGATGCGGCGCCCGGTCTCGTCGGCCCCGGGCTCCGCGCCGAGCAGGTAGCGGTCGGTGACGGCCGGCCGCTCGGCCTCCTCGCCGCGCCGGCCCGGCTCGGCGGCGGCGGCCGTCGCGATGTCGCCGGGCCGGCGCTCCTCGAAGTACTCCTCCAGCGCCGACTGCACGATGCTGACGACCGGGTCGCGGCTGAAGAACGCGACCGCGTCGAGCGGTGCGGACTCCTCGCCGCGCCGCTCCGCCGCGGGCAGGTCGTAGCCCTCCTGGCCCGTCGACGCCCGTTCCTCGGCGGCCAGGGCCGTGCTCAGTTCGCCGAGCGCCGATTCGCGGTCGGCCGGCGGGAGGACCGTCTCCTCGGCGCCGCGCCGGGGCGCTTCGGGCGCGGCGAGCGCGTCGCGCAGGGCCCGCATCTGCTCCATCACGAACGCGCGATCCAGGAGCTGGGCGATCATGTCACATGCTCGACGGGTCGATGTAGATGCCCATCGAGGCGGCCTGGCTGGACATGTCGGCGAGCCGCAGTTCCGACTGCTGGCGGCGCAGGGCGTCGAGCTGGCCCAGCTCGCGCTGCGCCTTGAAGAACGCGGCCTGGAACGCGGCCTGCTGATCGGGACTGGCATGCCCGCCGCTGGTGCGTGCCGCGCCCAGGAGGCGCTGCTGCTCCGCCAGCGCGCTCTCGAAGGCGGCCTGGTGCTGCTGGAACAGGTCCACGCCCTTCTTCACCACGAACACGATGAAGATGATCTTGGCTGCGAACACCAGTCCCGCGATGATGACGGCCAGCACGAACAGCGTCATGAACCCGTCCATGGTACCTCCTGGTTGTCTCCGGCCGGCGATCGGGCGTCGTTCGGCGACCCTCACCGGCACCCGTACAGGGTGAACCCGAGCCACTCGTGCGAGGCGAAGCGGCGGTCGTCGCGCAGGCCCAGGAATGCCGCCTGCGTAGCCGCGAGCGGCCCGCTCCCGCCGCAGCGGGCGCGATGCCAGGCCGTCATGAAGGCGTGGGCGGCGTCGTCGCCCGCCTTGGGGATGCTGACGAGCACGGCGCGCGCACCGGCCTCGAGGAAGGCTCCGGGCAGTCCCAGCAGGTCGTCGCCCGAGAGCGGCACGCCGCCGGATTCGAGCGCCTGCATGCCGGTACTGCACCCGCTCAGCACCACCTCGGCGTAGCGCAGGCGGCGGCGGACGATGAGGGCGGCGTCGAGCCGTCCGTCGGCCAGCATGAGCCCCGAGCGCAGCGGCTCGCCGGGCTCGAAGCCGGCGTGAGCGGCCAGGTGCAGGATCGCGTCGTCCGCGTCCGGGCGGGCCGACAGGGCGTCGAAGCCGGCCAGGTCCGCGGCCGGGCCGGTGCGCGCCGGCGCCAGCAGGCGCCCGAGCCCGCGGTACGAGGCCTCCAGGCCCTCGAGTTCGGCCCTCGCGCCCGGCAGGTCCGACAGGTGCGGGAAGGCACCGTAGTCCGGCGCTCCGATCAGCGCCGCGCGCGGTGCGGCGGCGGGATCGGCGTCGAGCCGCGCCACGCAGGTCAGGTTGGGCAGGACACCGACCGGGCAGTGCTCGAACAGCCGCCGGCCCCGGAACAGCAGACCGGCCCAGGGCACCAGGTGGAACTGCTGATGCGGCAGGATGACCAGGGTGCCGGCCCGCAGGGCGCGGTCCAGGATCACCGCCGGCACGAGCTCCTCGGCGTCGAGGCCGAAGGCCGCCGACAGGTCGAAGGCCTCCGGCGCGGGCCGCCGGGCCTGGAGGTTGGCGCTGAAGGATTCCAGGCGCTCGCGCGTGGCCGACGTGAACGGGACGGTTTCGATCGCGACCTCGCCACCAGCCAGCAGGACGGCCACGATCGCCTCGCCGGTCAGGAACAGGCTGATGACGGCCTGGTCCCGCGCGGCCAGCGCGGGCAGGACGGCCCGCACGTCGGGTTCGCCCGGCGCGCTGGCCGCGCGCCAGCGCGGATCCTCGACCCGCAGGCGCTCGAGCACCTCGGCGCGCCGGGCCAGCACGGCGGCCCGCTCCTCGCGCCACGCGGCGGTGTACCGCGCGGCGTCCGCGTACACCTCGCCCTCGAGCGCGTCGAGCCGGGCGCCCAGCCGGTCGAACTCCCCGGCCAGCGTGCTCCCGCCCGGCCCGGCGCCGGTCGCGGGCGCTCCCAGGAGCAGGGCCAGGCCGCGCGCCTTGACGTGCTCGATGATCTCCGCGGCGTCGGCGGCGCGGCCGAGGGCCAGGGCGAGGCGGACGGCCAGGGCGAACAGCGGCCGCTTGTCGGCGAGGAACGTGCTGTCGAGCCGGTGGCCGAGGGGCCGTGTCCGCAGGTCGCCGATGACCGCGATCGCCTCGCGGCACGCGGCCAGCGCGTCGGCGTCACGGCCGAGCGCGTGGAGGGCACGCGCGCGCTCGTCGTGGACGCGCCAGGCCAGGTCGGGGTCGTGACGATCGGCCAGCCCGACAAGCGCCTCGTCGCACGCGGCCAGCGCCTCGCCGTGGCGGCCGAGCCCGGTGAGCGCCTGGGCCTTGGCGCGCAGGAGCCCGGCGCGCCGCGCCCGGAGGAGCTCGACCGTGTCGAACGCCGGCTCCAGCCGGACGATCGTCGCCAGCGCCTCGGCGTGCCGGCCCTGGCCGACCAGCGCGGCGGCGAGCTGGTACTCGACGCCGGCGGCCGCGGCCGCGTTGATGCCGACGTAGACGGGCAGGGCGCGGCGCAGGCGCGTCTCGGCCTCGGCGAACTCGCCCAGCTGGCGGTGGATCAGCCCGTGCTGGTAGTCGAGCTGGGCGGGGAGGAGGCGGAGGCGGAGGGCGGCGGCCATGTCGCGCGGCGCGGCACCGGCGGCCTCGTCCTCGGCCGTCGCCAGGGCCTGGCGGGCGCGCGGGAAGTCGCCGAGCCACTGGAACAGGTCGGCCAGGTCGAGGGCCACGTCCACGCGGGCCAGGCCGTCGTCGTCGCGGGCGGCATCGCGCGCCGCGGCCATGGAGGCGAAGGCCTCCTGGTGGCGGCCCTCCACCAGCGCCGCGATGGCCTCGGCGCGCAGGGCGTCGGCGCGGCTCCGCGCGCCCAGGCCCTCCGAGAGCGCCGCGACCTCGGCGCGCGCGGCGTCGGCCGCGGCCCGCTCGCCCTTCTGCCGGCGCAGGTCCGCGAGCATGTGGAGCGAGTCGGTCAGCGCCCGGGTCATGCCGGCGACGTCGGCCGCCGGGTCGCCGCTCTCGAGCAGGAGCGCGCGCAGGGCGCGCTGGGCGTCCACCAGCTCCTCGAGCACGGGAAGCACGCGGTCGAGGTCCCCGGCCATCTGGGACATCATCACCTGGCGCTGGGCCCGCCCGGCGCGCGAGAGCAGGTCGGCCTGGCGGAGCAGGTGCTCGGCGAGCGGACTCACCGGACGTTCCGCGCGCGCGCGTGACCGCGCGGCAGGTGGCAAGTGGGCGCGCGAACGAGCCGGGAGTCGCGAACGGAGCGATCCCCGGCGACGGCGGTCGAGAGCGAAGCATCGGCGTCCGACACTCGCATGCTGACCTCCACGCCCCCCCGCACTCCGGGGGAACCCGTGCGGAGGGCGCCAATCGTACCGGTGGATCGGCGATCAGGTAACTGGGGCTTGCCCCAGGGTCGCCCACCGGGCCGGGCCGGGCCTCGCGGGGCCGCCCGTCAGCGGCGCGACGGCACGCCGACCATCGCCACCGGCTCGCCGGCGTTCATCGCCGGCGTCGCCACCACGTAGAGCACCATGCCGGCGAACGGGGCCGTGACGGTCTGCCGCCCCTCGCCGAACAGGTCGGTCACGTAGCCCAGCGCCGCGCCGCGCGGCACCATCTGGCCGCGGCGCACCAGCGCGTGCCAGGTGCCGGTCGCCGGGCTCCGCAGGACCTCCGTGGGCGTCAGCCACACCGGCCGCCGCACCATCTGGAGCGGCCCGTCGATCATGCCGAGCCACCGCATCAGCCGCAGGGCGCCCGCCACGTTCAGCTGGACCATGCCTTCGTCGGGTTCGCCCAGCCAGCCGGACTCGGTCGTGATGGCCGGGATGCCGCGCGTCATCGCGGTGTTGGACGTGTAGGTCGAGGCCGCCGGGTCGCGGCTGCGCGACGAGTCGATGACGATGTGCTCGTGGCCGAACACCTGCGCCATCATGCGGGCCAGCGAATCGACCCGCGGGTCGAGGCCCAGCGGCATCCAGTAGGTGTAGGGCCGCAGGGACTCGTTGCCGTCACCGGCGTGCATGTCCACCACGTAGTCGGCCCGCGCGATGACCTCGCGGGTGATGACGTCGGCGATGCGCTCCGACACCGTGCCGCCGGCGCGCCCCGGGTAGACCCGGTTGAGGTTCTTCCGGTCCAGCGGGCTGTAGTAGATGGTGCGGCCGAGGTAGCTGGGCAGGTTGGCCACGTGCACCAGGAGCAGGGTGCCCGCCATGGCGGCCGGATCGACCCGGCCGCGCAGGCGCTGGAGGCCGAGGATGGGCGCGACCTCCGAGCCGTGGGTGCCGGCGATGAGGGCCAGCGTCGGCCCCGGCCGGGCGCCGCGCACGATGCTGATGGGGATACGGGTGCCGCTGTCGGCCGCGGCGGGCACCTCCAGGAACCCCGAGGCCAGCTGTCCGGGCGCCGCCGTGACCGGACCGATGGTGAGCGGCGACTGCCCGGCGGCCGGCGCGGCCGCCGCGAGGAGCGCCAGCACGATGGCACCGGCGAGAGCGGTGGACCGCGACGACGTCGTCATGCGACTCCCTCCACGGCCGCGGGCGCCGACCCGCGCGCCGGAGCGGCTACAGGTAGCGCGCCACCGCCATGGTCAGCGCGGTCAGCACCAGCAGGGCGGCGACCACGCGGCCGGCACCCGCCGAGCGCGCGCGGAGCCGCCCGACCTCGGCCATGGTCGCCTCGCGCGCGGCGGCGTCGGTCGCACCGGCCAGCGACTGCATCAGCCCGGCCGCCTTGAGCGTCGCGGGCCGCATGATGCCGAGGCCGATGGCGAGCGCCACCAGCGACAGGATGCCGCCGGTGCCGAGGCTCATGGCCATCGGCGAGCCCAGCCACTCGCGGCTCTGGAAGCCGCCCGACAGCCGCCAGTACAGCCAGAAGCCGGAGATGATGGTGAGCAGGGCGACGACGGGCACGATGGTGAGCATGCCCCGCTTCATGAGCGCGCCCATGACCTTCGCCCCGTCGGGTCCGGCATCGCCGACCGAGGGCACCAGCAGCCAGGCGACGAAGATGAGGGTGCCGGCCCAGAAGACGCCGCCGAGGATGTGCACGACGCGGGCGGTGATCAGCAGCAGGTCCATGGGGCCTCTGTGGTTGAGCGCCGGCCGGTCGGCGGCCGGGGACGGATCGGGGACGGATCGGGGACGGGTGAAGCTGTCACGCGGCGCGCGCGGCGTCCAGACCGGGGTCCCGGAGCGGCCCGGCGCCCCGGTCTTGTGCCCCGGGCGCCGCGGCCGTATCTCTGGCCCGCATGCGCATCCTGCGTGTCCTGCCGCGGCTGTTCGCCGGTGTCGGCGTGGTGATGCTGCTGGTCGCCTCGGTGACGTACCAGTCCGAGCGCCGGTTCGTGACGTCGGCCCTGCGCGTCGGCGGCACGGTCGTCGAGCTGGAGCGGCAGAGCAGCAGCGATGGCAGCGGCTCCTGGTACCCCATCGTGCAGTTCGAGACCGAGAGCGGCGCGCCGACGCGGTTCCGCGCGCGGGTGGGGTCCAACCCGCCCTCGTGGGAGGTCGGCGAGGCGGTCGAGGTGCTCTACCTCCCGAACGACCCGGACAGCGCCCGGCTCGCGGGGTTCTTCTCCCTGTACATCGGCACCTTCGTGACCGGCCTGCTGGCGCTGATCTTCGGCGGGATCGGGGGCACGTGGATCATGGTCCAGCGGCGCGCGGCGGCCATCGAGGCCGACGTGCGCGCCAACGGTCGGCGCGTGCAGGCCAGGGTGACGGACATCGAGTACCGGACCAACATCACCGTCGGGCGGCGCCACCCCTGGCGCATCGTGGCCGAGTGGCGCGAGCGGGAGGGCAGTGAGCCGGTGGTGTTCCGGAGCGCCAACATCTGGACCGATCCCACCGGCCACGTGGGCGAGACGGTCGAGGTGCTCGTGGACCGCTACGACCCGAAGCGGTACGTCGTGGACCTGGGGTTCCTGCCGGCGTCGGACGACACGGCCTGAGCGCCGCGGCGCCGGACCGCTAGCGGGCCGGCGCGATCCGCGCCACGGCCGTGCGGACCCGCGCGGCGCCGGCGCCCTCGGGATCACGCCAGGCGAACACCACGCGATCGCCCGAGCGCTCCATCCGGGGGAAGCCGCTGGGCCGTCCGGCGCTGGTGCGCGTCACCGCCATGGCGTCGCCGCGGCCGCCGCTCGCCTCGACCCGGCGCACCCGCACCTCGGCGCCCTCGCCGATGTCCTCCAGCCAGCTGACCAGCGCCGCGCCGCCCTCGAGCATCACCACGCCCACGCGCCCGACCGGACGGCCGTCGTCCACCACCACCGGCGCGCCGAAGCTGGCGCCGGCATCGTCCGAGAAGGCGGCCTTGACCCGCCGCACACCGCCGGCGGCCGTGTACCACGCGACGGCGACCCGCCGGCCGTCGGCCGCGACCGCGGGGCCGTTCACCGGGCAGGCGTTGATGCGCCAGCCGTCGGCCGCCACGATGGCCGGCGCGGTCCACGCGCCGCCGACCCGGCGCACGATGCCGATGTCGCGGATCTCATCGCCGGTGCGGTCACGGTAGACGACCACCGGTCCTTCGGCCGTCACCGCCGCCGCCGTCTGACAGCAGTCGCAGATGCGCTCGTCGAGCTCGATCTCGGGGCCCAGCGTGCCGTTCGCCAGCAGGGTGGTCGTGCGCAGGGCCATCTGGTGCCGCGACCGGTCGGCGTCGGCCGTGAGCCGGCCGTCCACCCAGACGATGCCGACCGCGCCGTCGCCGGCCGGGAACATGGACGCGAAACCGTGCTCGGTCTGGGTGCCGTCGCGGTGCGGCGTCTGCGGCGCGCTCCAGGTCGCGCCGCCGTCGAGCGAGCGCGTGAGCCGGACGTCGTAGGCGTAGGTCGAGCGGCCGCTCTTCTCGAGCCAGTGAGCCACCATGGTCCGGCCGGTCACCGACAGCATGGGGAAGTCGGCCCAGTTGATGAACCAGTCCCGCCCCGCGGCGATGGTCCGCGGCGTGCTCCACTCGCTCCCGAGCGCCGCGAAGCGCAGGGCCGACGTGGAGTCGGGCAGGCGGTCCACCCAGCTCAGGTAGACGCGGCCCTCGGGGCCGACGGCGAGGTTCTGCTGACCCGCTCCCGGCAGGGCCGGCGAGGCGACCTCGCGCAGCTGCACCAGCGGGTCGGCCGCGCGCGGCAGGGACGCCATGGACACCGGCACGGCGAGGGCGGCCGCCAGTCCCAGGCGGCGTGACAGACGGCGAACGATCGGCATGGGAGAGAAGGTACGATGTCGGCCGCGCCGGGGAAACCGCCCGCACGGCGCTCCGGCCGGGCGTCCGCCCCGGGGACGGCGGTGTCACCCCGGGAGGACGGTCGGCGGCCTGGTCGAGATCTCGTAACCCGTTATATCACAACATCTTGCAGTTGTGCCTCGCGGTGGCACGGCTGATGCGTTTTCTCCGGGCATGAGCACACGCACGGTTTCCCTCGCGATCTCGCTCCTGCTGGCCGTCACGGCCGCGGGCGAGCTGGCCGCCCAGCGCCGGACCACGGGCGGCTCATCCACGCCCTCGGGCGGGCGCTCCACGCCGAGCGCCGGCGGCAGCACGTCCACCCCGAGCGGCGGACGGCGCTCGGCCGGCGGTTCCACCTCCCAGCCGGGGCGTTCGTCGGGCGGCACCGCCCAGGGCGGGTCGGGCTCGAGCGGTTCGTCCCGGCCCACGGCGCGCGGCGGTTCCGGCGGGAGCGGCTCGAGCGGTGAGGACGGCGGCGCCGGTGCCGGCGAGCAGGACGACCGGCCGACGGCGGGCAAGATCGGCGCGATCGGCCGGCGCGCGGCGAGCGACCGCACGCGGGTGGTGCGCGGCGTGGTGGTGGGCCGGCCGGTGTACATCGGCCGCTGCTGGGACTGCGACTATTTCGGCTGGTACGGCCCCCGGTGGGGCTGGTACCACGGCGGCTACTGGTATCCGGCCGAGCGGCGGCGCCGTCCGGATGCGCGCGAGGACCGGGACGAGTCGGGCCAGGCGTACCTGGACTACCCGTACGCCGAACCGGGCGGCAGCGGCGACACGTTCATGCGCAGCAGTTACGGCGAGCGTCGCGGCTTCGGTACGCTGACGCTCGGCTACTTCAGCGACGTCGGCTCGACGACGCAGGGCGGGCACCTGGCCGTCGAAGGCGTGGTGCGCGGCCTGCGCGGCGAGCTGGAGTACCGGCAGTACGCCGAGCCGGTCGTGGGCCGCACCGACCACCTGCACACCGTGCGCGCCACGCTGGCGGTCCAGCCCAGGCTCGGCCGGCGCGCGTTCCTCACGGCGGGCGGCGGCGTCCGCGGCGTGTTCCTCGGCGACGGCACGTCCACGGCGGGGCCGGAGGGCAGTCTCGGGCTCCAGGTCTTCCCGGCGCGGCCGCTGGGCGCCAACGTGACCGGCCGGGTGGCCGCCCTGTCGTGGAACGGGGAGCACTACTTCGCCCTGCGCGAGGTCAACACCACCGGCTCGGTCTTCCTGGGCCGCGTGGAGGTGCAGGCCGGCTGGCACTGGATGAAGATGGGGTCGAGCCCCGCGTTCGGCGGGCCGGTGCTGGCGACGCGGATCTGGTTCTAGCGCCCCGGCGGGGCTGGCGGTCCGATCAGCTCGAGGCGATCCGCAGGATCGCCTCGATGCTTTTCCGGACGTCATCGTCGGTGGTGCGCCACGACGAGACGCTGATGCGCATCGCGGCGCGCCCCTGCCAGGTGGTGCCGCCGGCCCAGCAGGTGCCGTCGGCCTGGACCGCGGCGACGACGCGGCGCGTGGTCGCGTCGTCGCCGAAGGCGACCAGCACCTGGTTGAGCGTGACGTCGTTGAGCACCGTGTGGCCCGCCGCGGCGAGGGCCTCGGCGAAGCGTGCCGCGTGGCCGCAGCACCGCTCGACCAGGTCGGCCAGGCCGGCGCGCCCCAGCGAGCGCAGGGCGGCCCAGACCTCGACGCCGCGCGCGCGCCGCGAGAGTTCGGGCGTGGCGTCGGCCGGATCGCGATGCTCGTCGCGCACCAGGTAGGCGGCGCCGGCCGCCATCGCCGCGCGCAGGGCCGCGCGGTCCTTCACCACGGCGATGCCGCTGTCGTAGGGCACGTTGAGCCACTTGTGGGCGTCGGTGGCCCACGAGTCGGCCTGCTCGAACCCGCGCACGAGATGCGCCCGGGCCGGGGCGGCGGCGGCCCACAGGCCGAAGGCGCCGTCCACGTGGACCCAGGCGCCGGCTTCGCGCGCCCGCGGGCAGATGGCCCCGGCCGGGTCGAACGCGCCGGTGTTCACGTTGCCTGCCTGGAGGCAGACGATCGCCGGACCGTCGAGGGCCGGGAAGGCGTCGGCGCGCATGGCGCCGCGTCCGTCGGTCGGCACCCGCACCACGCGTTCGCGCCCCAGGCCGAGCATGGCGAGCGCCTTGAGGACGCTGACGTGGACCTCCTCGCCCACGACGACGGTGACGGGCGGCGCGCCGAACAGCCCGCGCGCTTCGACGTCCCACCCCGCCCGTTCGAGCACGGCGTGCCGGGCCGCGGCGAGCCCGGTGAAGTTCGCCATCGTGGCGCCGGTGACGAATCCCGCCGCGGCTCCCGCCGGCAGGCCGAGGACGTCGAGCAGCCAGCGTTCGGCGACCAGCTCGATGCGGGCGGCCGACGGCCCGGCGACGCTCATGCCGGCGTCCTGGTCCCAGGCGCCGGCCAGCCAGCTGGCGGCGAGCGTGGCGGGCAGGGCGCCTCCGATGACGAAGCCGAAGTAGCGCCCGCCGGCGCTGGCCACGGTCGCGGGCGAGCCGGCCTCGTCCAGCAGGCGCAGGACGTCGGCGGGGTCGGTCGGGCCGTCGGGCAGGGGTTCGTCGAAACGCGCCAGCGCCGCGAGCGAGGCGGCATCGGGGGCCACGCGGCGCCGGTCGAGGTCGTGGAGATACCGGAGCGCGCGATGGGCGGCGTCGTGCAGCAGCTCGTCCATCGCGCGCTCCGCGGTGCGGCGGGGTCGGTCTAGAAGAACCCGAAGGGCGGCGGCGCCATCCCGTGCTTGCGGAAGTTGGCCACGATCTGGCCGGCGGTCCAGAAGGTGTGCTGGTGGAGTTCGTCCCACACCTGCCAGCCGGGCATCCGGGTGCCGAACAGGTTCACGATCTGCGCGCGCTGGGCCGCGGTCTGGTTGCGGAGCCCGGCGGCGGCCCAATCATAGCTGGCGTTGATGAAGGAGCGAAGGCCGGCCCTGGAGTTCAGCGCGGCTGCGGTGTCGGGCAGGGTCGCCCCGGGCGTGATGCCGAGAACGCGGTTGCCGATCATGGCCACGGCGCCGGCGGTGTGCGCGACCTGCTCGGCGAAGTCGCGCTGGGCCGGCGTGGCGCGATCGCGGTAGAGGCGCTCGGGCATCGAGTCGGCCATGGCGAGCAGGGTGCGACGCTGGAGTTCCAGCGCCCGCATCTGCACGTCACGATAGTACTCGGGCATCGCCTCGCCGGCGGCCTGCTGGGCGGCGGCGGGTGCCGCCAGGACGGCGGCGGCGGCGAGTGTCAGGACGGTCCTCAGCATGGCGGATCCCTTCCGTGTGCGGATTGAAACGCGGTGCGTTGGTTGGGTGAGCACTCAATATAACGCCCGCCGCCGGCCCTCGGTTCCCGGACCGCTAGCCCTCGGCGGCCGCGGCGATGCCGCGGCGCTCGTCGACCGAGATCAGGATCAGGCCGCCCACGAGGAAGAAGCCGAGCACCGAGGCCACGCCCGCGCGCTGGCTGTCGAAGGCCTGGGTGAAGGCGCCGAGCAGGGCGGGGCCGAGGAAGCTGGCCAGCTTGCCGGAGAAGGCGAAGAAGCCGAAGAACTCGCTCTCGCGGCCGTCGGGCACGAACCGTCCGAGCAGGGAGCGGCTGGCGGCCTGGTTGGGTCCGGCGAAGATGCCGACCAGCACGCCGGCCACCCAGAGCCAGGTGCGCCCGGGCGCCCAGACGGCGAGCGCCGTGGCTCCCGAGAGCGCGAGGATGCTGAGCATGATGGTGCGTTTGCCGCCGATGCGGTCGTCCACGAAGCCGAAGAGGAACGCGCCCAGGCCCGCGGCCACGTTGAGCGCGATCCCGAAGACCAGGATGTCGGCGAAGTCCATGCCGAAGGTGCCGGCGGCGTAGATGCCGCCGAAGGCGAAGATGGTGGCCAGGCCGTCGTTGTAGAACACCCGCGCGAGCAGGAGGCGGGCGGCGTCGCGGAAGCGCCGCACCTCGGCGAACGACCGGCGGATCTCGGCGATCGCGGCGGCCACGCCGCCGCCGCCGCCGCCCTCGGGCCTGGTCTCGCCGCGGGCCGTGAACAGGAACGGCAGGGCGAACACGCCGAACCACGCGGCCACCAGGAGATTGGTGGCCCGCACGTTGAAGCCCTCGGCCGTCGCGATGCCGAACCACGGCGTCTCGGGGCGCACGAAGCCCACCAGCGCCAGCACCAGGCAGGCGAGTCCGCCGACGTAGCCCAGGCCCCAGCCCCAGCCCGACACGCGGCCCAGCCGCTCGGGCGTGGTGATGTCGGGCAGGAAGGCGTTGTAGAACACGTTGCCCAGCTCGAACGCGATGTTGGCGATGGTCACCAGGGTCAGCGCGATGACGATGCCGTTCGCCCGGCCCGGCGGCACGAATGCCAGCAGGGCGGTGGCCAGGACGCACACGGCGGTGGTGACGGCCAGGTACCGCCGCCGGCGGCCGGCGCGGTCGGCCATGGCGCCGAGGATGGGCGAACTGACGGCGACCACCAGCGCGGTGAGCGCCACGCTGCGGGACCACAGGGCGGTGCCGGTGATCTCGTCGGGCGCCATGGCCTTGGTGAAGTAGGTGGCGTAGACGAAGGTCACCACCAGCGTCGTGAACGCCGAGTTGGCCCAGTCGTACAGGCTCCACGCCGCGATGACGCGGGTATCGTTGCGCGGGAGTGCCACGCTAGCGCGGGTGCGGGGCTGGCATGCGGCCAAAGGTGCCGCCGCGCGGCCGCCGGGCGCAACGTCGGGTTTGCGCGGCCGCGGCGTGACGCGGTACCGTTCAGCCTCGTCCGTGTCCCGCCAACGTCCGGAAGGTCGCCCCATGCGTCGCCGTGCCCGTCGCCTTCGCTCCGTGCTCACGATCGCGCTGCTGCCGCTGGCGGCGCCGCTCGCCGCCCAGCAGGTTCCCGACAGCCTGCGCGCCGGCCGCTTCGACCTCGGCCGGATGTGGACCTTCGAGAACGCGCCATCCGCGTACTTCACGCGGACCTACGGGTTCGCCGCCGATTCGGCCTGGTTCGCGCGGGCCCGGATGGCGGCCCTGCGCATCCCGGGCTGTTCGGCCGGGCTGGTCTCGCCGCACGGGCTCATCGTGACCAACCACCACTGCGTCCGGGGGCGCCTGCCCGCGGTCCAGCGTCCGGGCGAGACCCTGCTCGACAGCGGGTTCGTCGCCGCGACCCTGGCCGACGAGCGCCGCATCCCGGGCTTCTACGCCGACCAGCTGCTGGCGGCGCTCGACGTCTCGGACGAGGTCAACGCGGCGGTGGACCGCGCGCCTGACGACGCCGGGCGCGAGGCGGCCCGGCGCGAGGCATCGGCGTCGGTGCGCCGCCGCCTCGGCGAGCGGTACGCCGGGTCGGGTGATTCGATCTGGGTGCAGATCGTGCCCCTCTACAGCGGCGGGCGCACGTCGGCCTACGTGTTCCGGCGGCTGACCGACATCCGCTTCGTGGCGGCGGTCGAGCTCCAGATGGGCTTCTTCGGCGGCGACCCGGACAACTTCACCTACCCGCGCTACGCGCTGGACTTCGCCGTGCTCCGGGCCTGGGGCCGCGACGGCCGGCCGCTCGCCACGCCCGACCATTTCGCCTGGGGCGGCGACGGCGTGCGGGCCGGCGACGCGGTCTTCGTCATCGGCAATCCGGGCCAGACGGCCCGGCTCACCACCATGGCCCAGCTGGCGTATCTCAGGGACGTGAGCGTGCCGGCCCAGCTCGGTTTCCTGCGCTCGCGGCTCGAGGCCATGCGGTCCTACCGCGCGGCGTACCCCGCCGAGGCCGAGTCGCTCGACATCCGCAACCGCATGTTCGGGCTGTCGAACTCGGAGAAGAGCCTGGGCGGCCGGCTGGAAGCGCTCCACGACGCCACCATCATGGCGCGCCGGCAGGACGCCGAGGGCCGGCTCGTCCAGGCGATCGCCGCGCGGCCGGACCTGCGGCCTCGCTACGGCCAGCTGTTCGCGCGCGTGGCCGCCCTCCAGGCGCAGAAGCGCCGGTACGAGGCGCCGTACCGCGCGTTCGGCCAGCTGGTGAGCGCGTCGGCGGGCTCGGGCACGCTCCAGCGGGCGTACTGGGCCTGGCGCATCCGGAACGGCCCGGCCGACTCCGTCGCGGTGTTCCGCCAGCGGTTCGAGCGCTCCGCGGCGTGGCCGCGCGACCTCGAGCGGCGCTTCCTGGCGCTCCAGCTGGCCGATATCGCGGCCGCCTACGGTCCGCGGCACCCCATCACGCTCGCGGCGCTCGCCGGCACCAGCGCGGAGGCGGCGGCCGACCGCCTGCTGGCGACGAGCATGCTG
The DNA here is from genome assembly GCA_964550365.1 of uncultured Gemmatimonadales bacterium. Taxonomy (GTDB): domain Bacteria; phylum Gemmatimonadota; class Gemmatimonadetes; order Gemmatimonadales; family JACORV01; genus DASXPG01. The sequence goes on along the minus strand of CAZJZC010000006.1, from coordinate 6,880 downwards.
GCCGACCCGGTCGCGTCGCGGTCGCTGGCCGACGGCACGCCGCCGGCGGACGACGCCGCGGTCGTCCTGGCGCAGGCCATCGTGCCGCCCGCCCTGGAGATGGAACGCGCGCTGGCGGGCCTGGCCGTGACCGAGGGCGCGCTCGCCGCCGACCTGGGCCGCGCGCGGTACGCGGTCTACGGCGACAGCGTGCCGCCCGACGGCAGTTCCTCGCCGCGCATCGCCGACGGGGTGGTGCAGGGGTACGCGTACAACGGCACGCTGGCGCCGGCCTGGACGACGTTCTACGGCATCTACGACCGCTACCGCTCGAACGGCCCCGGCACCGACTGGGACCTGCCGCACCGCTGGCGCACCCCGCCGGCGGGTCTCGACCTCGGTACGCCGCTGAACTTCGTGTCCACGGCGGACACCTACGGCGGCAACTCGGGTTCGCCGGCGGTGACCAGCGACCTCAGGCTGGTGGGGCTCAACTTCGACCGGAACGTGAACGCCCTGGTGCGTGACTACATCTTCCTGCCCGAACGCGGGCGCAACGTGATGGTGGACGCGCGCGCCATCGACGCGGCGCTCACGTCCGCGTACGGCGCGGGGCGCGTGGTGCGCGAACTGCGCACCGGCCGGCTCGAGTAACGGGGGTGACGCCCGGCGCCGCGCTGGCGGCAGCGGCCGTGGTCATGGCCGGGAGCGCGGTGCAGGGCTCGGTCGGCTTCGGGCTCGGCCTGCTGGGCGCCCCGCTGCTGCTGCTCATCGACCCCCGGCTGGTGCCGGGGCCCATGCTGGTCGCCTCGCTGGTGCTGACGCTCATGGTGGCGCGGCGCGAGCACCGGTCCATCCGCTGGCGGGACCTGGGCTTCTCACTTCCCGGCCGGGTGCTGGGGACCGTGGCCGCGGCGCTGGTCCTGCGGCTGCTGCCGACCACGCACCTGGAGCTGGCGCTCGGCATCCTCATCGTGGTGTCGGTGGCCCTCAGCGCCAGCGGCCTGCACCTGGCGCCCGGACCGCGCACGCTGTTCGGCGCCGGCACGCTGGCGGGATTCATGGGCACCACGACGTCGGTCGGCGGACCGCCCATGGCGCTGGTCTACCAGCGCGAGGACGGACCGAGCATCCGCGCCACGCTCTCGGCGTTCTTCGTGGCCGGCGTCGTGATCTCGCTGATCGGGCTCTGGGCGGTGGGGCGCTTCGGCCGGGAGGAGGCGCTGCTGTCGCTGGCGCTGCTGCCCGGCGTGCCGCTGGGCTACCTGATCTCGCACCGCACCCGGCGGTTCCTCGACAGCGGCTGGACGCGGCCGGCGATCCTGGCGGTCTCGTTCGCGGCCGGCACCGTGGTGATCGTGCGGAGTCTGCCCTAGGCGTCCAGGGTCCTGCGGACGGTCTGGAGCAGGGCCGCGATGACCCAGGGCTTGGCGAGGAACGGGATGTCGGGCTCGTCGGCCAGCTGGGCACGGACCTCCGGCGTGGCATAGCCGCTGGTGAAGATCATCCTGGTGGCGAGTCCGGACGCCCGCATGGCGGCCAGCAGCTGCGGTCCGCCGAGCCGGGGCATCACGATGTCGCTGATGACCAGGTCCGGCACGGGACCGGCGCGCAGGATCGCGATCGCCCGATCGCCGTCCTCGGCGACCCGGACCCGGTAGCCGTAGCGCTCGAGCACCCGCGTGGCCGTCTCGCGCAGGGCGGCGTTGTCCTCCACCAGCAGGATCGACTCGGTCCCCCGCGGCAGCGAGGCGTCCTGTGCGGCCGCCGGATCCTCCGGCGCGGCGACGGCGGGGAAGTACACCGTCACGCTGGTGCCGCGGCCCACGACGCTCTCGACGTCGATGAAGGCGCCGTGCTCCCTGACCAGCCCGTACACCATCGAGAGCCCGAGGCCCGTGCCGCGGCCGACGGGCTTGGTGGTGAAGAACGGCTCGAAGATCCGCCGGCGGACCTCGTCGTCGATCCCGGTGCCGGTGTCACGCACGGTGAGGGCGGCGTAGTCTCCCGGCTTGCCCCAGCCCTGCCGCGCCACGCGGTCGTCGTCGAAGCGCGCCCGCGCCAGCTCGATGGACATCCGGCCGCCCTCCGCCATCGCGTCGCGGGCGTTGGTCACCAGGTTCATGAGGATCTGGTCCACGGCGCCGGGGTCGGCCCGCACCACGGTGTCGCCGTCGGGGGTGGTGACGCTGACGGTGACGTGCTCGGGGACGAGGCGGCGCGCCATCCGCGTGAACGCCTGGACGTGGGCGTCGAGGGCGACGGCGCGCAGTTCGAGCGGCTGGCGGCGGCTGAAGGCCAGCAGCTTCCGGGTCAGGTCGCTGCCGTAGTCGGCGGCGTCGAGGATCGCGGTCACGTCGGGCTGGGCGGGCGAGTCGGCGGGCAGGGCCTCCCGCAGGAGCGACGCGGCGGCGAGCACGGTGGTGAGCAGGTTGTTGAAGTCGTGGGCCACGCCGCCGGCGAGCTGGCCGATGGCCTCGAGCTTCTGGGCCTGCCGCAGCTGCTCCTCCAGCTGGCGGCGCGCCGTGACGTCCTGGCCGACGCCGACGTAGCGGATGATGGCGCCCGCGGCATCCCGGACCGGCGTGAACGCCACGTCCACGATGTAGGTCGAGCCGTCCTTGCGCCGGTTGACCACCTCCCGCCGCCAGGACCCGCCGGCGAGCGCCGCGGCCGCGGTCTCCGCGAAGGTACCGGCGTCGGCCGTGCCGGCACGCAGGAATTCGGGCGTGTGGCCGACCACCTCGTGCGGCCGGTAGCCGGTCAGGGCGATGAAGGCGCTGTTGACCCACTCGATGCGCAGTTCGCGGTCGGTGATGACGATGGCATTGGCCACCGCGTCGAGCGCCGCGGCCTGGATGGCCAGCTGCTGCTGGGCCTGTTTGCGCTCGGAGACATCCTGCGCCACGGCGACGAAGCGGGTGATCGCGCCCCCCTCGTCGCGCAACGGCGTGATGGTGGTCTCGATCTCGTACCAGGAGCCGTCCTTGCGCCGGTTCGACATGGACCCGCGCCACACCTGGCCGGCGCGCAGTGCGGCCCACAGCCGCGCGGCGAGGGCCTCGTCGTGTTCGGGTCCCCGCAGCATGCGCGGCCGCTCGCCGACCAGTTCGTCGAGCCGGTACCCCGTCAGCAGGCAGAGGGCCTCGTTCGCGTATTCGATGCGGCCCTCGCGGTCCATGATCATGATGGCGTTCGCGGCCGCGCCCAGGGCCGCGGCCTGGACCCGGACCCGCTCCAGCGTGTCCCGCAGGGTCTGCTCGTGCCGCTTCCGCTCGATCGCCATCGCCACCTGGGTCGAGACGAACTGCAGGACGTCCCGCATCTCCTCCGTGTACCGCACGCCGGGCGTGTAGGTCTGCACGACCAGCACGCCGAACGCCCGGCCCTCGGCGGTGAGCGGCACACCCATCCAGTCGATGGAATCGGCGCCGACCAGGTCCACCTCACCGGCCTCGCGCAATTCGCGCATGCGCTCGGGCGTGACCAGCGCCGGGCGGCCGGTGCGCAGCACGTACTCCGTGAGGCCCTTCCCGGGCCGCTTGGGCGCCGGGGCCGGGTCGGTCTCGTCGACGAAGTAGGGGAACGTCAGCAGGCCGGTGTCGGGATCGAGCAGGGCGAAGTAGAAGTTGGCGGCCGGCATGAGCTCGCCGACGATCCGGTGGATCGCGGCGTACAGGTCGTCGAGACTGGCGGTGGTGTGGGCGGCCTCGGAGATCCGGTAGACGGCGGACTGGATGCGGCTGCCGCGGCGGCGGTCGCGCGTGCCCGTCCGTCCGTCCGGCTGGAACGGCGGGTCGGCGGGGACGCGGAGGGCCGGGGGTGTCGTATCGGGCATGCTCGGATTCTCCGGGCGGGCGCACGCGGCACCCGTTCCGCAATGTAACCGGGCCGCCGCGCCCATGGTGACGGGCTCGGCGGCGCGGCGTGTGCGGTTTTCCTCGCGCGACGCGGGTGGGTCAGCGCGCGGGCGGCGTGTACGCCCGGCGCGCCGGACTGCACGCGATCCAGTCGCGCGGCTGGCCGCCGGCGCCCGGCGGCAGGACCGACCGCGCGCGCGAGACGCGCTCGGGGTCCTCGCTGGCGAGGTAGGCGAGCATCGCCGTCAGGGTGGCGTTCTGCCTGAGGTCGTCGAACACGATCTTGTCGTAGGTGTCGCGATTCGTGTGCCAGGTGTACTGGCGGTACTCGGGATAGCTCGACTGGAGGCGGAAGCCCGGCACGCCGTTGCAGACGAACGAGACGTGGTCGCTCCCGCCGAGTTCCTGGCCGCCCGGGACGTCGAGCCGCAGGGAGTCGGTCAGCTGGTCGGGGATCTGCGCCAGCCAGCGCGCCAGCGAGCCGCCGGCCAGCAGGAAGCCCTGGGCCTGGAGGTACTCGATGCGCCAGGTGCCGTTGTCCTGGTTGAAGGCGGCCTGCAGGCCGCGCAGGACCTCGGGGTGGTCCTCGGTGAAGGCGCGCGAGCCGATGAGGCCCTGCTCCTCGCCGCCCCAGTGGCCCACCAGGATCGTGCGCCGCGGCTGCGGGTAGGTCGCGCGCAGGATGCGCATGGCCTCCAGCATGGTGATGGTGCCGGTGCCGTTGTCGGTGGCGCCGGTGGCGCCGTGCCACGAGTCGAGATGGGCCGAGAGCACCACGTACTCGTCGGGCAGTTCGCTGCCGCGCAGTTCCGCGATGACGTTGAACATCGGGGCGTCCGGGAGCGCCTGGGCCTCCGCCGACAGCCGCAGGCGCGGGCCCTGGCCGTTGGTCGCCAGCCGCCAGGCCAGGCCGTAATCCTCGCAGGAGAGGTCCACGGTCGGCACCCGCTCGGCCGTCGCGCCGAAGATCTTGTTCACGCCCCATCCGCCCGACCACAGCGAGGTGACGATGCCGGCCACGCCGGCCTCCTCGAGCCGCCGGTGCAGCTGGGCGGTCCCGCCGAAGGCGCGGACCCGCAGGGCCATGTCGCGCTGGATCGCCGAGCGCTCGGCCTGGAGCCGGCCGATGGTGGCCGGGCGGGCGAAGCGCTCGAGCTCCTGCATGGCGCGGCACATCACTTCGGGCGCCGAGACCAGGACGAACCGGCCCCGGACCGTGCGCAGCCAGTCGCGGGCCGCGGCCGAATCGGGCAGCAGCGGGAGCGCCACGGCGTCGCCCTCCACCGCCCGGCCGCCCGTGCCCGGGCTCCAGGCCAGCAGCTTCACCTCCAGCGATTGCACCCGCGGGGCGACGAGGTCGAGGTGCGCCGCGCCCTGGCGCCAGCCGCGCCAGGTGCCGTAGCGCTCGGCACGCGCGGTGACGCCCCAGCCCTGGTAGGTGCGCGTCAGCCAGTCGACCGCGGCCTGGTAGTTCGGCGTGCCCGAGAGCCGGGGCCCGATGGAATCCATGAGCACCTGGGCGAGGCGGGGCGCCTGCGACTGGCCCATGCCCTCGGACCAGATGCGGCGGATCACCGGATCGTCGGTGCGGAAGGTCTGCGCGAACGCCGCCGGAGCGGCCAGCGCGGCGCTGAGCAGTGTGACGGCGGCGCGGTACCTGAGGTTCACGCGGTCTCCTGACGTGCGTCCGGTGGATGTGCCGTGACCGTGGGCCGGCGCCGCTGACGCCGACGACGGCGAACGGGGAAGCTCGCCGGTGACGGCCCGCCGGGGCAACCCGCGGCCCTGAAGGGACCTTCACGCCCCGTTCCGGGAACCGTCACGCCGATCCGCCGGGATTGCACCGTGGCGCACACCGACCTGGCACTCCGCTCGCTGTCCCGCTCGGTGGGGAACACGCCGCTGCTGCGCCTGCGCCTGCGGTACGACGGACGCATCCGCGACGTGTTCGCCAAGCTCGAACAGCACAACCTCACCGGTTCGATCAAGGACCGGATGGCGCTGCACGTCATCCGGGCGGCGCGGGACGCCGGCGACCTGGCTCCCGGCGACATCATCGCGGAGGCCACCAGCGGCAACACCGGCATCTCGTTCGCGGCCATCGGCCGCGCGCTGGGCCACCGCGTCATCATCTTCATGCCGGACTGGATGAGCCGGGAGCGGGTCGCCCTGATCCGCTCGTTCGGCGCCGAGGTGGTGCCCGTGAGCCGGGACGAGGGCGGCTTCCGCGGCAGTATCGCGAAGGCCGAGGCCTGTGCCGCCGGCCGCGACGGCGTGTTCCTGCCGCGGCAGTTCGCCAACGATGCCAACGTCCAGGCGCACGAGGAGACCACGGGGCCCGAGATCTGGTGGCAGCTGCGCGAGCTGGGCCTGGCGCCCGACGCCTTCGTGGCCGGCGTGGGCACCGGCGGCACGGTCATGGGCGTGGGCCGTGCCCTGCGGGCCCGCCGGCCCGGCGTCGCCGTGCATCCGGTGGAGCCGGCCGAGTCACCCACGTTGAGCACCGGCCACAAGGTGGGGTCGCACCGCATCCAGGGCATCTCGGACGAGTTCGTGCCGCCGATCGTGCGGTTCGAGGAACTCGACGCCGTCGTCGCCGTGCAGGACGGCGACGCGATCCTGATGGCGCAGGCGCTGGCCGCGCGGCTCGGCCTCGGCGTCGGGATCTCGTCGGGCGCGAACCTGATCGGGGCGCTCATGGTGCAGGACCGGCTGGGGCCGGACGCCGTCGTCACCACGGTGTTCCCCGACTACAACAAGAAGTACCTCAGCACGGCCCTGATGACCGACGAGCCGGTGCGCGACGGCTACCTGGCGCCGCTCACCGAACTGCTGGGCTACGAGATCATCCGCCGCTCGTGCCGCACCTGCTCCGACCTCGAGGTCTGCGAGCACTGGCCGCCCGAGCGGGTCGCCGCGCTCTGACGCCGCGCCGCGCCGTCACGGGCGCCGGCGCACCATGACGTACTCGCCCGGCCCCCACGGCCGCCAGCGTTCGTCCTGCCAGATGTCCAGCGCCACCACCACGCTGTCGGCCGCCG
>CAZJZC010000005.1:18616-35399 GCA_964550365.1 uncultured Gemmatimonadales bacterium | reverse complement strand
AGGGCATCCCCTTCTGTTTCGGCATTCCCGGGACCCACAACATCGAGCTGTACGACGCGCTGGCGACCTCGCGCTCGGTGCGGACGGTGCTGGTGACGGACGAACAGAGCGCCGGGTTCATGGCCGACGGCGTGTGGCGGGCCTCGGGGCGGATGGCGTGCGCCAACGTGGTGCCGGGCGCGGGGCTGACGCACGCGCTGTCGGGCGTGGCCGAGGCGTTCATGGACACGGTGCCCATGCTGGTGCTGGGCTGCGGCATCCGGCGCGACACCGGCCGCTCGTTCCAGCTGCACGACATCGATCAGCAGGCGCTGGTGCGGCCCGTGACCAAGGCCCAGTTCCTGCCCCTGAGAGGCGAGGAGCTCTACGGCACCATCCGCGAGGCCTGCCGCGTGGCGCGGGCCGGCGCGCCCGGCCCGGTGTTCGTCGAGGTGCCGGCCGACCTCTACCTGTTCACCCACGACGGCGTGTTCGACGCGCCGCCGCAGCTGCCCCTGCCGGCGGCCGACGCGGCCCAGGTGGCGCGGGCGGCCGACATCCTGGGCCGCGCGCGGCGGCCCCTGATCTACGCGGGCATGGGGGCGGCGGGCGCCGCCGACCTCCTGTTCGAGCTGGCCGGGCGGCTGGAGGCGCCGGTCAGCACCACGTTCTCCGGCAAGGGCGTGTTCCCCGAATCGCATCCGCTGGCCCTGTGGCCCGGGTTCGGCGACGCCGCGCCGCCCTTCGCCCGCGAGATCGCGGCCGGGTGTGACGCGACCATCGCCATCGGCTGTCGGTTCGGCGAGGTCGCCACCGGCAGTTTCGGCCTCCGGCCCCCGCGGCCGCTGGTGCACGTGGACATCGAACCCGCGGCGCTCGGCCGCAACGTGGAGACCGACCTGCCCATCGTCGGCGATGCGGCCGAGGTGATGCGGGCCCTGCTCGGCGTGCTGGAGCAGAAGCCGAAGGACGAGGCCCTGCGCCTCAGGATCGCGGCCGGCAGGGCGGCGGTGCGGGACGCCTGGGCCGCCCGCGCCGAGTCGCGGGTGTCACCCTGGCGGCTGATCTCGGCCCTCCAGGACCGGTTCGGCCCCGAGACCATCTACGCCAGCGACAGCGGCAACGGCACGTTCATCGCCATGGAGATGCTGACGCTGGAGCGGCCGGGCCAGTTCCTGGCGCCGGTGGACTATTCCTGCATGGGCTACTCGGTGCCGGCCGCCATCGGGGCCCGGCTGGCGCGGCCGGACTGCAACGTGGTGGCCCTGGTGGGCGACGGCGCGTTCCTCATGACCGGCCTGGAACTGCTCACCGCGATGCACCAGGGCGTGGGGGCGGTGTTCGTGGTCCTGCGGGACCGCGAACTGGCCCAGATCGCGCAGTTCCAGAGCGTGGCCATGAACCGCAAGACCGCCAGCGAACTGCCGGACTACGACCTCGGCGCGCTGTGCGCCGGGCTCGGCGTCGCCTGCGTGCGGCTCGACGGCGACGACGGCATCAACTGGGCGCTGGAACAGGCCGCGACAGTGGCGGCCGGGGGCCTGCCGGTGGTGGTGGACTGCGCCATCGACTACGGCGAGAAGACCTGGTTCACCCGGGGCGTGGTGAAGACCAACCTGGCACGGTTCCCGTGGCGCGACCGCCTGCGGTTCATCGGGCGCGCGATAGGCCGCAAGTTGCTGGGCTAGCCACCGCGAGACCGTGTCGTTGGTGTCGAGATAATGGCGTGATACTAACAGAGACAGTATCACGACACTATAACAATGATGTCGTTATGCGTCGGTTGACCCAGGCATGGTCCTGGCGACACCGATCGTGGCTGGCATCGGCTCAGGATGTCGCTGTTCGGAGCCGGTCCGCAGGGATCGCGAGCCTCGCCCCCAGGCCTCGCCGGATAAGGGTAGCCATCCGGCCGGTCGGCGCGTTACACTCTCCTTCATGAACCGACTCCATCTTCGCCGTGTGGCTGCCCTCGCGACCGCGCTCGCCTGCGGCACGGCCGTGGCGGCCCTGGCGCAGGCCAGGCGAGCGCCCTGCGCGGCCGACAACGCCGGCCTGACCTTGCCGGCCGGCTTCTGCGCCGTGGTCGTGGCCGAGTCGCTGCCCCAGCCCCGGCACATCGTGGTGAGCGCCGGCGGCGACGTGTACGCCGCCCTGCGCGGTCGCGGCGCCCTGGGCGTGGCGGCCCTGCGCGACGCCGACGGCGACGGCCGGGCGGAGACGGTCAGCATCTTCGGCGCCGGCCTGGGGCTGGGTTCGGGGATCGCGCTGGAGGGGAACGACCTGTACCTGGGCATCGACGACGCCGTGGTGCGCTGGCGGCTGACGCCGGGCACGCTGCTGCCCGCGGGCGGGCCGGACACCATCGTGAGCGGCCTCCTCAACCGTCGCCAGCATGCCGCCAAGTCCATCGCCCTCGGCGGCGGCGCGCTGTTCGTCAACATCGGCGCGCCGTCCAACGCCTGCCAGGAACGCGACCGGGTCCCGGGCTCGCCGGGCCTCGATCCGTGCCCCCTGCTCGACAGTTCGGGCGGCATCTGGCGCTTCGACGCCGGCCGCACCGGTCAGACGCAGGCGTCCGGCCGCCGCTGGGCGACGGGTCTGCGCAACGTGGTGGCGCTGACGTACGATCCGGGCGCACGCGCCCTGTACGGCGTCTCGCACGGGCGCGACGACCTGGCCCGCATGTGGCCGTCGCTCTACACCCCGGCCCAGAACGCCGAGAAGCCGGCCGAGGAGTTCTTCCGGATCGACGAGGGCGTGGACTACGGCTGGCCGTACTGCATGTACGATTCCGACCTGCGGCTCAAGATCCTCACTCCCGAGTACGGCGGCGATGGCAGCGCGGTGGGCCGCTGTGCGGCCACCGGCCAGCCGCTGGCCGACTACCCGGCGCACTACGCCCCCAACGCCCTGCTGATCTACCGGGGCACGCGGTTCCCGGCCGAGTATCGCGGCGCGGTGTTCATCGCGTTCCATGGGTCGTGGAACCGGGCGCCCCTGCCCCAGCAGGGCTACAACGTGGTGTTCCAGCCCATGGCGAACGGGCGGCCGAGCGGTGCGTGGCGGGTCTTCGCCGACGGTTTCCGCGGTCCGGGCACCGGCAATGCCCGCAACCGCCCGACCGGGCTCGCCGTCGGGCCCGACGGGTCGCTGTACGTGAGCGACGACGCGGGCGGTCGGATCTACCGGATCAGCTGGGTGGGGCGCTGACGCGGGGCCGGCGATGCCGTCAGACCCGCATCCGGACTCGATGGTGAACGCGGAGGACCTCGCGGTGCGCCGCGCGCCCTTACGGCCCGTCATGCCGCCGATCGGCCGATGAACGCGGCGCTGGTCGCCGCCGCGGGGCTGGTGATCGTCCTCGGCGCGGCGCACTCGTACCTCGGCGAACGCTACATCCTGGTGCGCCTGTTCCGCAGGTCGGACCTGCCGCACCTGTTCGGCAGCGACCGCTTCACCCGCCGCACGCTCCGCTTCGCCTGGCATCTGACCACGGTCGCCTGGTGGGGATTCGCCGCGCTGCTGCTGCTGACCGCCCGCGCCGACTCCGGCACGCTGACGCGCGGCCAGGCCGGGAGCGTGGTCGTCGCGACGGCGCTGATCAGCGCCGTCGTGGCGCTGGTGGCCTCACGCGGCCGTCACCTGTCCTGGGCGGTGCTCCTGGCCATCGCCGCGCTCACGTGGTACGGCATCCGCTGAGCCGTGGGGCGTGACCGGGCACTCCCCGGGCCGGGTCAGCATATCCTGATAACCGCATGTCCGCTCCCGCGCGCTGGTTGACCGCAGGCGGCGCCGTCACAGGCGCCGCCGCCGCCCGCTGAACGGCGCTCCGGCACCCGCCGTACACGCGAAGGCGCGCGAGTGTTCACTCACGTCGCGCCCGGCATCTCCGCACCTCCCGTCGCGTCGCGCACCGAATGCTCCCGGTATCCCAGTGCGTCAATTTTTGATGGCGTCAGTCTTGAGGCGTCACGTTCCCTTGCGAGGACTTATGAGCAGCGGTTTCAGCGAATCGGCAGTCGGACGGCGCGGACTCGGAGTCGTGGCCATGATGGCCGGCCTGCTTGGCACGGCGGCGTGCGGCGGTGACGTGACGTCACCCGTCCTCCAGCCGCCCGACACGGTGAGTGCCGCCCCGACGTTCATCACCGTCCGGCGGGCATGGCTGCCGGGTGAGCGCGAAGCCCGCATCGCCGCGGTCATGGCGAACCGGGAGTGGGTGTTCCCGATGGTCGGGGACCTCTCGGACCTGGCCCCCGTCGTGTTCGGCGATCCCGACTCGGTCGTCGTCATGCGCCGGGCGTCGGCGCCGGCTCCCGCCGGGCTCCAGCCGGCGCCGCAGTTCTCGGCCGGGTGGGACGCATTCGGCGTGGACGTCCGCGTCATCAATACCGCGCAGTCGCCGGCAGACACCATCGACCTGATCGGCGTGTTCTGGTCGAATCCCGGCGAACCGACGTGGAAGGGCATGGTCCTTATGGACCGCTGCACCAGCCTCTCGGGTTCCACCCGCACGACCTGCAGGAACACCCGGGCGCCGACCGGGCCCGGCGGCAATGCCATCGTCATCAACACGGTGGCGTTCGACGCCTCGGGCGCCAAGAACGGCGCGGGAGCGGGCGAGTTCCGGCAGACGACGGGCGAGTACTGGGAGGGGAACGACGGCAAGATCAAGGTGACGTCGGCAAGCTATGGCGCCGCGTCAGCCGTCACGAGCGGCCCCTTCCTGGGCGGTACGCGAGCGAGTGGCTGGATGGGCGGCCAGCTCGAGGACATCCGCATGCCGCGGCTGCTGCCCTCCGTCAACGGCTCGTTCATCACCGTGAGGCTGAGCTTCGAGTCCACGCCGCTCTCGTCCGTCAGGCTGACCTGCACCTTCCCGTCCCCCTGCACGGGAAGCGTCAACGCCGCTGTGGCGTTGCGCGCGGCCGCCTCGGCAGGAATGCCCGCTCGCCCGTAGCCGGACCGCTCAGTAGGCGACCCACTCGGGAAAGCGCGGGCGCTGGGTCGCCTCCTCCAGGTCGAACCCCGGGACCAGGCAGTTGACCTCGAGCAGTTCCAGGTCGGACTCGCTCTGGTAGCGCCCGCCCCGCGACCGCAGGACCACGGTCCGCTCCTGCCGGCCATCCTGATCCGACCGACGGATCGCCTTGCGGAATTCGAACAGTCCTTCGGAGCGCCGGTCCGAGACCGACAGCGTGGCGCGGGCGGCCACGTCGTGGAGGGCGTAGGTGCCGTCGTCCAGCGGCGCGCCGCGGATGGTCGCGCCGTAGTCCATCTGGGTGGCCAGGATCGGGTCGAGCCGGCCGCCCCGCAGGCGGAACAGGGTCAGTCCCTGGCACTGCCCGCCGCCGCCCGCGTAGGCGATCCGGTGCGCGGTGCGCAGTCCGAAGGCGAGCTCGTCGGTGTCGATGCGATAGGGCGCGAAGTCGAAGTGATGGAAGCGGGGCGCCGACTCGCCAAGGAGCAGGCGGCCCCGGGCCCTCAGCCGGATGGAATCGCCCGCCTCGAACACCCCGACGACGAGCGCCCGGTCCAGCTCGACGACCGCGACGTAGAGTGACCCCCGGCCCCAGCGCTTCACCGCGAACCCGCAGATCCGGGGACCGACGCCGAGGCGATCCAGCACCAGCGCCCGCGTGAACCCTGCCGGCGGCTGGCGGGCGGCCGGTTCGGTGTGCTCGTCCCAGTAGCTCCCGGTGCAGTCGCGCGGCGGGTCCGAGGCCGTGGCCGCCGGGGCGATCGGGCCCGCCAGCGCGAGCACCAGGGTCGTCAGCGCGGGTCCACGGTGCATGGGACCTCCAGGAAGCGCTCCGGGTGCGGTCGTCCGGGCGGCGCTACCGGCCCGCCAGGTAGTCCACCGCCAGGTGACTCAGCGCCCGCACGCCGACCGGCAGGGCCGCCTCGTCGGCGAAGAAGCGCGGCGAATGGTTGGCCGCCACCGGCTGGGTCGCGCCGGGCGGCGTGACCCCGAGGAACACGAACAGGGCCGGCATGCGCTGGCCGAAGGCCGAGAAGTCCTCGGCCGTGGTGGTGAGCTGGGCGGTCGCCACGCCGTGCTCGCCCGCGGCGCGCCGCAGGCTCGGCATCATGCGGCCGGTCAGCGCCGTGTCGTTCAGGGTCACGCCGGTGTTGGCGCCGACGCCGATCTGGACCACCGCCTCGGCGCCGGCGGCCGAGGCGATGCCGGCCGCCGTGCGGCGGACGCGCTCGTGGATGTCGCGCCGCATGGCCTCGTCGAAGGTCCGGATGGTGCCGAGCAGTTCGACGCTGTCGGGGATGATGTTGTTGCGCACCCCGCCCCGGAACACGCCCACGGTCACGACCGCCGGCGCCAGCGTGACGTCGATCTGCCGGCTGGCGATGGTCTGGAGCGCCAGGACGATCTGGGAGGCCACGACGATGGGGTCGGTGCCGCGCCAGGGCAGGGCGCCGTGGGTCTGCCGGCCGCGCACCACGATGCGCAGCTGGTCACTGCTGGCCATCAGCGGGCCCGGCCGCACGTCCAGGCGCCCGGTCGGGATGCCGGCGAACACGTGCAGGCCGAAGACGGCCGTGGGCGCCGGGTCGGCGATGGCGCCCTCCTGGATCATCAGCGGCGCGCCGCCCTGTTCACCGGCCGGCGCCCCCTCCTCGGCGGGCTGGAACAGGAACACCACCGTGCCGGGCAGGCGGGCCCGCATGCCGGCCAGCACCTCGGCGGCGCCCATCAGCATGGCGACGTGCATGTCGTGCCCGCAGGCGTGCATCACCCCGACGTCCTGGCCGCCGTAGACGGTGCGGACGCGCGAGCGGAACGGCAGGTCCACCTCCTCGGTGACCGGCAGGGCGTCCATGTCGGCCCGGAGCGCCACGACCGGGCCCGGCCGGCCGCCGCGCAGGACGCCCACGACGCCGGTATGGGCCACGCCGGTGCGGACCTCGAGGCCCAGGCGGCGCAGGTGCGCCGCCACCACGGCGGCCGTGCGGGTCTCGCGGTTGGAGAGTTCGGGATGTTCGTGCAGGTCGCGCCGCCAGGCCACCACGCTGTCGGTCACGGCCGCGGCGCGCCGGTCCAGCTCGGCGTACAGCGCGGGGGGCGCCGCGGCGGGGGCGGCGCGGCCGGGCGCCTGCGCCGCCAGCGGCGCGGCCAGGGTCATCAGCGGCAGGACGGCGGCGAGGCGCCGGTTCATGGCGCCCCCCCGACCGCCGGGGCGGCGTTCAGCCAGCGCGCGATCCAGGCATGCACCTCGCGGTAGAAGAACCGGCTGTTCTCACCGTTCAGGATCCAGTGGTTCTCTGTGGGCCAGACGATCAGCCGGCTGGGCACCCGCTGGCGCTGGAGCGCGGTCCAGAACTCCAGCGCGTTGTTGAGCGGCACCCGGAAGTCGCGTTCGCCGATGCTCACCAGCACCGGCGTGCGCAGGTTGGCCGCGCGCCGCATGGGACTCTGCTCGCGCCACAGCGGGTGGTTCTCCCACGGCGGCCCGCCGACGTTGCGCTCGCGGCCGTAGGTGTAGTCGCTGGTGGCGTACTGGCTCTCGAGGTCCCACAGGCCGGCGTGGCTGATGAGGGCCCGGTACCGGGTCGTCGTCACCGCCAGCCAGTTGGCCAGGTGCCCGCCGTAGCTGGCGCCGCCGGCCACCAGGCGCTCGCGGTCGAGGAACCGGAACCGGGCCAGCGCGGTGTCCACCGCCTCGTTGAGCTCGTCGCCGGGCGTCTGGAGCGGGTCGAACTGGATGTTCCGGGCGAACTGCTCGCCGAAGCCGGTCGAGCCGGTGTAGTTGGTCATCAGCACCACGTAGCCGGGTGCGCCGAGCAGGTGGGGGTTCCAGCGCAGGCCCAGGTTGTCGGTCCACATGCTGTGCGGGCCGCCGTGGATCAGCACGAAGACCGGGTAACTGCGGGTGGAGTCGAATCCCGGCGGCACCACCATGAGGTTGTGGATGCGCCGGCCGCGGCTCGAGGTGAACCAGACGTGCCGCACCGGCTGCCAGTCGATGACGGCCACCCGCGCCTCGTTGAACCGCGTCAGCGCCGTGCGCCGCCCGCTCGCCGGGTCGATGCGCACGATCTCCGCGGGGCTGACGGCGCTCTGCCACGCCGCCGCGAGCACCGTGGCGCCGCGCGCGCCGCCGGCCGAGAGGCCGCTGTAGGCGCCGGCGTCCAGGCGGCCGACCTCGCGCACCTCCCCGCCGCCCGCGGGCATCTGGTACAGGCGCACCAGGCCCGCGTCGCCGGCGGTGAAGTACAGGGTGCGCCCGTCGGGCGAGAACTCCAGGTCCGAGGGGTCGCGGTCCCAGTCGCCGGTGAGCACCCGCGGCCGGCCCCGTGCGGGCCAGGCCCAGGTCACGATGCGCGAGAGGTTGTAGGTGTGCTCGCTCTGCGGCTCCATGGTGGCGTACAGCGCCGTGCCGTCGGGGCTGAAAAGCGGCGAGCCGAAGCTGCTCGACCCGTCGGTCAGCCGTTCGGGCTCGCCGCCCGCTTCGCGCACCAGCCACAGCGACTGCACCACCTCGGCGAACGCTGCCTCGTTGCGGTTGGTCGTCGCGGCGAACACGATGCCCGTGCCGTCGGCCGTCCAGGCGGCGCTGATCCCCTCCGACCCGTTGCTCAGCTGACCGCCGAAGCCCGGCATCGCCGCCAGGCGCGTGCCGGCCAGGAGGTCCCGGGCACGGCCGGCGGGTTCCAGGGTCTGGACGAACAGGTGCGGACGCCGGTCGTCGAGCCAGGTGTCCCAGTTGCGGATGGGGAAGTCGTCGTAGACGCGGGCGTTGTAGCGCCGGGCGCGGCGCTCGGCGGCCGCGGCGCGGTTGGCCGAGTCGGTCGCGGCGCCCGGGTAGACCGAGCTGGTGAACAGGATGGCGCGGCCGTCGGGCCGCCACCTGGGACTGCTCGCGCCGGTCGCGAGGGTGGTGAGCCGCTGGGCCTCGCCGCCCCCGGTCACGTCGAGCAGGTAGACCTGCGACGCGTCGTCGCCCTCGCGGCGGGCGGTGAACGCCAGCCGCCGGCCGTCCGGGCTCCAGGCCAGGCCGCCCTCGCCCCCCCGGGTGCTGGTGATCCGGCGCGGCGGCGCCGAGCCGTCGGTGGGCACCAGCCACAGGTCGCTGGACTGGTCGGCCTCGGTGTAGGCCGGCTCGGTCACGCTGAAGGCGGCCCAGCGGCCGTCCGGGCTGACGAGCGGGGCGCCGACCCGCTTCATGAGGAAGAGGTCCTCGTGCGTGATCGGCCGGCGCGCCTGCGCGGCGAGCAGGCCGGGCACCAGGAGGGCCAGGAGCGCGTGACGGGCGAGCCGGACGGGCGCGTACACGGGAGCAGTGGGCACCGGGGGTCTCCGTGGATCGGGGCCGGCGGACATCAGCCGAACTTCGCCGTGTGGAAATGCTCGGGGCGCTCGGCCAGCTTCCCGCGGCCGGCCGTGAGGTCCTTCCAGGTCACCTTCGGCGCGCCGTTGGGGATGCGCACCATGCTGATGCAGCCCTCGACCGGGCAGACCAGCGAACACAGGTTGCAGCCCACGCAGGCCTCGTCGATGATCTCGACCGCGTGGGCGCCGTTGCCGCGCGGGTGCCGCCGGATGGCCTGGTGGGCGCCGTCCTCGCAGGCGGCGTAGCACAGCTCGCAGGCGATGCACTTGTCGTAGTCGATGCGCGCCACGGTGAAGTGGTTGAGGTCCAGGTCCTCCCACTTGCGCACGTTGGGCACGGCGCGCCCGGCGACGTCGGCGATGGTGCGGTGGCCCCGCTCGTCCATCCAGTTCGACAGCCCGTCGGCCAGGTCCTCCACGATGCGGAACCCGTAGTGCATGGCCGCGGTGCAGACCTGCACGGTGGTGGCGCCCAGGGCGATGAACTCGGCCGCGTCGCGCCAGGTGGCGATGCCGCCGATGCCGGAGATGGGCAGGCCGACCTCGGCGTCGGCCGCGCAGGCGCTCACCATGTTGAGCGCGATGGGCTTCACCGCCGGCCCGCAGTAGCCGCCGTGACTGCCCTGGCCGCCGACCGACGGCTGCGGGGCGAAGGTGTCCAGGTCCACGGCCATGATGGAGTTGATGGTGTTGATGAGCGAGATGGCGTCGGCGCCGCCCTTCCGCGCCGCCCGGGCCACGTAGGTCACGTCGGTCACGTTCGGCGTGAGCTTCACGATGACCGGGATCGTGGCCACCTCCTTGACCCAGCCGACGATCCGGCAGGCGTAGTCGGGCACCTGGCCGACGGCGCTCCCCATGCCGCGCTCGCTCATGCCGTGCGGACAGCCGAAGTTCAGCTCGACGCCGTCGGCGCCGGTGTCCTGGGTGCGCTTCATGATGTCGTGCCAGGCCTCGCGCCTGCTCTCGACCATCAGCGAGGCGATGACCGCGTGCCCGGGGTAGTTGCGCTTGACCTCGGCGATCTCCTTCAGGTTCTCCGCGATCGGCCGGTCGCTGATGAGCTCGATGTTGTTGAAGCCCATCATCCGCTGGCCGCCGAAGTCCACCGAGCCGTAGCGCGAGTAGACGTTGATGATCGGCTCGCCCACGGTCTTCCAGACGGCGCCGCCCCAGCCGGCGTCGAAGGCGCGGGCCACCTGGCCGTAGGTGTTGGTCGGCGGGCCGGAGGCCAGCCAGAACGGGTTGGGCGAGCGGATGCCCGCGAACGAGACGCTGAGATCAGCCATGGGTCCCTCCCAGCAGCCGGTGGATCTGCTTCGCCGCCGCCACGCCGTCGGCCGCCGCGTTGACGATCTCGGCGCCGCCGCTGGCATAGTCGCCGCCGCGGAAGACGCGCGGATCGTCGGGGATCGCGAACGGGATCGGCGTCTGGCCCAGCGCCGTGATCACCATGTCGCAGGCGATGGTCGCCTCGCCCTGCGGCGTGCGGACCACCAGCCGCTCGACCGAGGTGGCGCCTTCGATCCGGACGGGCGTGCACTCGAAGCGGAAGCCGCAGCCGTCCTGCTTGGCCAGCGCGTACTCGTAGTCGTAGCACGGCATGTCGGTCTCGCCGCGCCGGTAGACGATGGTGCTCGACTCGGCGCCGAGCCGCTTGGCCTGGGTCACCGCGTCGATGGCGGTGTTGCCGGCCCCGATGACGACCACGTGCCGGCCGACGGGCACCTCGGCGGCGGGCCTGGTCTTCAGGGTCTCGATGAAGGTCAGCGCGTCCACCACGCCGGGCAGGTCCGCGCCGGGGATGCCGAGCGCGCGCGTGGCGCCCAGCCCGATGGCCACGAACACGGCGTCGAAGTCCGCGAGCAGGCGGTCGAAGGGCAGGTCCCGGCCGATCGCCACGCCGGTCTTCAGCGTGACGCCGAGGTCCAGCACCATCTGCGCCTCGGCCAGCGCGGTCGGGGCCTTGAGCTTGTACTCGGCGATGCCGTAGGTGTTGAGGCCGCCGGGCCGGGGCTTGGCCTCGAAGATGGTCACCGCGTGCCCCAGGCGGCGCAGGTCCTGGGCGCACGAGAGCCCGGCGGGCCCGGCGCCCACGATGGCGACGTGTCGGCCGGTGTCGGGGCCCGGCGTGAACAGCGCGAGGCCCCGCTCGAGCGCGTGGTCGGTCGCGTGCCGCTGGAGCAGGGCGATGTTGATCGGCTTCTCGTCGCGCGCGTTCATCACGCAGGCGCCTTCGCACAGCACCTCGACGGGGCAGGCCCGGGCGCACGAGTGGCCCATGGGGTTGGCGCCCAGGATGACCCGCGCACTGCCCGTGAGGTTGCCGCTGGCGATCTTCTTGATGAACGCCGGGACGTCGATGTGGGTCGGGCAGGCCTGGGTGCACGGCGCGTCGTAGCAGTAGAGGCAGCGATGCGCCTCGGCCAGCGCGGCGTCGGTCGTGAGCGGCGGGGCGATGTCGGCGAACGGGTCCATATGGGGCGTGGTCACGTGGACCCCCCGGTGCGCGCGGCGCCGGCGGTACGACGGGATGGGCCCACGCCCCGCTCCCCACTCCCCATCACGATCATCCCGGCCACGTACAGCAGGGCCGAGAGGCCGAAGCCCACGAACCAGGCCCAGTTGTAGACGGTGCTCCAGGCCTTGGCCACGCCGAGCACGCCCAGCGCCCCGAGGAAGCCGGGGATGCTCGGCGCCACGCCGACCGCCAGCGCGAGCATGGCCAGCCAGTTGATGCCGGCGCGATACTCGTACTCGCCGCCCCGGCGGTAGAGCGCGTCGACGTCGAGGCGCATGCGGCGCACCAGGAAGTAGTCGGCGATCATGATCCCCGCGACCGGGCCGAGCAGGGCGCCGTAGCCCAGCAGCCAGGTGAAGATGTAGGCGGCCGCGTCGTTGTAGAGCTTCCAGGGCAGCATCAGGATGCCGATGACCGCGGTGATCAGGGCGCCGGTCCGGAACGAGATGCGCCCCGGTGCCAGCGCGCTGAAGCCGTTGGCGGGCGCCACCACGTTGGCCGCGATGTTGGTGGTCAGCGTGGCGATCGACAGCCCCAGCATGGCGATCACGACCGTGGCGGGACCGCCCACGCGCGAGAGCAGCAGCACCGGGTCGGCGATGCGCTCGCCGAAGATGACCACGGTGGCGTTGGTCACCGCCGCGCCGATGAAGGCGAACACCGCCATGGTGACCGGCAGGCCCAGCGCCTGGCCGCGGACCTGGTCCCGCTGGCTCCTGGCGTAGCGCGAGAAGTCGGGGATCGACAGCGCCATGGTGCCCCAGAACCCCACGGCCGAGGTGAGCCCCGCGCCGAACAGGCTGCCGACGGCCACCGTGGCGCCCGGCTTGGGCGCCGGGTTCTGGAGCATGGGCCACAGGCCGCCGGCCCTCCACCAGGCCCAGGCGAACAGCGCCGCGCCCACGGCGAGGAGGAACGGCGAGCCCCAGGTCTCGAGGAACTTGATCGAGTCCATGCCCCGCATCACGATCGCGACGTTGAGGGCCCAGAACAGCAGGAAGCAGACGGCCTCGCCGGTGCGCAGGCCCAGGCCCTCGGGCAGGACCGCGGGCAGCGTGGCGATGCCGGGCCACAGGGCCTCGATGAGCTTGAAGATGGCCCAGCCGCCGATCCAGGTCTGGATCCCGAACCAGCCGCAGGCCACGATCGAGCGCAGCAGCGACGGCACCTGCGCGCCGCGCACGCCGAAGGCGGCGCGCACCAGCACCGGGAACGGCACGCCGTAGCGGGTGCCGGCGTGCGAGTTGAGGGCGATCGGCACCAGCACCACCAGGTTGCCCAGCACCACGGCCCCGACGGCGGCCTGCCACGGCCAGCCGCTGTCCACCAGGCTGGAGGCCAGGGTGTAGGTCGGGATGCAGATGGCCATGCCGACCCACAGCGCCGCGATGTTCCAGGTGGACCACGTCCGCTGCTCGGGCGGCGTGGGCCCGAGGTCGGCGTTCCACAGCGCGGGGTCGCGCGCCTCAGTCATGATACTGGACTTCGCCGAACGCACGGTCGAGCCGCGCGATGCCCTCGGCCATCTCCTGCTTCGAGACCAGCATGGGCGGCGCGATGCGGAGCACGTTGCCGTAGAGCCCGCCCTTGCCGACCAGGATGCCCTGGCGCTTGGAGGCCTCCATGAAGCGGGCGGCCTTCGCCGCGGCCGGCGCCTTGCTGGCGCGGTCGTCCACCAGCTCGACGCCCTGCATGAGCCCCATGCCGCGCACGTCGCCGATGAACGGGTACTTCTCCTTCATGGCCTCGAGCGCCTCGCGCAGCTGCGCCCCGCGCTCGGCCGAACGCTTCGGCACGTCCTCGCGCTCCATCACGTCGAGCGTGGCCTTGGTCGCGGCCATCGAGACCGGGTTGCCTCCGAATGTGGAGAGCGACAGGGCGGTGAAGGCGTCGGCCACCTCGTCGGTGGCGATGGTGGCGCCCACCGGCCAGCCGTTGGCGATGCCCTTGGCCATGGTCATGATCTCGGGTTCCACGCCCCAGTGCTCGATGCCGAACCACGTGCCGCCGGTGCGGCCGAAGCCGGTCTGCACCTCGTCGCAGATGAACACGCCGCCGTACTTGCGCACGATGCCCACGGCGATCTGGAAGTACTCCTTCGGCGGCGTCACGAAGCCGCCGACGCCCTGGATCGGCTCGGCCAGGAACGCCGCGGGCCGGCCGGTGGTCTCGGTGCGGATCAGCTCCTCGAGGTCCTGGGCGCACTTCACCTCGCACGAGGGATACGTCAGGCCCAGCGGACAGCGGTAGCAGTAGGGCGCCAGGCCGTGCTTGATGCCCGGGATCTGCGTCGGCACGGGGCGCCAGGGCGCGTGGGCCGTGAGCGCCACGCCCAGGTGACTGCGTCCCGAGTAGCCGTGCCGCAGGGCGATGATCTCCTGCCGGCCGGTGTAGATCTTGGCCAGCAATACGGCGGTCTCGTCGGCCTCGGTGCCGCTGTTGGTGAAGAAGCTCTTCTTCAGCTTCCCGGGCGTGAGGCGCGCCAGCGTCTCGGCCACCGTGAGCTGGCCCTCGGTCTGGTAGACGGCCGAGGTGTGGCCGAGCGTCTGCATCTGCCGGTGCACCGCGCCGACCACCTCGGGATGACAGTGGCCGACGGAGACGGTCAGGATGCCGCCGAAGAAGTCCAGGTAGTCGCGGCCGTCGGCGTCGAAGGCATGGGTGCCCTCGGCCCGCACCAGGACCACCGGCTCCTCGTAGTAGTTGGCGACGCACGGGAACAGGAATTCCTTGTGCTTCGCGCGGGCGGTGTTCGAGTCCATGGTCTCCTCAGGGGAGTGGGGGATGGGGAGTGGCGCATCGAGCGCAACCGAGACCCCACTCCCCACTCCCTGCTCCCAGGTTGTCTCAGCCGTGGGTCGGCTCTCTCGCCACGAACCGCCCGCGTCCCATCGTCCCGACGAACCGTCCGTCGCGCGCCTGGACCTGCCCGCGCACCGTCACCACGTGCGCCCGGCCCGACCGGGGCCAGCCCTCGTAGGCGTTGTAGGCCGCCTTCGAATGGCTGTCCTGCTTCGTGAAGGTGCCCTCGAACGCCGGGTCGTAGACCACCAGGTCGGCATCACTGCCCACCCGGATGGTGCCCTTGCGCGGATACATGCCGAACAGCTTCGCCGCCTGGGTGGCGCAGGCGTCCACCATGGTCATGAGGTCGAGGCGCCCGGCGCGCACGCCGTTGGTGTGCACCAGGTCGACCCGCTCCTGGAGCGTGGGGATGCCGTTGGGGATCTTCGTGAACGCCGACCGGCCCATCTGCTTCTGCTCGAGCGTGAAGGGCGCGTGGTCGGTGGCCACGGTGCTGATGGCGCGGCTTCGGAGGCCGTGCCACAGCACCTGCTGGTTCGACGCGTGACGCAGGGGCGGGCTCATGACGTAGGCCGCGCCGGCGAAGTCGGGCCTGGCCGCGTAGGTCTCGTCGAGCACCAGGTGCGGCGCCACGGCCTCGATCCACACGCGCACGCCGCGATGGCGCGCGGCCAGCGCCTCGCGCACCGCCTCGTCGCACGAGGTGTGCACGGTGTAGACGTGGGCGCCGGTCAGCTCGGCGAAGGCACACAGGTGGTGCACCCCGTCGGCCTCGACAACCGGCGGGCGCGAGGGACCGTGCCACTCCGGGCCGGTCTTCCCGGCGGCGAGGAGCGCGGCCTGCATGGCGTCGATGGCGTCGGCGTTCTCGCAGTGCGCCGTGACGATGACGCCCTGGCGCCTGGCGTCGCCCATGAGGGCGAACAGGTCGCCGTCGGCGAGGTTGAGGGCGCCCTTGTAGGCCAGGAACACCTTGTACGACGCCACGCCCGCCTTGACGATCGCCTGGAACTGCTCGCGCACCTCGGGCTGGTACCGCACCACCGACATGTGGTACGACCAGTCCACCGCGGCGACGCCCGTGGCCTTGCTCATCCAGGTCTCGAAGGCGTCGTACGGCCCGTCGGCCGGGCCGGGGCAGATCATCTCGATCAGCGTCGTGGTGCCGCCGGCCAGGGCCGCGCGGCTGGCCGAGTCCCAGTCGTCGATCGCGTGGGTGCCCATGAAGGGCAGGTGGATGTGCACGTGCGGGTCGATGAAGCCGGGGAACACGTACTTGCCCGCGGCGTCGATCACCTCGGTGTCCCGGGGCAGGGCGGCCGGATCGATGCCGGGCTCGATGCGCGTGATGGTCTCGCCGGCGCAGTAGACGTCGGCCGCGCGGTCGTCGTCGGCGGTGATGACGCGCCCGCCCCGGATGAGCAGGCCCATCAGGGCAGCTCCTTCACCATGTCGCCGTAGCTGTCGGGCCGCCGGTCGCGGTAGAACTGCCAGGTGCGCCGGACCTCCTCGATCATGTCGAGGTCCATCTCGGCCACGACCAGCTCGTCCCGGTCCTCGCTGCCGGTGGCCAGGAAGTTGCCGCGCGGGTCCACGAAGTACGAGGTGCCGTAGAACCGCCCGATGTTCCACGGCGCCTCGGTGCCCACCCGGTTCGAGCAGCCCATGAAGTAGCCGTTGGCCACGGCGTGCGCCGGCTGTTCGAGCTTCCACAGGTACTGGGACAGGCCGGCCACGGTGGCGCTGGGGTTGAACACGATCTCGGCGCCGTGCAGGCCGAGGAGCCGGGCGCCCTCGGGGAAGTGCCGGTCGTAGCAGATGTACACGCCGATGGTGGCGTACCGGGTCCGGAAGACCGGGTAGCCCAGGTTGCCGGGCTTGAAGAAGAACTTCTCCCAGAACTGGCTGGTATGCGGGATGTGGTTCTTGCGGTAGGTGCCGAGGTAGCTGCCGTCGGCGTCGATGACGGCGGCGCTGTTGTAGTACACGCCGGCCATGGCCTTCTCGTAGATGGGCACGATGACGGCCATGTCGTACTGCTTCGCGTACCGCGCCATGAGCTCGACGGTCGGGCCGGGGATCGGCTCGGCCGTGTCGCACCACTTGCTGTCCTGGCTGGGGCAGAAGTA
>CAZJZC010000005.1:0-18516 GCA_964550365.1 uncultured Gemmatimonadales bacterium | reverse complement strand
GTCGTTCAGCGGGTTCGCCATCTGGATCAGGCCGCCGGTCACGATGCGGGGCACGGCTTACCTCGCCGGGGTGGTGGGGAGTGGGGAGCGGTTCGTCCGGCTCGCAACAGGAAGCACCGGTGCGCAAGAGGAAGGACCGTCCATCCCGGCGTCCCGCGTTATCATCGCCCGGTGCACAAATACCGCACGCTCCTGGGCTGGCAACGGTCCCACGCTCTGGCGGCCGCCGTGCTGGGCGCGACGGACGCGCGGTACCACGCTCGCGCCCGCATCCTCTTCGATCAGCTTCGGCGAGCCGCCATCTCGGTCGAGGCGAACGTCGTCGAGGGCTACGCGCTGGGCACCACGGGCTATTTCCGCCGCCATCTCCGGATCGCGATCGGATCGGCCGCCGAGGCGGAGTGCCTCGTCCGGCTCGCCGCCGAAGTCGGATACCTGCCGGTCGAGACGGCCGGCGCGCTCGAGGCGCTGGCCGGGGATTGCATCCGCACCCTCCGCGGCCTGCTTCGCGCCTGCGGCAGCCCACCGCCATGAACGAACGACTCCCCACGCCCCACTCCCCATCAGAACCACCTCGAGATGACGACCTTCTTGTCGGTGTAGAACTGCACGCTGTCGGTGCCGTGGGCCTTGAGATCGCCGAAGAACGAGCCCTTGGTGCCGCCGAAGGGGAAGAAGGCCATCGGCGCCGCGACGCCGATGTTGACGCCGATCATCGAGACGCCGGCGCGGTAGCGGAACTCGCGGGCCGCCTTGCCGCTCGAGGTGAAGATGCTGGTGGCGTTGGCGAAGGCGTTGCGGTGGAGCATGGCCAGCGCCTCGTCGAGGTCGGCGGCCCGGGCCACCGAGGCCACCGGTCCGAAGATCTCCTCGCGCCCGATGGTCATGTCGCCCGTCACGCCGTCGAAGATGGTCGGCCCGACGAAGGCGCCCTCCGGGTACTTCGCCACCCGGGCGTCGCGGCCGTCGAGCACCAGGTCGGCGCCGTCCCTGACGCCCTGCTCGATGTAGCCGACCACCTTCGCGCGGTGCGTCTGCGAGACCACCGGGCCCAGGGTGACGCCGTCGTCCAGGCCGTAGCCCATGGTCAGCGTCTTCGCCGAGGCCAGCAGCCGGTCCTTCACCACGCCGTAGGCCTTGCCGGCGCCGATGATGACGCTGCCCGCCAGGCACCGCTGGCCGGCACAGCCGAAGATGGACTCGGTGACGATGGCCGTGGTGCGGTCCATGTCGGCGTCGGGCATCACGATGATGTGGTTCTTGGCGCCGCCCAGCGCCTGGACCCGCTTGCCGTGGGCCGCGGCCGTGGTGTACACGTGCCGGGCCACCGGCGAGGAGCCGACGAACGAGACGCCGGTGATGCCGGGATGCTCGAGGATGGCGTTGACCACGTCCTTGCCGCCGTGCACCAGGTTCAGCACGCCGGCCGGGAACCCGGCCTCGTGGATCAGCTCGAAGATGCGCTGCTGCGACAGCGGCACCTGCTCGCTGGGCTTGAGCACGAAGGTGTTGCCGGTCGCCACGGCGTAGGGCCAGAACCACAGCGGCACCATGGCCGGGAAGTTGAACGGGGTGATGGCGGCGAAGACGCCCATGGGCTGGCGGACGTACTCGCAGTCGATGCCCGCGGCCACGTCCTCCAGCGTCTGGCCCATCATGAGGGCGGGGATGCCGCAGGCGTGCTCCACGTTCTCGATGCCGCGCCGCACCGAGCCGCGCGACTCGTCGAGCGTCTTGCCGTTCTCCCGCGTGACGGTCATGGCCAGCTCGTCGAAGTGCTCCTCGAGCAGCTGCTTCATGCGGAACAGGAACCGGGCCCGCACCACCGGCGGCGTGGCGCGCCAGGCGGGGAAGGCGGCCGCGGCCGCCGCGACGGCGGCGTCCACGTCCCTGGCGGTGCCCAGCGGCACCTCGGCCAGCCGCTCGGCGGTGGCCGGATTGACGACGGGGAGCGCGGTGGTGCCGTGCGATCGGTGCCAGGAACCGCCGATGTAGTTCGGCAGGGTGCCGTTGGCTTCGCGCCCGGAGGCGCCGGCGCGGGTGGGCTTGGTGCTGACTGCCATGGGGCCGTCCCTGAAGGAGCTAAGTTGTTGGAGCTTCGAAACTACGGGCCGTCGGGAGGGGTTGTCAAACCGCGCGGCCGGCGCTCCCTCGCCCGGCGGCACGGCGCCCCGCCGCGCCCGGCCGCGGGGCGGCGGCCGGATCGGGACGGCCGGCGGCATGAGCCCGGGCGCCGCCGGGCGGCAGGCGCGTCAGCCGCAGCAGGTCGCCCACCGTGCGGTGCGCCTCGACCGGGTGGCGCAGGCGGGCCCCGGCGCGGATGGAATACGCGTTGCGCCGCCCGCGCCGCACCCGGCTGACGATGCCGGCCGCCGCGAGTTCGGCCAGGATGCGGCTCACCGCCCGCTCGGTGATGCCGATCCGCTCGGCCAGGTCGCGCAGGCGCACGCCGGGGTCGCGGGCGAGCAGGGCGACCACGTGGGCGTGGTTGGTGAGGAAGGTCCAGCCGGCGGCGGCCACGGGGCACTCTCCGGGGAATTGACGAAGCATAATACCGGAATTATGTTTCCTGTGTCAATGGCACCCGCGCCGATCGCCGTTCCCGTTCCCGCTCCCGCCCGGCGCGCCCGCGCGGGCGGCGCGGCGCCGTGGAGGGCCCCGTGGACCTGGTGAGCTCGCTGGGCGCCAGCCTGTTCTCCCCCATGGTGCTGGCCTTCGGCCTCGGTCTGCTCGCGGCGGTCATCCGCAGCGACCTGCGCTTCCCCGAGGCGCTCTCGACCGGCCTGACCCTGTACCTGCTGTTCGCCATCGGGCTCAAGGGCGGGGCGCGGCTCGAGGGGCTGGCGGCCGCCCAGGTCTGGGCCCCGATGACGGCCGGGGTGGCACTGTGCCTGGTGATCCCGCTGTGGAGCTACGCCGCGCTCCGGAAACTCGGACGGCTGTCCGCGGTGGACGCGGCCGCGGTCGCCGCGCACTACGGCTCGGTCTCGGTGGTGACGTTCAGCGCCGCGCTCGCCTTCCTGGAAGGGCTGTCGGTCGCCTACGAGCCGTTCCTGCCGGCGCTGCTGGCGATCATGGAGGTCCCGGCGATCCTGGTCGGCATCCAGCTGGGGCGGCGCGGCGTCGCGGCCGCGGGCCAGCCGGTCGAGGGCGGCGCCGTGCGCGACCTCGTCACCGGCAAGAGCGCCGTGCTGCTGCTCGGCGGCATCGGCATCGGCTGGGTGAGCGGCAGTGACGGCTACGCGCAGGTGGCGCCGCTGTTCGACGCCCCGTTCCGCGGGATGCTGACGCTGTTCCTGCTGGACGTCGGCCTGGTCGCCGGACGCCGCCTGGGCGACCTCCGGCGCTCGGGCGTCTTCATCGCCGTGTTCGCGGTGGTCATGCCGCTGCTGCACGGCCTGGTCGGCGTGGCGCTCGGCGGGGCCGCCGGGCTCGGCGTCGGCGGCGCCACGGTGCTCGGCACCCTGGCGGCCAGCGCGTCGTACATCGCGGCGCCGGCCGCCGTGCGGGTGGCCCTGCCGGACGCGAGCCCGGCGCTGTACCTCACGCCGCCGCTCGCCATCACGTTCCCGTTCAACGTCGTGGTCGGGATCCCGATATACTACGCCGTTGCCGTCCGCCTGCTCGGGAGCTGACATGCGGCTGACCGCCATGCACCTGGTGACCGTCATCACCACCGACGACCTGGAGGACCGGGTCGTCCGGGAACTCACGGACCTCGGGGCCACGGGCTACACCATCGTTCCCGCGCGGGGTTCGGGGAGCCACGGCCAGCGCACCAGCGAACTCGAGGGCGGCAACATCCACGTCGAGGTGATCGTGGACCGGCCTACCGCCGACCGCATCGTGGAGCGGCTGCTCGAACTGTTCCAGCCGCGGCACGCGCTGGTGGTCTACGTGACCGCCATCGAAGTGGTGCGCGTCGACAAGTTCGCCCCGCCCCCGCCCCCGCCCCCGTCCCCGCCCTCGCCGCCGCGGCCGTGACGGCGCTCGGCAGGCCGGCGTCCCGCGCCCGAGCGGCGAGGATGGCCGCGACCGGCCCGGCCGCGGGTCCGCGCCTCGGCATCGCGGGCGGCGGCCAGCTGGCGCGGATGACCGCCCAGGCGGCGGCGCAGCTGGGCGTCGACGTGGTGATCCTCGACCGGGACGGCGCCGGGCCGGCGACCACCGTGACGAGCGGCGCCCTGTCCGGCGACTGGTCGTCGCTGGAGGACCTGCGGCGCCTGGCCGAACGGGTGGACGTCCTCACCTTCGAGAACGAGTTCATCG
This sequence comes from uncultured Gemmatimonadales bacterium, assembly GCA_964550365.1. GTDB lineage: Bacteria > Gemmatimonadota > Gemmatimonadetes > Gemmatimonadales > JACORV01 > DASXPG01. Next base: position 14,247 of record CAZJZC010000005.1, on the reverse strand, counting down.
ACGCCGGCGTCGTGGCGGCGCTGGAGGCCGACGGCGTGGTGGTGCGGCCGGCGGCCCGGGTGATGGCCCTGGTGCAGGACAAGTTCGTCCAGAAGACGGTGCTGACGGAGGCCGGCGTGCCGGTCGCCGCGTTCCGCGCCCTGGCCGCCGAGGCCGAGGTCCATGCGCTGGCCGCCGAATGGGGCTGGCCCCTGGTGCTCAAGCGGCGCCGCGACGGCTACGACGGCCGCGGCAACGTGACCCTGCGGGGCCCCGGCGACGTGGCGCCGGGCCATGCCCGCCTGGCGGGCGCGCCGGTCTACGCCGAGGCGTTCTGCCCGTTCGTCAAGGAACTGGCGACCATCGTGACGCGCGGCCCGGACGGGGCCACGGTCGTGTACCCCGTGGTCGAGACGGTCCAGCGCGAGCACATCTGTCATTCCGTCACCGCGCCGGCCGACGTGCCCGCCGCCGTCGCGGGCCGCGCCGCCGCGCTGGCCGAGCGCGCGGTGCGCGCGGTGGACGGCACCGGGTCGTTCGGTGTCGAGATGTTCCTGCTGGCCGACGGTAGCCTGGTGGTCAACGAGCTGGCGCCGCGGGTCCACAACTCGGGTCATTACACCATCGAGGCGTGCCACTGCTCGCAGTTCGAGAACCACGTGCGCGCGGTGCTCGGCTGGCCGCTCGGCTCGCCGGACCTGCGCGCGCCGGCGGCCGCCATGGTCAACCTGCTGGGGACCGGGCGCGGGCCGGGCCGCCCGGCCGGCCTGGAGCGGGCGCTGGCGGTCCCCGGCGCGGCCGTGCACCTGTACGGGAAGGCCGCCAGCGACGCCGGCCGGAAGATGGGCCACGTGACGGCCCTCGGTCCGACCGCCGCGGCGGCGCTGGCCGTCGCGCAGGCGGCCGCCGACCTGATCGTGTTCGGAGGTGACGATGGCGCGCGCGCGTAAGGCGGCGGCACGGGTGGGCGTGGTGATGGGCAGCGACTCCGACTGGCCGGTCATGGAGGCCGCCGTGCTGGCCTGCCGCGAGTTCCGCGTGGCCTGCGAGGTGGGGGTGCTCTCGGCGCACCGCACGCCCGTGGCCATGGCGCGCTGGGCCCGCAGTGCCGAGCGGCGCGGCCTGAAGGTCGTGGTGGCGGGCGCCGGCGGGGCGGCGCACCTGCCCGGGATGATCGCCGCGCACACGGTCCTGCCCGTCATCGGCGTGCCGGTCGAGAGCCGCGCCCTGCACGGCCTGGACTCGCTGCTGTCGATCGTGCAGATGCCCTCGGGCGTCCCGGTGGCCACGGTCGCGATCGGCGGCGGACGCAATGCCGGCCTGCTGGCCGTGGCGATCCTGGCGGCCGGCGATCCCGCGTTGCGTCGGCGGCTGGCGGCGTACCGGGGCGCGATGGCCGCGGCCGCGCGCGCGGCCGGCCGCCGCGTCGCCCGGGAGGCCGCCGCCGCCCGCTGAGCGCCCTCCCGGCCGCGGCCCCGTTATCTTCCCGCGACCCCGCGACCTCCGAAGGACCCGACATGAGCCGCATCGCAGGCAGGCTGGCCCTCATCACCGGCGCGAGCGCCGGCATCGGCGCCGCGTGCGCCCGGCGCTTCGCCGCCGACGGCGCCAACCTGGTCCTCTGGGCCCGGCGCCGGGACCGGCTCGAGGCGCTGGCGGCGGAGCTGGGCGCGGCGCACGGCGTCACGGTGCGCACGGCCGCGGTCGACGTGCGCGACCGCGCGGCCGTGGACCGCGCGGCCGCGGCGCTCGCGGCGGACGGCCTGGTGCCCGACATCCTCCTCAACAACGCCGGCCTCGCCGCCGGGATGGCCCGGATCCACGAGGGCGACCCGGACGACTGGGACCGCATGCTCGACACCAACGTGAAGGGCCTGCTCAACGTCTCGCGCGCCCTGCTGCCCGGCATGGTGGCCCGGGGCACGCCCGGTCACGTGATCAACCTGGGCAGTACCGCCGGGCACCAGGTCTATCCGCTCGGCAACGTCTACAACGCCAGCAAGCACGCGGTCCGCGCGCTGAACGAGGCGATGAACGTGGATCTCGCGGGGACCAGGATCCGGGTCTCGAGCGTGGACCCGGGCTACGTGAAGACCGAGTTCGCCCTGGTGCGGTTCGAGGGTGACACGGCGCGGGCCATGAAGACCTACGAGGGGTTCACGCCGCTGGCGGCCGACGACGTGGCCGACGTCATCGCCTACGTGGCGAACCTGCCGGAACACATGAACATCCTCGACCTCATCGTGCTGCCCGCGGCCCAGCGGAACCAGCACGTGGTGGACCGGAAGCCCTGAATCAGGGCCGCCGCTGGTAGACCTGCGCCACCCAGCGGCAGCGCGGCTCGGGGCAGCGGCCGTGGCGGACCACCAGGGTGTACCCGCCGTCGGCCGGCGGGCGCAGGACCAGGCGCGGCGTGGCGCCCGGCCCGGTGTCGGTGGCCACGACGGCGCCGTCCGGTCCCAGCACGTCGAAGTCCAGGCTCTCGCACGCGCCTGAGCAGGCGGCCGCCACGAAGTAGTCGCCGCCGCCCGCCAGCGCGAACGTGGCGCGCGTCGAGCCGGGCGCCGAGAACACGCCGAAGTCGTTGAACGGGCCCGCCGGCGGCGCGTAGCCCAGCGCGCGCGCGGCCGCGACCGAGGCCTCCAGCCGCTCCGACGCGTCCCGCCATCCCGAGACCCCGCATGCCGTGAGCACGGCCAGGCCGATGCCGGCGAGCGCCGGCGCGCGCCGCGCCGGCCGCGCCGGCCGCGCTCCCCGCACGGCGTCCATCACAGCCACTCCAGCAGGCGCAGGACCCTGGAGCCCAGCGAGCCCTCGCGGTAGGGCGGGAAGAACATCCCGACCAGCGACGGCTCCCGCTGGCGCACCACCGGCCGCGCGTGCGAGAACTCGCGGAACCCGTGGACGCCGTGGTAGGCGCCCATGCCGCTCGTGCCCACGCCGCCGAACGGCAGGCCGTGGTGGAACCAGTGCAAACCCACGTTGCCGATCACGGTGGCGCCGGAGGAGGTCTCCGCGACGATGCGGTCGGCCGCGGCGCGGTCGGCGGTGAACAGGTACATCGCCAGCGGCCTGGTGCCGCCGCGGATGAACCGCAGGGCGTCCTCGAGGGCGTCGTAGGCCATCACCGGCAGGACCGGCCCGAAGATCTCCTCCTGCATGATGGGCGCGTCGGGGCCGACGTCGGCCAGCACCGTGGGCGCGATGTAGCGGTCGGCCGCGTCGGTGTCGCCGCCCGCCACGAAGCGCGCGCCCCCGGTCACGGTGGCCTCCATGAGGCCCCGGACCCGCTCGAACGCGGCGTCGTCGATCATGCGGGCGAGGTCGGGCGAGCGCCGCCGGTCCGCCTCGTCGGCGCCGTAGAAGGCGGCCAGGCTCGCGCGCAGGGCGTCGAGGAACTCCGTCTCGCGCGAGCGATGCACCAGCACGTAATCCGGCGCGATGCACGTCTGCCCGGCGTTCATGAACTTGCCGAGGGCGATGCGCCGGGCCGCCAGGCGGACGTCGGCCGAGGCATCGACGATGGCGGGCGACTTGCCGCCGAGTTCCAGCGTCACCGAGCTCAGGTGCTTCGCGGCGGCGGCCATCACCAGGCGGCCGATCTGGGGGCTGCCGGTGAAGCAGATGTGGTCCCAGGGCAGTTCGAGCAGGGCCCGGGCGGTGTCGGCCTCGCCCTCGACGAGGGCGACCTCGTCGGCCGCGCAGGCGTCGGCGATGATCGCGCGCAGGACCGCGGCCACCCGCGGCGCCTTCTCGGACGGCTTGCAGGCCGCCACGTTGCCGGCGGCGATGGCCCCGACCAGCGGGTTGAGGACCAGGGCGATGGGGTAGTTCCACGCGCCCAGGATCAGCATCACGCCGCGGGGCTGGTACACGACGCGGCTGGAGGACCCGAGCATGATGAGCGGCATGCCGGCCCGCACGGGCCGCATCCAGCGCGCCACGCGGCGCATGGCGTGGCGGCACTCGGCCAGCACCGCGTGGATCTCGGCCAGCTCGGTCTCGGCCGGCGGCCGGCCGAAGTCGGCGCGGACCGCCTCGGCCAGCTCGCCGCGCCGGGCGGCGACGGCCGTGCGCAGGCGGCCGAGGCGCTCGCGGCGCTCGGCGGCGGTGGTGCGGGCCATGAGGGGCGCCCGGGCCCGGAGCCGCGCGAACATGGCGTCCAGGGCGTCCGCGGTCGCGGGCCGGGCGACGGTGCCGGTCATGGTGATGAAGATACGGCGGGAGGCCCCGGTGCGGGCGGGGGGGCGGCGTCGGGTCGCCAGGCGGGCGCCGGAAGGCACCCGCTCGGGGGACCCGGAGATCCATGCGACGGCCGGAGCGGCACGGCGGCGGCCCGAGGCGCCCGGGCCGCGATCAGGCCCGCGAGAACGCCGCGGCGTCGATCGCCGCCAGCTCGGCGGGCGTCAGCGTCAGCGTGGCGGCGCCCACCGAGTCGAGCGCGTGGGCCACGGTGCGGGCGCCGGGGATGGGGATCACCGTGCGCCCCTGCGCCAGCACCCAGGCCAGCGTGACCGCATGGTTCGAGACCCCGTGCGCGCCGGCGATGCCGGTGAGCACGGGGTGCGCCGGCAGTTTCCTGTTGAGCCGGCCGCCGCCGACGGGGCTGTAGGCCAGGAACCCGATGCCCATCCGCTCGCACGCGGCCACCACGCCGGTGTGGACGGCCTCGCGGAAGAACGGGCTGAGCCGGTTCTGGACCGTGGTCACGGGCACGATGGCCGCCGCCGCCTCGATCTCACCGACGTCCACGTTCGACAGTCCGACCCAGCGCACCTTGCCCTCGCGCCGGAGGTCCGCCAGCGCGCCGACGCTGTCGGCGAACGGCACCGCCGGGTCGGGGGCGTGCAGCTGGTAGAGGTCGATGCGCTCCGTCCCCAGGGCGCGGAGCGAGGCGTCGCACGCCGCGCGCAGGCGTTCCGGCCGCGCGTCGCGTTCCCAGCGGCCGTTCGGCCGCGTCAGGCCGCCCTTGGTGGCCACCACGACACCCGACCGGTCGCCGGCCCACCCGCCGAGGGCGGCCGCGAACAGGCGTTCGTTGTGACCGATGTCGCGGTGGTCGAGACAGTAGACGTCGGCGGTGTCGAGCAGGGTGACGCCGGCGTCGAGCGCGGCGCGGATCACGGCGACCGCGTCGGCCTCGCGCGCCGGGCGGTCGGCGATCGACAGCGGCATGCCGCCGAAGCCGATGGCGGCGACGTCGGGCGCGTCGGGTCCGAGCGGGCGTGCCGGCAGGGGCATGCGGCAGGATGCCCCGCCGCCGGCCGCTTGTCAACGCGGCCGGAGGGCCTTAGCTGTTCACCACTCATGAACGACGTGTCGCGCCTGCTCGAGGCGCTCCATTTCTCGGCCCAGAAGCACCGCCACCAGCGGCGCAAGGACCGGGGCGCATCGCCCTACATCAACCACCCCATCGAGGTGGCCGCGGTGATCGCGACGATCGGCGGCGTGCAGGATCTCACCACGCTCATCGCCGCGGTCCTGCACGACACCATCGAGGACACCGACACCTCGCCGGAGGAACTCGAAGCGCGGTTCGGGCACGACGTCCGGCTGCTGGTCGAGGAGATGACGGACGACAAGTCCCTGCCCAAGGAGGAGCGCAAGCGGCGGCAGATCGAGCACGCGGCGCACGCCTCGCACCGCGCCAAGCTCATCAAGCTGGGGGACAAGATCTGCAACGTGCGCGACATCACCCACGCGCCGCCGGCCGGCTGGTCGCTCTCCCGCCGGCGCGAGTACCTCGAGTGGACCGTGGCGGTGGTGGCCGGCTGCCGCACCGCGAGCGCCGGGCTCGAGCGCTACTACGACCGCGTCCTGGCCGAGGGGCGCGCCGCGCTCGAGGCCGAGGGGCGCGCCGCGACGGAATGACCGGCCGGCCCTAGGCGGCCGGCGCCACGGCGTCGAGGGCGCGCTGCAGCCGCGCCTTGACCTCGTCGGCCAGCGGGCGGATGTCGTCGCGCCCCGTGACCGCGAGCTGCTCGACCGGGTCGATCGCCGCGACGACGCTCGTCCCCGGCACGTCACCCTGGTACACCACCACGTTGCACGGCAACAGCAGTCCCACGTCGCGCTCGGCCGTCAGGGCCCGGTGCGCGATCGGCGGGTTGCAGGCGCCGAGGATGATGTAGGGCCGGAAGTCCACGTCGAGCTTCTTCTTGAGCGTGGCGCGCACGTCGATCTCGGTGAGCACCCCGAACCCCTCGGCGCCGAGCGTCTCGCGGATGCGCGCCACCGCCGCATCGTAGTCCAGCCGCACCGTCACCGACATGCCGTACTTCGTGGTCTGCGTCGTCATGATGGTCATTGCCTCAGGTCGAACAGGGTGAAGCGGAAGCCGGGCGTGTAGAGCCGCGGCGAGCCGTCCTCGACCGGCACCAGCGCCGGCGTCGGCACCGGGATGCCCAGGCGCGCGCGGCCGTTCCGCACCGCGAGCAGGGCGCCCATGGCCGGCCCCTCGGCCTGCGCCAGCCGCCCGCGGTCGAACTCGCGCGTCGCCGTCACGCCGGCCGCGAGGCCGATGAAGCTGGCGGCCGCGGGAATGGCGATGGCGAGCGTGCCGTCGTCGGGCTGGACCAGGATGTCCACGCCCAGACCGGCGACCAGCCCGGCCAGGCCGGTGGCCGTCACCAGCCAGACCCGCCCCGAGCTCATCTCCACGCGGCGCGCGGCCATCGCCGCCGCGACCAGCCCGGCGTTGCCGCCGATGAGCATCGGCAGCCAGGCCTCGCCCTGATCGTCGGCCATGGCGGCCAGCGCCAGGCCGAACCAGCCGCCCCACACGGTGCTGTGGATGACCAGCGTGCCGTCGCCGCCGCTGATCGGCCGGCGCGCGGCGATACCGCCCGCCAGCGTGCCGCCGAGCATGCCGGCGGTCATCGCGCCGAAACTGCCCTGCGCCGTCTGGTTGTTCGTGGTCCCGCCGTAGAGGAACAGGCCGCTCAGCGCGCCCCAGGTGCCGCCCCAGATGACGGCCCGCGCCTGGCCGGCCGAGGGCTGGTTCGCCTCGGCCCAGGCCCGCGACAGCACCAGGCCGGTGGGCCCTCCGAGGAGCAGGCCGAGGCCGTAGGGCGCCGAGGAGTTGGCGTCGAGGATGATCGGCACCGCGAGACCCAGGAACAGACCGTGGAGCGTCTCGAACACGATCAGCTCGGTGCGGCCGCCGCCCGGCCGCTCGGGCGCGGGGCCTGACGCGAAGGCGTCAGCCGGTCCGCAGGTGGATCTGGTCAGGCGCCAGGAGCGCGGCGAGGGGTCGTCGGCACCGGCGTCGATGCGGGCCACCAGGGCGCCCGCGGCGTCGCGCAGGTAGCTGATGCGGCGCGGGTAGTCGTGCTCCGGCGCTTCGAACGTCGCGGTGTCGCCGGCCAGGCGCGTCAGGCGGAACGCGTGCTCGGAGCGGCGCCCGCCGGGGAAGGGCACCAGGACGATGCCCGCGCTGTCGGCCTGGAGCAGGGTGAACTCGAACGACGTCGTCAGCCCCGCCGCGGTGGTGTAGCGCGTGGTGCCGAGGATCACGTTGCGGCTGGGCGCCGTGTAGCGCTCTTCGATGGTGCCGGGCCCGCCGCGCACGGTGGTGGCGCCCAGCCAGCACCCGCTCATGAAGCCGAGCCGGGCGAGGTCGGCTGGCGCCTGGGCGGCGAGCGGCGCCGCGGCCAGCGTCGCGATGAGCGGTGGTAGCAGAACGGAACGGACGGCAGGACCCGGACAGCGCGTGCGCATGAGGCGGAAGATAGGTGCTTGACTCTGCCATGGGGAGCGGCAACGTATGAGCATGCCGCGCCGCCTCCCGTCGAGCCTCCTCACGCTCTCGCTGTCGCTGACGCTGACCGCCTGCGGCGGCGACCCGGGCGGCCCGGCGGGCGCGGGCGGGCTGTATGCCGCCGTCGCGGCGGGCGACGGCTTCACCTGCGCGCTCACGGCCGACGGCCGCGCCTGGTGCTGGGGCCAGGCGCTGTTCGGCCAGCTGGGCAGCGGCGGCACCGACCGGCAATCCGCTCCCGTGCCGGTCGCCGGCGACCGGCGGTTCCGCGTCATCGCCGCCGGGTCGGACCACGCCTGCGGCATCGCCCAGGACAGCACGGCCTGGTGCTGGGGCCTCAACGACTTCGCCGAGCTCGGCGCGTCCACGTCGTTCTGCAACCAGAGTTTCCGTTTCGTGTCGTGCGCCAGCGCGCCCATCGCGGTCGCGGGAGGCCAGCGGTTCGATTCGATCCTGGTGGGCGGCTACGCCACCTGCGGCCTGGTGCGCGGCGGCGGCACGGCCGTGGCGCCCTACGCCGCCTGGTGCTGGGGATGGAACACCCACGGAGAGGTGGGCAGCGATACGGCGGGCGCGATCGTGCGCCGGCCGGCGCCGGTGAGCGGCGGCCGCTCCTTCGCCGCCATGAGCCTCGACCTGTTCCACGCCTGCGGCGTGGACGGCGCCGGGTCGCTGTTCTGCTGGGGTTCCAACACCCACGGCCAGCTCGCCGCCGACACGGTGCGCGTCCCGCGCTGTTCCCATGGGCCGGCGCGCAACCAGTTCTGCGCTCCCGCGCCGGTGGTGGCGGCGGTCGGCTACGCGGTCAGCGTCAGTGCCGGCAGTACCCACACCTGCCTGCTCGACCTCGGGGGCCGGGCGGCGTGCTGGGGCAGCAACCAGTACGGTGTGCTGGGCGTGACGGGGGCGGCCGGCGGCGCCGTGCCGGTGGAGGTCGCCGGCGGTTTGGCGTTCCGGAGCATCACGGCCGGCCACGACCACACCTGCGGCCTCACGGCGGCGGGCGAGACCTGGTGCTGGGGGCTCAACGGCATGGGCCAGCTGGGCTCGCCTCCCGGCGGCGAAGCGTGCCCCGCCTTCGGCAGCGCCCAGCCGTGCCGTACCGTGCCCACCAGGGTCGCGGCCCCGGCCTTCGTGCGGATCAGCGCCGGGAGCGAGCATACCTGCGGGCTGACGGCCGACGGCGCCATCTGGTGCTGGGGCCGGGGCATCGAAGGCCAGCTGGGCGACGGGCGCAGCGCCACGAGCGACGCCCCGGTCCGGGTGGCGTCCGCCGGCTAGGCCGGCCGTTCCTGCCGGCCTTGACTAATCAACATTGGTTGATATATTAGCCTCATGGCGGTCCTGACGAAGGTCGATCCCGAGCGCGCCGCGCGGCTGTTCCAGGCCATGTCCGACCCGACGCGCCTGCGCATCCTGCTGCAGCTCAGGCGGGGCGAGCGCTGTGTCTGCGAACTCATGGACGCCACCGACGCGGCGCAGTCGCGCCTGTCGTTCCACCTCCGGGTGCTGAAGGACGCCGGCCTGCTCGAGGCGCGCCGCGACGGCCGCTGGATGTTCTACGCGGTCAACCAGCAGGCCCTGGACGACATCGGCGCGGTGCTGGAGGCGCTGGCGCCTCTGCCGGGCGCGGCCGCGGGCTGCGCCTGCTGACCACGGGGGTTCTTTTTCGTGCCCAACATATCAACCATTCTTGATAAACTCGGGCGGCGACGCCCGGGACGGCCCTGAGGGGGGAGACCATGGATTCCGGTTCATCGCTGAAGACGCTGGTACGGGAGAAGTACGGCGAGGCGGCCCGGCGCGCCGCGACGGGAGCGCCGTCGGGCTGCTGCGGCGGGAGTTCCTGCGCCGGGGACGGCCCCGACCCGATCACGCGTGACCTCTACAGCGCGCTCGAGGCCGGGACGCTCCCGGGGAAGGCCCTGCTCGCCTCCCTGGGCTGCGGCAACCCGACGGCCCTGGCCGACCTGCGTCCGGGCGACGTGGTGCTGGACCTCGGCTCCGGCGGCGGCATCGACGTGCTGCTGTCGGCGAAGCGCGTCGGGCCCACGGGCCGGGTCTACGGCCTGGACATGACCGACGCGATGCTGACGCTGGCGCGCGCCAACCAGGCCGAGGCGGGCGCGACCAACGTGGAGTTCCTCAAGGGCGAGATCGAGGCGATCCCCCTGCCCGACGCGTCGGTGGACGTGATCATCTCGAACTGCGTCATCAACCTGTCGGTGGACAAGCCGCGGGCGCTGGCCGAGGCGTTCCGGGTGCTGAAGCCCGGCGGGCGGTTCGCCGTGTCCGACGTGGTGCTGAGGAAGCGGGTGCCCGCGGCGGTCCAGCGCAACCTGGAGCTGTGGATCGGCTGTGTGGCCGGCGCCCTGCACGAGGACGACTACCGCCGCCTGCTCACGGAAGCCGGGTTCGAGGGTGCCGACGTGGAGCCGACGCGCATCTACCGTGTCGAGGACGCCGCGGCCTTCCTGCGGGGCGCCGGGATGGACGACGCGGTGCTGGCGCGCGAGGTGGACGGCTGCGTGATGGGCGCGTTCGTGCGGGCCCGCAAGCCCGCGACACCGGGAACCTGAACGGCGGAGGAGGTGACGACGATGGACTGCTGCGGATCGGGCTGTGCCGGCGGCTGCTGCTGAGCGGTCGCCCGCGCTGCGGGTGCTGGTCCTCTGTACCGGGAACAGCGCCCGCAGTCAGATCGCCGAGGCCCTGCTCTCGGTCAGGGGGGGCGCGCGGGTGAGGGCCGAGAGCGCCGGCTCGATCCCTGCGCCGCGGGTGAACCCCCTGGCCGTGCGGGTGCTGGCGGAGCGCGGCATCGACTGGTCGGGCCGCGTCCCGCGCGGCCTGGAGGGCCTGGCAGAGCGACCCTGGGACCTGGTCATCACGGTCTGCGATCGGGCGAAGGAGGCCTGTCCCGTGTTCTTCGGCTCGCCGGTGCTGGCGCACTGGGGCATGAGCGACCCGGCCGAGGTGACGGGGCCGGAGCGTGTCCGGCTGGAGGCGTTCCGGGAGACGCTGCGGGTGCTGGAGCGTCGCGTGGACCTTCTGCTCGCCCTGCCGCCCGGTACCCGGGAGCGCGAGGACTTCGCGCGGCGGGTACGGGCGATCGGCCGGGAGTCCTGACCTCGCGGGCGGCGGCCTAGGTGCCCGCCGGCCGCCGCTCCACCGTGGTGGCGCGCACCGGCGCGCCGTCGGCCAGCCGCTCCTGGCCGCCGACCACGACCATCTCGCCGGCCTCGATGCCGCTGCGCACCTCGACGAAGCCGGGCGTGCGCACGCCGAGCTCGACGAGGCGGCGGACGGCCTTCCCGTCCACGACCACCCACATGGCGTTGCTGCCCTGCATGGGCAGGACCGCGTCCTCCGGCACCACGACCGCCTGTTCCCGCACCGCCGCGATCAGTTCGCCTTCGGCGAACATGCCCGGCTGGAGCTCGCCGCGCGGGTTCGACACCACCGCCTTGATGCGGATGGTGCGGCCGGGCTGGCGGATGACCGGGTCCACGAAGTCCACGGTGCCGACCCAGACGCGCTCGCGCAGGGCCGCCACGCGGAATGTCACCCTGAGGCCGTTGCGCAGGCCCTCGGCGTAGCGCTCCGGCACGTCGAGGCCGACCCGGATGGGGCTCACCGTCTGCAGCGTCACGAGCCTCGTCTGGGAGTTCACGAAGTCGCCCAGGCTGACCAGGCGCCCGCCGGTGATGCCGGCGAACGGCGCGCGCACCACGGTGCGTTCGAGCCGCAGGCGCAGCAGGTCGAGTGAGGCCTGGGAGGAGCGCGCGGTGGCCTCGGCCCGTTCGAGGTCGCTGGTGGTGGACGACTGCGACTGCATCAGCTGGCGCTGGCGGGCCAGCGCCTGCTGGGCCAGGTCGTTGTCGGCCTCGGCGCGCGCCACCTGGGCACGCAGTTCGGCGTCGTCCACCCGGAACAGTTCCTGCCCCTCGGCGACCCTGGCGCCCTCGCGGAACAGGATCTCGACGATGCGCCCTTCGACCTCGGGCCTGAGTTCGATGGACTGGACCGCCTCGATCTGGCCGGTGCCGCGGATGGACTCTTCGATCCGCTGGCTCTTCGCTTCGGCCACCTCGACCGCGGTGGGCGGCCGGGCGCCGCCGCCCGGTGCGCCGCCGGCTCCGGACGGTCCGCCCGCTCCCGCGCGGCCTTCGCCGGCGGCCGACTTGCCGCAGGCGCCGGCGGCGGCGAGCGCCGCGACGGCCAGCACCGCGGCCAGCCGGCCCTGGGGCCGCAGCCGGGCGTCAATCGTCATGGTGGACCCCCGCCACGGCGGCGTCGGCGGGCACGGGCACGGCGCGGGGCCGGAGCCGCGCCAGCGCGGCGTCGAACATCATGTACACGATGGGCACCAGGAACAGGGTGAGCACGGTCGAGAAGAACACGCCGCCGACGATCGCGTAGCCGAGCGGCCGCCGGCTCACCGACCCGGCTCCCAGGCCGAGGGCGATGGGCACGGCGCTCATGATGGTGCAGACGGACGTCATCAGGATGGGCCGCAGGCGGATGCGGCCGGCCTCCAGCATCGCCTCGACGCTCGGCATGCCGCGCTCCTTGAGCTGGTTGGCATACTCCACCAGCAGGATGGAGTTCTTCACCACCAGGCCGATCAGCAGGATCATGCCGATCTGGCTGTACAGGTTGAGGGTCGAGCCGGCCAGCTTGAGCGTGAGCAGGGCGCCCGTCACCGCGAGCGGCACGGCCAGCAGCACGGTGAACGGGTGCACCAGCGACTCGAACTGGGACGCCAGGACCATGAAGACCACGGCCAGCGCCAGGATGAAGGCGAAGTACAGGGCCGAGCCGCTCTCGTCCAGTTCGCGCGACTCGCCGGCCAGCGCCACGGTGGATCCGCGCGGCAGGATCTCGCGCGCCACCGCGCGCAACGAGTCGAGCGCCTCGCCGAGCGTGAACCCGGGGGCCAGGCTGGCGGTGAGCGTGCCGGCCCGCACCCGGTCGTAGTGGTTCAGCTGGCGCGGGCCGATGCCCTCCTGGACCGAGGCGACCGCGTCGAGCCGGACCAGCGAGCCGTCGCGGCCGCGGACGAAGAGCGCGCTCATCTGTTCGGGCGTGGCACGGGCGTCGGGCCGCAGCTGGGCCATGACGTTGTAGACCTTGTTCCGCAGGGTGAAGGTGCTCACCGGCCGGCCGCCCAGCAGGGTCTGGAGCGTGCCGGCGATGTCGCGCACCGGCACGCCGAGATCGTCGGCCCGGTCGCGGTCGAAGCTCACCGCCAGTTCGGGCTTGTTGACCCGCAGGTCGGTGTTGACGTTGATGAGCCCTTCGATGCGCCGGGCCCGCTTGAGCAGGGTATCGAGCCCGACCACGAGGGAGTCGAAGTCGGAGTTCTGCACCACGAACTGCACCGGCTGGCCGAAGCCCCCGAAGGCCGGCGGGTTGTTGGCGAACGCCAGCACGCCGGGCACCGCCAGCAGCTTGGGCCGCAGGCCCTCGATGACCTGCATCACCGAGCGCTCCCGTTCGTCCCAGTCCTTCATCCGCACGAACATGAAGCCGCCGTTGGCCCGGCCGCGCCCCACGATGCTGAAGACGTTGGAGACCTCGGGGTCCTGGGCGACGATCTCCTCGACCTGCCGCTGGTACCCGTCCAGGTAGGCGATCGTGGAGCCTTCGGGCGCCTCGAGCGAGACCTGGAACTGGCCGCGGTCCTCCGGCGGCACGAACTCGCGCTTCAGGCTCCTGAACGTCACGCCGGCCAGCACCAGCGTGCCGAGGCCGACGGCGACCACCACCGACCGGTGGCGCGCGGCCCCGCCGAGGAGCCGGGCGTACCCGTTGGCCAGTCCTTCGAAGGCCGCTTCGAGCGCCTGGTACATGGCCCCGTGCCGCTTCGGCACCCGCAGGATCCTGGCGCACAGCATGGGGGTGAGCGTCAGCGCCACGAAGCCGGAGATCACGACCGACCCGGCGACGGCGATGGCGAACTCGGTGAACAGCCGGCCCGCGGTGCCGCGCAGGAACGTCAGCGGCACGAACACCGCGACCAGCGAGACGGTGGTCGCGATGACCGCGAAGGCGATCTCGCGGGTACCGTTGGTGGCCGCCGTCTCGGGGTCCTCGCCCAGCTCCTCCTGGTGCCGGTAGGCGTTCTCCAGCACGATGATGGCGTCGTCCACCACGATGCCGATGGCCAGGATGAGGGCCAGCAGGGTGACCGTGTTGATGCTGAAGCCGAACACCTGCAGCAGGGAGAAGGTGGCGATGATCGACGCGGGGATCGCCAGGCCGGGGATGATGGTCGCCCGCAGGTTGCGCAGGAACAGGAAGATGATCGCGACCACCAGCAGGCCCGCCAGGACCAGCGTCTCCTTGGCCTCCTTGATGGACCGCTTGACGTAGATGGACTGGTCGAAGCCCACCGACACCTGGACGCCCGCCGGCAGCAGTTCCTGGATGGCCGGCAGGGCGGCCCGGACCCGGTCGGCGATGTCGGTGAGGTTGGCCTGCGACTGCCGCACGATGCCCAGGCCGAC
>CAZJZC010000004.1:14557-36066 GCA_964550365.1 uncultured Gemmatimonadales bacterium | reverse complement strand
CCCAGGTGCTCTGCCAGCGTTCCATCGCGAACGGCTGAAACGACATCGCCCCTCCAGTCAGGAAGGGCGATGGTACGTCATCGCGAAGGCCGGGGCAAGCTATGGCAGCTGCCGCAGGCGGATCGAGCCGTTCACGCTCCTGAGGTCCAGCGGGAGGCCGCCCTGGCCGATGCGGCCCATGAGCTGGCGGCGGGTCAGGCGCCCGCTGACGGTGACCGGGAAGTCGGACTCGATGCCCCCGTTGACGCTGGAGGCCGAGAGGTCGGCGTTCAGCCCGGCCGGCAGGCTGACGGTGATGCCGCCGTTGACGGTCCGGAAACTCAGGGACCGCCCGCCGACGGCCCGGACGACGGCCTCGATGCTGCCGTTGACGGTCTGCGCGGAGGCGTCGCCGGCGCCGGTCTCGAGCCGGACGCTGCCGTTGACGGTGCGCAGGACGGTCGGGGCCGAGAGTCCCTGGGCCGCGACGCCGCCGTTGACGTTCACGCCTTCGAAGCGCACGCCGCGTGGCACCCGGACGCGGAACTCGACCTCCACGTCGTTGTCGTTCACCCGCATCTCGCCGCCGCCCGGCCGGCAGACGTTGTCGCGGCCGGGATAGACGGCGCAGATGGTCACGCCGGCGCCGTGCTCGACCACCTCGAGGCGCACCGACGACGGGTCGCTCCGGCGGGCGCGGCGCGTGGCGGTCACTTCGACCTCGGCGCCGCTCGCCGGTTCGGCGGCGATGCTGCCGTTGACGCCGCGAACCTCGAGCGTGCCGCCGTCGGCGATCCGCCCGCGCCACGACCACTCGCCCTGCCGCGCCGGGCCGGGCGCCGGAGCGTGGCGGGCGGGCGGGGTCACGCCGTACCAGGCTGCCGCCGCGGCCAGCCCGAGGATGCCGTACTTCATGGGGTTCACTCCTCGCGCCCCGTGCCGCCGGCGCGCCGCAGGTTGATGGTGCCGCTGAAGGAACTGAGCCGGACCCGGGCGCTCCCCGTGCCGAGGCGGAAGCTCATGCTGCGGTTGAGCGTGGTGCCCGGCGCGATCTGGATCGGGAAGTCGGACTGCATCTCGCCGCTGAAGGTCTCGACCTCGATGCTGGCGTTGATGGTCCCGGCCGCCCGCAGGGTCACGTCGCCCGAGTGCGACGCCAGCCGGTAGCGCCCCCCGTCGGCGACACGACCGCTGTAATCGATGTCGCCGTTGACGGTCTCCGCGTCCACCTCCTCGCCGGCGATGTCGCTCAGGACCACGTCGCCCGACACGGTGCGCACGCCGACGAACCCGCGGGCGCCACGCACCACGACGTCACCGCTGGTGGCCGACGCCTCGAGGCGGCCGCGGACGTCGCTGATGCTCACGTCGCCGGAGATCGAGGTGATCCGCACGTCCAGTCCGCACCGCATGGTGACGTCGCCGGCGAGGGTGTTGATGAGCACGTCGCCGCAGACGTCGCCCAGGTCCACGTCCACCGACATGCCGCCGATGTTGACGGCGGTGCCGACCGGGACCGTGATGTTGAACTCGCCGTCGCCGTGGCCCCGCCGGCGCCGGTGCTCGGCGCGGACGACGACCTGCCCCGGGGCCGTTTCGAGCGTCGGCGAGTCGCTCGATTCGGCGACCACCCGCACCTGCGAGCGGCTCCAGCTCCGGATGACGACCGAGCCGTTCGGGTTCTGGACCGTGAGGCGCGTGCCGGCGCGCACCGCGACCGTGGTATCGAGGGACTTCTGGGCGCGGAGCGCGCCGGGGCCGAGTGCCAGCAGGGCGACCACGACAGCCGCGGCGCGCAAGGTCCGATCGGTCATGTGCTCCTCAGCTCGCCACGGTGAGCGTGGCCACTCGCCGCAGCACTTCGAGCTTGCTGTCGAGGGCGCGCTGCAGCGTGCCGTTCAGGTACAGGTTGTCGGGGTAGCGCGCCAGCGCGGCGCGTGCCTGCGCGATCGCCGAGTCGATGGCGCCGAGGCTCCGCTCGAGGATCGCGACGGTCGCCGAGTCCATCCGCCCGCGGTCGGCGGCCAGCGCCCCCTCCAGCTCCGCGATGGCCGCGTCGTACGAGTCGACCGCCCGCTGGGACGGCAGATTGACGACGCGGGCCGGCGCGCCGAAGGCCGGCGTCACCGCCGCCGTCGGCGCCGGCGAGGCCTGTCGCAGCAGCATCCCGGCTCCGGCCGACACGGCCATGAGCGCCACCGCGGCCGCGGCCAGCTGCGGCGCCGTGAAGGCGAAGCGGCGGCGGGTTGCCAGGGGGACGACGGCGGCCGTCCGCTCCGTGGCGATGCGCGCGGCGATCCCGGCCCACAGGTCCCGTTCGGGCGGCCGCTCGTCCAGCGCGCCGGCGCGCCGCACCAGCCGGCGCAGGTCGTCCAGCGTCGCGCGGCAGGCCTCGCAACCGGCCAGGTGCGCCTCGAGCCGGGCCAGGTCGTCGCCGGCCAGATCGCCGTCCAGATAGGCCGAGAGTTCAAGGTCCGGATGTCCGCTCATCGCACCGCTCCGATCGTCCATTCTCAGCGTTCCAGGTGCCCGCGCAGCAGCATCCGCGCGCGGTGCAGTTGGGCCTTCGACGTCCCGGTCTGCACGTTCAGCATCTCAGCGATCTCCTGATGCCGGTAGCCCTCGACGTCGTGCAGGACGAAGACCTGCCGGGCGCCGGGAGGCAGGCGCATCAGCGCCGCCTCGAGGTCCATCCGCTCGGCCGGCGTGCGGCGGCGCGACGGGGCCATCTCCAGGGCCGCGTCGCCGTCGAACAGCCGGCGGCCGCGGGCCGCGCTCTTCTGCCAGTTCAGCACCAGGTTCACCGCCAGCCGGTGCAGCCACGTCCCGAACGCCGCTTCACCCCGGAACGTGCCGAGCCGCTGCCAGGCCCGAACGAACACGTCCTGCGTCAGCTCGTCGGGGTCCCCGTCGCCGCCGACCATCCGGCGGACCAGGGAGTGGATGCGGGGCGAGTGCTGCCGGTAGAGCCGCTCGAACGCCTGGCTGTCCCCGGCAGCGGCGAGCGCCACGTCGGCACGCTCGGAGTCTGCTGGGGCGCTCACGTTGTCCGGCGACGGCGGTGGTGTCAGGCCGGCCTCCAGGCGCATCGCTCCGTGTGCCATCCGAAAGCTTGGACAGCGGGGGACCGCCGATGGTTTACGAGGCGGGGCGCTCCAGCTTGAGTGCCGCCAACCCCTGGATCTGCTTGAGCTTGCGGTGCAGGGTGGAGCGGTCGATGCCGAGCATCTCGGCGGCCTTGAGTTTGTTGCCGCCGGTCTTCTCGAGCACGTTGAGGATGTGGCGGCGCTCGACTTCCTGGAGCGTCAGCGTGGTCGAGGGCGTGCCGCCTCCGGCCGGCCGGGCGCCGGCCGCCTGGGCGATCGGTGCCGGCAGGTCCTTGAGCGCCAGTGCCCGGCCGGTGCGCAGCGCCAGGGCCCGGGCCAGGACGTTCTCCAGCTCACGGATGTTGCCGGGCCACTGCCAGGCCATGAGGGCCGCGAGCGCGTCCGGGGCCAGTTCGGCGGGAGGAAGCTGGAACCGGTCGGCCAGCCGCTCGAGCAGGTGGCTGGCCAGCGCCGGGATGTCCACCGGCCGCTCGCGGAGCGGGGGCAGGTGCAGGCGGACGATGTCCAGGTGGTAGAGCAGGTCCTCCCTCAACCTGCCCGCCGCGACCTCCGCGGCCGGATCGCGACGGGTCGCCGAGATGATCCGGGCGCTGCTGCGCTTCGTGGCCTCCTCGCCGGCGCGCCGGTACCCGCCGTCCTGGAGCAGCTGGTGAAGGCGGGGCTGGACGGCGAGCGGCACCTCGGTCACCTCGTCGAGGAAGAGGGTGCCGTTCTGGGCGCTGTCCAGCGCGCCCGACTGCTCGCGTCGCACCTCCGGCACGCCGCGGCGGCTCCCGAACAACTCGCCCTCGAAGGCCGCCGGCGGGATCGCCGCGCAATTGAGGGACACGAACGCACCGCGGCCCGAGGCCGCGTGGATCGCGCGCGCCACGACCTCCTTCCCGGTGCCCGCCTCGCCGGTGATGAGGACCGGCGTGGTCGTCGGCGCGACGCGGATGGCCGTCTCGAGCGCCTCCCGCATCTGGAGGGAGACGCCCACGACGTCGCTCGGCAGGTTGACCCTCCGCCGCAGGCGCGCCAGTTCACGGCGCGTCTCGGTGGACTCCTTCGCTCGCCGCACGGTGATACGCAGTTCGGACAGCTTGGTCGGCTTCTGCAGGTAGGTGTGCGCACCGGCGTGAAGCAGCTCGACCGCCGAGTCCACGGAACCGTGGGCGGTGAGGATGATGACCGGCACCTCGGGCCTCCGCTCGAGGACGGCTTCGAGCACGGCGCGACCGTCCATGCCGGGCATGGACAGGTCGGTGATGACGACGTCGACGTCCTCGCCCGCGTCGAGCAGGGCCAGCGCCTCGGGGCCCGAGGTCGCGGCACGCACGTCCCAGCCGTCCTCGGTCAGAACCGAGCGGAGGAACCGGAGCTGGGCTTCGTCATCATCGACGACGAGCAACCGGCCTGTGTCAGACACCATCACTCACGGTGGAAGTTGCTACAGATAGTGTGGCGAAGAGCAACAATGCGCAAGAGGCAGGGGCGAAGCAAGCTATGTCGTTGTTTCACATAGCCTTATCAGGTCATCGAAGGAATGGAGCCAGTAATCCGGCCGCTCGGTCGCCAACCGTTCACGGTCGAACGGGCCCCAGAGACAAGCCGCCGTCACCACGCCGGCTTCGCGGCCGGCCGCGATGTCGTGGGGCGAGTCACCGACCATCAGGGTGCCCTCGGCCCGGCCACCGAGCTGGGCGACGGCGTGGCTGACCGGGGCCGGGTCCGGCTTGGTGGCGTCCATCGAATCGGCGGTCACCAGGCAGTCGAACAGGCCGCCGAAACCGCACAGATCGATGCCGCGGTCGAGCCCGCGCCGGTTCTTCGAGGTGACGATGCCGAGCCGCGCGCCGGCGCCGTGCAGGCGGCGTACCGCGGCGAGGGCGCCGGGGTAGGCCCTGACCATGCGGTCGTGGTTGGCCATGTTCCACTCGCGGTAGGTGTCGATCATGGCGGCCAGTTCGGCGTCGTCATCGGTGAACAGGCGGAACTGCACCCGCAGGGGCGTACCGAGGCCTTCGACCCACATGGCGTCGGGGAAGGCGTCGCCGCGGTGGACCCGCATGGTGTGGCGATAGGATTCCAGGATGAGCTCGATGGAATCCACCAGCGTGCCGTCGAAGTCGAACAGGATGGTGGGGAAGCGCACGCGCGAAAGATAGACGCGGCCCCTCGCGTCGTGCTCAACCCGCCGGGCACCGGGCGGCCAGGACGATGGCGGCCACGAGCTCGAGCCGGGGTGTGCCGTCGAGCCGCGGTGCCGCGGGCGTCGCGGCGCGCGCCAGGAGGTCGGCGAGCGCCCGGATCAGGCCGGCCGTCGAGCCGGGTCGCCGCAGCAGGTCGCCGAGCATCCGATCGGCTCCGACGGTGATCCCGCGCTCGAGCAGTTCCTGGGCCTCGGCGAGCCGCGCCGTATCGGCCCGGGCCGCGCGCAGTTCCATGCTCGCGCGGGCCAGCCGCTCGAGCGCGGCGCGGTGCCCCGGCCCGCACGGCCGGCGCCCGTGGCGTTCGGCGGACAGTTCGGCGAGGCGGCCGCGGGCTTCGGGCAGGACGGCCGCGAGGACACCGGCGAGCTGCGACGGGTCGGTGTGCAGCGGGATCGCGTTCGCGGCGCGCTCGGCCAGCGCGGCAAGCGCCTCCGGGTCGTGCCGCGGCGGCTCGCCGCCGACGGCCACCCAGGGCAGAGGGATGCGGTGGCCCGAGCGCCACGAGAGGGCGAGCAGGACGCCGGCTCCCGGCGGCCCGCCGTCGTCCACCAGGCCGGCGGCAACCACGGGACCGCGGTCATCACGGCGGGGACCGGCGAGCTGCCGCCAGCGCTCCCGCGACTCGAAGACCGCCACCCGCCGCCAGCTCTCGCGTTCGATCGCCTCGGGCGACGGCAGGCCGTCCTCGACCCACCAGAGGGCCGCCATCGGGTCGGGTTCGGCCCCGATGGTCCGCCCCGTGGCGGCCAGCTTCTCGCGCAGGCGGCGCAGCACGGTGGTGAAGTCGCTCAGGCCGTTCGCCGGCCGCATGTGGACCAGCGTGACGCTCTGGTGCGGCGAACCGAGTCGATCGGCGCGCCCGATGCGCTGCATCAGCCGGACCGGGTTCCAGGGAAGGTCGTAGTTCACCACCATGTCGGCGTCCTGGAGATTGAGACCGGCGCCGGCGACGTCCGTGGCGATCAGCAGGTCGGCGGCGAGCAGTGCGTCGGCGCGGGCGCGCCGGCCCGAGGGCGCGAACGCGTCGAGTGCTTCGTCGCGGCGGAGCGGCGTGGTGCCGGCCCAGGCGTCGCGGCCGACGACGGCGGCCACGCGATGCCGGCGCCGCAGCCGGCGCAGCAGATCGAGCGCCGTGTCCCGGTACTCGGTGAAGACGATGACCTTTCGGCCCGCCGGGCGGCCCGCCAGCAGCTGCTCGAGCGCGTCGGCCTTGGTGTCCGGCGCATCGGCTCCGGCAGCGACCAGCGCCAGCGCGTGCGCGATGACGGCGCGCCAGGCGTGGACCACGGTCAGCGCGTCCGGGTCCGCAGGGCCCTTGAGCAGGGGCCACATGACCAGTTGAGCGTCGTCCTCGTCGGTGCGCGGGAACGACGCGCGGAACTCGCGGCGCGAGATGGCGACGCCGGCGCCGGCGGCGCGGGCGAGCTCGTCGAGATAGTCGCGATGCCGCAGCAGGGTCCGGCGGAACGCGGCACGGGACGACTCGAGCCGGCGCAGGAGGCCCAGGCGCATGAGCGCCCCGGCGCGCTCGCCGCCCGAGCCGTCGAGGTCGTCGACGGCGGCGAGCAGTTCCTGAAGGCGGCCGCCGTAGACGGCTGCCAGGTCGTATCGCGCCGGTGCGGCCAGTGCCCGGCGGGGGAACCGGGCCCGCAGGGCGGGAAAGCGCTCCTCGACCAGCCGGCGGGTCCGGCAGACGGTGACCGCGCCCAGGGCCAGCGCGGCTCCGGAAGCGCCGGCGCGCATCGCGGCGCCGAGGTCGGCCACGCCGAGTTCGCGGAAGCGGCCCTCGGGAGCGAACAGGCGCAGGAGGGCGTCGAGATCGGTGATGTCGTTGTTGAGCGGAGTGGCGGTCAGGAGCACCAGCCGCCGCCCCACGGCGAGCCGCGCGAGGGCATCGTACCGCCGGGTGAGCGGGTTGCGGAACTCGTGCGCTTCGTCGACGAGCACCAGCGTGGCACTCCGTGTGTCGCCGGCGGGCGCGCGCCACAGGGCGGTGTGCCCGATCGCCCCGAGCCGGACACCGACGCGCTCGCCGGCGCGCCGCCACTCGTCGCGCACGGCGGCGGGGACCACGGCGACCGCGTCGCCGCCGCTCCGGCGCTCGAGGGCCGCCAGGGCGAGTCCGATGTACGTCTTGCCCAGTCCGACGCCGTCCGCCACCAGCACGCCGCCGAATCGGCGCAGGATGGAGCGGGCGCGGGCGACGGCGTCGGCCTGATGGGGCAGAAGCCAGTCGGGGAGCGGCTCATCGAGCGCCGGTGACTCGAGGGGCTCGACCAGTCCGGCGAGGACCATGCGTCCCGCCTCGGCCGGATCGACGACGACGGCGCGCGCCAGTGCCGGGAAGAGCGGATCAGCGATGCCCGCGAGCGTCTCGGCGCAGAGCCGCGTCGAGGTCGCGGAGCGGAGCCAGGACGCTCGGCCGCAGGCCGAGCGCCGCGGCGGCGCAGGTGTCCAGGTCATGGCGGTTCCAGGGTCGTCCGGTGGCGGCGGCGCGAGCGATGCGCGCCAGCTCCCGCGCCGCGGGACTGTCGGCGCGAGCCGGGAGCGGCAGGGAGCCGACGATCGACGCGCTGAACCTGAAGCACCCGCCGCCGGCCCTTTCAGCGAGGATCCGCGCCAGGGCGCCGGTCACGCCGCTGTTGAGATAGGCGCTCAGCCAGTCCGCGGTGTAGTCGTCAGGGACGATGATGCCGTAGCAGGTGTTGAGCGGCACCGGCGCCGCGGCGCCGACGCGCTCGAGCGCCGCCGCCTCGAGGCCGCCGGCGATGTCGCGCCAGAGCACCAGCCGGCGCCCGCGCAGCAGGTCGGTGCGGAACAGGGCCCACGGCGGCTGGCGGGCGGCGTCGGCGCGCCGCGCCAGCGGCGCGTGGTGTGGGGCGAGGTAGGCCGCGACCTCGGCCGGCACGGTCCGCAGCGGCCCGCCGCCCGCGTCCAGCGCCGCCAGCACCACGGCCGATGGACGAACGCCGAAGGGGGCGATGTCGCGTCCGAGCACGGCCGGCACACGGCAGGATGCCGGCAGTTCGTGCGCCCGGTCCAGGTCGCGCACGAAGACATCGTTGGCGCCCGTCTTGACGCCCAGCCGTGGACGGAAGCGGCTCGCCAGGCGGGGGCCGGACGCGAGCGCCTGGCGCACGGCCCGCATGGCGGCGCCGGGGATCGCCAGCCATGGCGAACGAGGCGCGTCCGGCTCGAGGGCCAGGTCGGCCTGGGCGGTCCGACCGGCGACGCTCCGCCCTGATGCCCCAGCCAGTTCGACCGCGCACGGCGCGCCGGGGCTCGGCGGCGTGCGGCGGAGGATCATGATCATGGGGAAGACCGTGGCGGCGAACCCCGTTGCCGGCGCGTGCGAACGGTCGTCGATGACAAGCACGGCCGAGCGCTCGCGCAGGTACGCACGGAGCGGACCGGCGTAACCGGCACGCAGCAGCTTGGCGGGAACGACCATGGCCACCACGCCGCCGGTCCGCGTGAGGCCCAGCGCACGTTCGACGAACGCGACCGACAGGTCGGGCAGGTGCGCGAAGCCGCGCGCGCCGCTCGTGGCGCGAAAGGTGGCGTAGCGGGCGCTCAGCGCGGAGCGTGCCGAGTGGCTCAGGCGTTCACCGCGTACCCACGGGGGGTTGCCGAGCACCACGTCGAAGCCGCCGCCGGCCATCACCTCGGCGAAATGGACCTCGTAGGCGAAGAACGGGAGAGCATCCTCCTCGTCGATCCGGCGGCGCAGGGCGAGCAGTTCGCGCCGCCGGCGCCGCCAGCCGGCCACCCGCTCGCCGGCCGCGCGGCTCCGGGCGGCGCGGCGGCCGAAGAGGTCCCGGCCGACGCTCAGCGCGTCGGCGAGCCGGGCGTTGAGCGCGGCGATCTCGGCGTCGGCCGCGCGGATCGCGAACGCGTGCTCGTCGGCCCTCAGCCTCCGCGCCAGTTCGGTCTTCCGCCGCCCCGTCGCCGCGTAGTACTCGGCCCGGCGCTCGGCGACGACGCCAAGTTCGGCCGCACCGCCGATGCGGCCCGCCGCGTCCGGATCGAACGGCGAGTGCAGGCTGTCGCCCTGCCGCAGGTTGCGATCGAGGTTGGGCAGGGGCGCCACGGAGGCCCAGTCGGCATCGTCGTCCACCACCAGGGCCAGCCAGAGCCGCAGCTCGGCCAGGCGGACCGCCATGGGGTCGACGTCAACGCCGAAGAGGCAGTCGCGTACGATGGCCCGGCGCCGCATGGCCGGGGCCTCTCCGTCGCCGGGCGGCCCGGCCCGCTCCTCGAACTGGCGCAGCGCCTCGAGCAGGAACGCCCCGGAGCCGACAGCCGGATCGAGCACGCGCAGGCCCAGGGCCGCGGTCGCGGGGAGTCCCGCGAGCGCCGCGTCGAAGGCGCGGCGCACGACCGTCCGGTGCAGGTCCGGCGGCGTGAAGTAGGTGCCCGAGTCGCGCCGGCGCTCGGCCGCCATGAGGTTCTCGAAGACACGGCCGAGCATCTCCGGGTCGACCGCGTCGGATTCGTCGCGCTCGCGGACGGTGAAATGGAACCGGCCGAACAGCTCGTCGAACAGGGCCCGCCAGGTGTCGTTGGGAAGGTGCGAACCGGGGAATCGCAGCTCCAGCGCGTGACGCTCGAACAGTCCACCGTTGAGGAAGGGTACGCCGCCCAGTTCACGCGCGGCGCCGCGCCGGCGCCGCCTCGGCGCGTTCAGGGCCTCGAAGCAGAGCGGCTCGAACACGCTCCGGTGAAAGAGCCGGCCCCTGCGCAGGGCGTCGTCGAGGTGCCACGTCAGGAAGTCCTGGCGGCCGGCCAGCCAGCCCTTCGCCTGGACGAAACACAGGAACAGCACGCGCGTGAGCGTCAACAGGGACAGGTCGCGGCGCTCGGTCGCCGTGGCCCGCGGCATGTCCCGCAGCTCGTCCGCGCAACGCTGGTGCAGTCGGGCGAACTCGCGGAAGAACCGGGTGGTGATGCCTTCCTCGCGCAGGACCTCGGCGGCGCGGGCGGCGACGTCCGTCGCCGTCTCGCCCGGGCGGGGTGCGAGACCCGAGAGGATGTCGGCGGCCACGGCGCTCGGACGGTCCAGGGCTATGCGCAGTTGCCGGGCCGGCCCGGCGCCGCCCGGTACGGCGCAGGCGACAGCCAGTATCGGCCGCCCGCTGTCGAGGGCCAGCAGCAGTATGCCGGCGCCCTGGCCGGCGCGCGCCAGCGTCTCGGCCGTTCGTGCCACGAACGGGGGCGTCGCGCCCGCGCAACTGATGCCGAACAGCCGCAGGGAGCCATGCCGGCCGACCACGGCACCTCGGCGGACCGCGCTGCCGAGGCCAAGACGCGTGCGTGCCGCGATGCCCAACTCCTCGGTGCGCGCGTCGAAGCCGAGTTCCCGGACCAGTTCGACCAGGTCGTCGAGCGAGGACGTGCGCGCGAGCAATTCGGGGGTGACGGCCACGGACACGCCTTGGAAGCCGGGACGCGTCCATGCTGGGAAAGGAGGGTTGCCGGGTGACAACCCGGCTGTTGCGTCGAGAGGCGTATCGTTGCGAAGGAGTCCCGGTGCCAATCGCGACCGGCAGATTCGTCCCTGCACGGGGCGACAAGGAGGCGCCGCCCGACGGGGCGGCCTTCGTCGTCCGGCTGCCGGGCGACCGGGCGCCCGGGGCCGGGGGCCGGGGGCCGGGGGCCCGCCGGCGGGCTGAGCACGTCAGCCGCGGCTCATTCGCCCATCACCTTGATGATGACCCGCTTGCGCCGCTGGCCGTCCCACTCGCCGTAGAACACCCGCTGCCACGGCCCGACGTCGAGCTTCCCGCCGGTGATGGGCACGATGACCTCGTGCCCCATGGTCAGCGAGCGCAGATGCGCGGCCGCGTTGTCCTCGCCGGTCTCGTTGTGCCGGTAGCGGCCCGGGTCCCACGGCGCCACGGTGTGCTCCAGCCAGTGCAGGATGTCGTGCCACAACCCGCTCTCGTGGTCGTTCACGAACACCGACGCGCTGATGTGCATGGCCGAGACCAGCACCATGCCCTCCCGCACGCCGCTGGCCTCGACCTGGGCCTCGACCTCGCCGGTGATGTCGATGATCTCCTGCCGCCGCTTCGTCTCGAACCAGAGGTAGTGGGTGCGCGTCGTCATCGCCCGTCGACCTCGGACTGGGAGTAGGTGCGCCCTTTCCACTCGATGCGCGAGGTGCCGCGCAGGGTGGCGCGCAGGATGACCAGCGCCTGCACCAGCGCGCCGAGCGGGTGGAACAGCGCCCACAGGGGATGCTGACGCGACGCGGCGAGGATGTGGGCGACGAGCAGGGTGCTGCCGAGGTATGCCGCGACGCCGAAGGCCGCCGCGGCGGGGATCCGGTACAGGTGGCCGGCCACGGCGAGCGCGGGGGGCGCGAGGAAGAACAGCGGAAGCGAGAGCGAGCCGAGCGCGACGAGCGTGGCCAGGGGCCGCGAAGGGAACGTCGCCATCACGCCCATGAAGAAGTTCTTGCTCCAGCCCTCCACGATGCCGCCCAGCGAGCGGTACATCCGGGTCGCCATGTCCTCGTCGGCCATGACGAAGAACATCTTCCGGGCGGCCCGGGCGTACTCGACCGCGAGCTGGAGGTCCTCGACCACGGTGTTGCGCACCTTGCGGTGCCCGCCGACCCACTCGTACGCGTCGCGCGTGGTCAGGATGAACTGGCCGTTGGCGATGGCGTGGCGCGGGTCCCGGTTGCGATTCTGCCGCTCCGGCGTGCCGTAGCGCAGGCCGATCGAGATGAAGAAGAACGGCTGGGCCACGCGCTCCCAGAAGCCCCGCATCTCCTGGAGCGGCATGACCGTCACCATGTCGGCGCGCTCGGACTCGAGCGCCGCGACGGCGCGGCCGAGCAGGTCGGGGCCGTGCTCGGTGTCGGCGTCGGTGAACAGGAGCACGTCGCCCTTGGCATCGAGATAGCCCTGCCAGCAGGCCCATGGCTTGCCGTACCAGCCCTCGGGCAGGGACTGTCCGTCGAGGACGATGACGCGGTGGTCGGTGGCGGCGAGCTTCTCGGCGATGGCGCGGGTGCGGTCGGTGGAACGGTCGTCGACCACCACGATCTCGAAGTCCGGATAGCGGCTCGCCAGCAGGGAGCGCAGGCAGCGTTCGAGGTTCGCCTCCTCGTTGCGCGCGGGCACCACGATGGAGACCGGCGGGGCGCCGCGTTCTGTGAGGGGCTTCCAGCGCCGCAGGCGGGGCCGCGGCCGGCCGATGATGAAGGCGAGGAGCGGAGCGGCGAACCACGGCGCCGCGGCCAGCACGCCGGCCCACCACGGCCAGGTCACACCTGGATCTCCTCGCCTTCGCCCCGCGCCACGACGGCGGCGCAGGTCTGGTGGCCGACGGCGTTGAGGCCGGTGCGGAACATGTCGGGGATGCGGTCCACGCCGAGCAGCAGGGCCAGCGCTTCGACCGGCAGGCCGACGGCCAGCAGGACGGGCGCGGTGGTGAAGACCGTGGCCGAGGGGATGGCGGCGACCGAGAACGTCATCAGGAAACAGGTGGCCAGGGCCACGCCGTACGCCGCCGGCCCCAGCGGGATGCCGTAGAGCATGCTGACCAGCACCACGGCGGCCATCTGGTAGATCGCGCTGCCCGGCCGGTTGAGCGTCGCGCCGAGCGGGAGGACGAAGCTGGCGACCGGCTTCGAGATGCGCAGGTGATTGAGCGCGGTGTCGAGCATGGCCGGCAGTGCCGCCATCGATGTCGCCGCGGTGAACGCGATGGTGGTCCCCGGTACGATGGCGCGCGCGAAACGGACCACGTCCACCCTGGCCAGCGCCCGCGTGAGCGGTGCGAAGACGAAGGCGGCGAACAGCATGGTGCCGAGCACGACGGTGAGGACGAACATCGCCAGGCTCTTCAGCGTGTCGAACCCGAACCGGGCGGCCACCGGCGCCGCCAGGCAGGCCACGCCGACCGGCGCCAGCAGCATGATCCACCCGATGAGCCGGATGAGCGCCGCGACCACGGCGTCCATGAACCCGACGATGGCCCGGCGGGGCTCGTCGGCCAGCGTGCCGACGGCCGCGCCGAAGGTCACCGAGAACACGATGAGCGGCAGCAGGGCACCCTCGGCCGCGGCCTTCACGGCGTTGGACGGCACCAGCTCGATGAGGAACTGCCGGAACCCCTGTACCCGGCCGGCCTGGGCCGTGACCTGCGCCGCGCCGGCCGCCGCGTCGGCCCGCAGGGCCGCGGCCGCCTCGGCCGAGACGGGCGCCAGCGGGATGAGCACCAGCGCCAGCCCGAGGCCCAGCACTCCCGCCAGCAGGATGGTGCCGAAGAAGTAGAGGAAGGTCCGGCTGCCGACCCGGCTCAGCCGCCGCACGTCGCCCACGGCGGCCACGCCGGCCACCAGGGCCGCGACCACCAGCGGGATGATGCACATGCGGATCAGGTTGATCCACACCGTCCCGATGGGCTCGACTCCGATGGCGATGGCCGTGAGCCACGGCAGGCCGCTCGCCGAGGCCGCCACGCCCAGAGCGAGGCCGGCCAGGAGGCCGAGGCCGATCATCAGCGACAGCGAGGGGCGGCGCACGCGCTTAAGCTTGCCGGGTGACGGCGGCGAATGCCAGATTGCGCACGGGAACGACGGGCGGGGAGGTCAGCGGCCGGCGCGCGCGTCGAGCTCGGCGATGTCATCCTCGAGCGCGTAGAACTGGGCCAGGAGTTCCTGCGTGGAGTCGGCCGTGGGCACCGGGACCCCGTCGCGGCTGAACATCTTCGCCACCAGGGCGTCGGTGTAGCCGACCACGGCGCTGGCGACCCCATGGTCGCAGACCCGGTTGACCCGCAGCACCGCGGGCAGCTGCTGGCGGGCCGGCATGGCGACGATCAGGTCGCCGAGTTCAACGATGAGCAGTTCCCGCAGATGCTGCAGCTCGTCCACCACCTCGCCGGCCGACAGCCCGCGGGCCTCGGCGAGCCGACCGTAAAGCTCGCTCGCGACGAACCACTCTTCCCGCGCTTCGCGGCGCAGCGGCCCGGTCTTGTGAGCCAGGAGGCGGAGGATGATGACGAGGACCCGGCGCAGGTCGCCCTCGGCGATGGTGGCGCCGCCTTCTCGCCCGCCGATCCATCGCAGCCAGGCGTCGACCAGCTGGTCGCGGGCGGCATTGATGGCGCGGCCGACCGCGAGCAGGGTGGGCGCTGAAAGGCGTCCGGGGTGTGCCGTCACAGGGCGGCTAAGGTAGCAGGGTGGCTACCCCGCGGCTAGCCAAACTGGAACTGCCGGCCGGCGACGGCGACCGCCTGCACGTGACGCTTCGCTCCGGCGGCCGGCCCGGCGAGGGCCGCCCGGCGGTGGTCATCTGCCACGGGTTCAAGGGGTTCCAGGACTGGGGCTTCTTCCCGCCGCTGGCCGAGCGGCTGGCCACGGCGGGTTTCGCCGCCTGGACGTTCAATTTCTCCAGCTCCGGCGTACGGTCCGGCGACGTGTTCGACGAGCCTGAACGCTTCGCCCGCCAGCGGCCGTCGGCCGACCTTGCGGACATCGCGACCGTGGTCACGCGGGCCATCGACGAGGGCGCCCCCTGGGTCGCGCTGATCGGTCACAGCAGGGGCGGGGGGCTGGCGATCCTGCACGCGGCGCGCGACGCCAGGATCCGGGCGCTGGTCACCTGGGCCGCCGTCGACGACCTGCTGCGGTGGCCGGCCGACGAGATCGCGCGGTGGCGGCGCGAGGGGCGCATCGACATCGTCAACCAGCGGACCGGACTGGTGCTTCCCATCTACACCGACGCGCTCGACGACTACGACCTGCATCGCGAAGCGCTCGACATCGTGCAGGCATCCTCGCAGATCGCCATACCATGGCTCATCGTCCACGGCACCGACGATGCCTCGGTCAGCGTCGCCGCCGCCCGTCGGCTCGCAGTGGCCAGCCGCTCGCCCCGCACCGAGATGCTGCTCCTCGAGGGCGCCGACCACGGGTTCGGCGCCCGGCACCCCTGGGCCGGCGGCAACCCGGTGCTCGACCAGGTGTTCGAGCGGACCGTCGGGTTCCTGGCCCGGGCGCTGTAGGCCGAAAACCAAAGCGGCCCGGGAGGTCCCGGGCCGCTTCGCCTCACTGGAGCGGGTGCGCTCAGAGCCCCGCTACGCGCAGGTCATCGAGACGGCGGTCGGCCGCCTCGAAGCAGGCGTCGAGCTCGTCCTGCCGACGCTTCAGAAGGAGGCTCGCCGCGGCGACGGCCGCGACGGCCAACAGGCTGACACCGAAGATGCGAATGGGACCTCCCGCGTTTGGGTGACCGGCGGACGCAATCTAACGACCCGATCAATAAGCAAGTTCCGCGCCACTTGTCGGCGTCGATCGGCCGGCGGATACTTGCCCCCGTGAGCGGCACGCCTCCCGATCTCGTCGCCCGGCTTCGCGCCGCGCTGGCCTCCCGCACCGCCGAGGCGGTTCGAGATGAAATGGCCCAGCGGGCCGCCGTGGCGGTGATCATCACCGAAGAGCCCGATCCGGCCCTGCTCTTCGTCCGCCGCCGCGAGCGAGCGGGCGACCCCTGGTCGGGACACGTGGCCTTCCCGGGCGGCTTCGCGGCTCGCACCGACGCATCCGCGGCCGCGACCGCCGTCAGGGAGACCGAAGAGGAGACCGGTCTGGAACTGACGGCCCGGGGTGAGCGCCTGGGGGAGCTGGATGACGTAGCGCCGCGGTCGGTGTATCTGCCGCGCATCACCGTCACGCCCGTGGTTTTCGTGGTCCCGGCCCGCCTGCCGGTCGCCATCGGTCCGGAGGTGGCCGGCGCGGCCTGGCTGCCCGCCCGGGAGGTGTACGATCCCTCGAACCGGCGGGTGTTCCGCGTGGACCTGCCCTCGGGCAGCAAGGAATTCGATTCCATCGAGGTGGGCGGGATGGTCATCTGGGGCCTTACCGAACGGGTCCTGGCCCAGATCCCGGCAATCATCACCGGCTAGATCAGCGATAATGCACGCGCAGCAGCCGTATTGACTTGGCGCGGATTTAGTCTATACTAAATCCAAGCTATGGGCAACCCAATAATCCTCCTGATCGGGTTCCTGGTCGGAGTCGGCCTCCTGGTGTGGTTGGCCTGGCCACGCCGCGGCCTGCTTGCCGTCCTGCGGCGCCGTTTTC
The DNA here is from genome assembly GCA_964550365.1 of uncultured Gemmatimonadales bacterium. Classification (GTDB taxonomy): domain Bacteria; phylum Gemmatimonadota; class Gemmatimonadetes; order Gemmatimonadales; family JACORV01; genus DASXPG01. The sequence continues at coordinate 19,687 of CAZJZC010000004.1, read as the reverse complement.
TCATGACCGACAGGGTCATGGCCGAGGATGCCCTCAAGCACCTGTTCCATGAGCCCGCCACCGGCCCCGAGGCCGTCACCAGCCTCGAGCGGGCCCTCGGCCATTCCCCCGCCCGCATCGAACGCAGCCTGACCCTGCTGGAATCGCTGGCCCTCATCCGTCGGATGGGAGACCGCGTCGAGCTGACCGATGCCGGCCGCCGCCACGCCGTGCACCTGGTACGGTCGCATCGGCTCTGGGAGCGCTTCCTCGCCGACCGGACCGGCGTCCGCGCCAGCGAGTGGCACGATGAAGCCGAGCTTGCGGAGCACCGGCTGAGCCCGGCCGACGCAGGCCGGCTGGCCGAGCGCATGGGTCTGCCGGCGTTCGATCCGCATGGGGACCCGATTCCGACGGCCGACGGCGTCCTGCCGACCCTCGGCGGACGCTGGCTCAGCGATCTGCCCGCGGGCCGCTCTGCCGTGATCCTGCACCTGGAGGACGAGCCGCGCGGGGCCTACGAGCACCTGCTGGCGGCCGGTCTCGCTCCGGGCCAGCGCCTGACCCTCACGGAGCGCGACGACGACGGCCTGACCATCGTGGCCGGCGGGCGGCGCTCGCGCCTGGCGCCCGAGGACGCCGGCAACGTGCAGGTGCGCGAGGAATCGGCCGGACCGGCCGAGGAGGAGCACCCGACGCTCGCGGCCGTGCCGCCCGGCGGCGCCGCGCGCGTGCTGTTCATCGCGCCCGCCTGCCAGGGACCCCAGCGGCGCCGGCTCCTGGATCTCGGCATCGTCCCCGACACCGTCGTCGAAGCCGAGATGTCGAGCGCCCTGGGCGACCCGGTCGCCTACCGGATCCGCGGCGCGCTGATCGCCCTGCGTCGTGAGCAGGCCGAGTGGGTCGTCGTCCAGCCGCTCGCCCGCGGGGCCTCGGCCGCATGAGCGCCACGCTCAGCCCGGCGCCCGAGGTTTCGGCGGCGGCTCGGGAACGACTCGGGGTCAGCGCCCCGCCCGGCGACTTCGTCGTGGCGCTGGCCGGGAACCCGAACACCGGCAAGAGCACCGTCTTCAACGCCCTGACCGGCCTGCGCCAGCACACCGGCAACTGGCCCGGCAAGACGGTCGTGCGCGCGGAGGGCAGCTATTCGGCCGAGGGGCGGCGGTTCCGGCTGGTGGACCTGCCGGGCACCTACTCGCTCCAGGCCGGCAGCACCGACGAGGAGGTCGCGCGCGACTTCCTGCTGTTCGGCTCGCCCGACGTCACCGTGGTGGTGCTCGACGGCACGCGGCTGGAGCGGAATCTCAATCTCGCGCTCCAGATCCTGGAGATCACCGGCCGCGTGGTGCTGTGCGTGAACCTGCTGGACGAGGCCGAGCGGCACGGCGTCGCGGTGGACCTGGACGCGCTGGCGCGCGAACTCGGTGTGCCCGTGGTCGGCACCGCGGCGCGGAGCGGGCGCGGCATCCCGGCGCTGGTGGAGACCATCGCCGCGGTGGCCCGTGGAGACCGGGAGCCGGCGCCGCTGCGGCGCGCCGCCCATCCGGCCGACGTCGAGGCGGCGGTGAGCGACCTGGCGCCGAAGGTGACGGCGGCGTTCCCGTCGGTGCCCAACGCGCGCTGGATCGCCCTGCGCCTGCTCCAGGCCGACGAGCGCGTGCTCGCGGGCGTTCGCGGCGGCACGATCGGATCGGTCGATGCCGCCGAGGTGCCGGTGTGGAGCGGGGAGCAGGACGACGCGCCGGCGGCCCGGGCGCTGCTGGCGGCGGCCGCGGCGGCGCGGCTCGGGCTGGGCCCGCAGTTCCAGGACCGGCTGGCCGAGAGCGTCTACCGCGAGGCCCGGCGCATCGCCGAGCGCGTGACGCTCCGCCGGCGCCGCCTCGCGCCGGCCCTCGATCGGCACCTCGACCGCCTGCTGACCAGCCGGTGGACCGGCTTCCCCGTGATGCTGGCCCTGCTGGCCCTGGTCTTCTGGCTCACCATCGCGGGGGCCAACGTTCCGAGCGAGGCGCTGGCCGCGCTCCTCATCGAGCGGGCGCACCCGGCGCTCAAGGCGCTGGCCGCCGTGCTCGGCTCGCCGGCCTGGCTGAGCGGCTTCCTGTTCGACGGCGTCTACCTGGCGACCGCGTGGGTGGTGAGCGTCATGCTGCCGCCGATGGCGATCTTCTTCCCGCTGTTCACCCTGCTCGAGGACTTCGGCTACCTGCCGCGGGTGGCGTTCAACCTCGACCGGGCCTTCAAGGCCTGCGGCGCGCACGGCAAGCAGGCGCTCACCATGTGCATGGGCTTCGGCTGCAACGCGGCCGGGGTGGTGGCCACCCGGGTCATCGACAGCCCGCGCGAGCGCCTTGTCGCGATCATCACCAACAATTTCTCGCTCTGCAACGGCCGCTGGCCGACGCAGATCCTCATCGCGACCATCTTCCTCGGCGCCCTGGCGCCGGCCGCGCTGGGCGGGGTCGTCGCGGCCGGCGCCGTGGTGGGCATCGCCGTGCTCGGCATCGTGATGATGTTCGCCACCAGCTGGCTGCTGACCCGCACGGTCCTGCGCGGCGAGGCCACCAGTTTCTCGCTCGAACTGCCGCCCTACCGTCCGCCCCGCGTGCTCCAGACGCTCTACACCTCGCTCATCGACCGGACGCTCATCGTGCTCTGGCGCGCGGTGCTGTTCGCCGCGCCGGCCGGCGCACTCATCTGGCTCATGTCGAACGTCGTGGTGGGCGGCGCGAGCCTGGCCCAGCACGCCGTCGGCCTGCTGGAGGGACCCGGCCTGCTCATCGGCCTGAACGGCGTCATCCTGCTGGCGTACGTGCTGGCCATCCCGGCCAACGAGATCGTCATCCCCACGGTGCTGATGCTGACGGTGCACACCACCGCGGCGCTGGCGGGCAGCGGCGCCGGCGCCGGCGTGATGTTCGCGCCGGAGTCGGACGGCGCGGTGCGGGACCTGCTGGCCGCCGGCGGGTGGACCGTGCTGACGGGCGTGAACCTCATGCTCTTCAGCCTGCTGCACAATCCGTGTTCCACGACCATCTACACCATCTACAAGGAGACCGGCAGCGTGAAATGGACGACCGTCGCCGCGCTGCTGCCCGTGGCGCTGGGCGTCGCGGTCTGCTTCGTGGTCGCCCAGGTGTGGCGGCTGGCGGCGGGGTGACGGCATGACGGCGCCCCTGTCGCGATCGGCCGAGGACTACCTCAAGGCCATCTACCAGCTCTCGGAACAGGGCGATTCGGCGGCCACGACCGGCATCGCCGAACGGCTGGGGCTGACGCCGGCCTCGGTGACCGGGATGATGAAGCGCCTGGCCGAGAGCGGACTGGTGGACCACGAGCCCTACCACGGCGCCCGGCTCACGGCGGAAGGGCGGATCGCGGCGCTGGCCGTCGTGCGCCGCCATCGCGTCATCGAGACCTACCTCATCACCAAGCTGGCCTACGACTGGTCCACCGTGCACGAGGAGGCCGAACGCCTCGAACACGCCGTGTCGGACGAACTGATCGAGCGGATGGCCTTCGCGCTGGGCCAGCCGCGCTACGACCCGCACGGCGCGCCCATCCCCACGAAGGACGGCGAGATCGAGCGCGTGACGCTGGTGAGCCTGGCGGAACTGGGGACGGGCGAACGCGCGGTCCTGCGGCAGGTCGGCGACGACGACCCCGAGCGGCTGGTGTACCTCAAGTCGGTGGGGCTGGTCCCGATGGTCGAGGTGACGCTGGTGGACCGCCAGCCGTTCGGCGGCCCGATGACGGTGCGCATCGGTTCGGTCGCGACGCGCGACCGGGTCATCGGTCCCGAACTGGCGGCGAGCATCCTGGTGGAGCGGAAGTGATCCGCCGGAACGGAAGGGTCGCCGGCCCGCTCGTGGCCCTGCTGGCCCTGGCCATCGCGGGCTGCGGTGTGCTGGCCACCGACGCGCCCGATCCGGGTGACGTGTTCGACGGGCCCCTCGACGGGCTGAGCATCGAGGAACGCGCCGCATTCGTCGAGGGCGACGAGGAATTCGGCCGGCCGTTCGCGCCGGCCGAGGGGCTGGGGCCGATCTTCAACAACGTCTCCTGCGCCTCGTGCCACAGCGGCGACGGCCGCGGCCGGCCGGCCAACGCGCTGACGCGGTTCTCGGTGGCGGGCGACCCCTTCGCGCTCGGCGGGCCGCAGATCCAGGACAAGGCCATCCCCGGGGCCGTGCGGGAGTTCCTGCCGGCGGGCGCCGAGGTCTCGGTGCGGCTCCCGCCGCCGGTGTTCGGGGTGGGCCTCATCGAGGCGATCCCCGACTCGGTCATCCTGGCGTACGTGGACTCGCTCGACGCCGATGGCGACGGCATCTCCGGGCGGCCGAACTGGGTGATGGCCCCGGCCTTCGTGCCGGCCGACGAGCCCGGCGGCGGCCCGGGCCCGAGGCTCGGGCGCTTCAGCCGCAAGGCGCAGGTGAGCTCGCTGCTCGAGCAGACCACGGCCGCCTACCACCAGGACATGGGCATCACGTCCGACTTCCTGCCGGAGGAGAACTTCAATCCGCAGGCCGGCCCGGCGGGCCGTTCGGCGGACCGGGTGGCCGATCCGGAGATCCCGGCGCGGACGGTGCGCGCCGTGGTCAACTACCTGCGCATGCTGGCGCCGCCGGCGCCGGGGGTCGATACGCCGGAACGGCTGCGCGGCGGCGTGGTGTTCGACTCCATCGGCTGTGCGCGCTGTCACGTGCCGGCCCTGCGCACCGGCGCGTCGGGCATCGCCGCGCTGGCGAACCGCAGCGTGCCGCTCTACTCCGACCTGCTGCTGCACGACATGGGTCCCGGTCTGGCCGACAACCGGCCCGACGGGAGCGCCGGCGGGACCGAATGGCGCACCGCCCCGCTGTGGGGCCTGCGGCTGATGCCGCGGTTCCTGAACGGCGACGTCTTCCTGCTGCACGACGGCCGGGCCCGCACCATCGCCGACGCGATCAACCTGCACGGCGGCGAAGCCCAGGGCGCGCGCGACAGGTTCGTGGCGCTCGCGGCCGGCGACCGGGCGGCCCTGCTCGCATTCGTGGGGTCCCGGTGAGCCCGATGGACCGGCGGCGCTTCATCGGCGTGAGCGCCGGCGCGCTGAGCGTCGGCGCGCTGACGGGGTGCGCGGCGTTCGTGGCCACGCCGGTGACGCCGGTGGAC
>CAZJZC010000004.1:0-14457 GCA_964550365.1 uncultured Gemmatimonadales bacterium | reverse complement strand
CGGCGCGCTGACGGGGTGCGCGGCGTTCGTGGCCACGCCGGTGACGCCGGTGGACGGCGCGGTGCGCCTGACCATCCGCAACTTCCCGTCGCTGGAACAGCCGGGAGGGTATCTCAGGATCATCCCGGCGGGCGAGGTCACGCCGCTGTACGTGCTGGCGCTCGAGGGCGGCCAGTTCGCCGTGCTGTCGCCCATCTGCACCCATCTGCAGTGCACCGTGAACGTCGACGGCGCGCAGCTGCTGTGCCCGTGTCACGGCTCGACCTATGACCGCACCGGCAGGGTGCTGCGCGGACCCGCCGAGCGGCCCCTGCGGCGCTACCTGTCGACCGTCACCGCCGACGGCGAACTGGTCATCCGGCTGGGAGCCGCGGCATGAGGGCGGTGGCGCGGCTCGCGGCCGCGGCGGCCTCCGCGGCGCTCGCGACGGCGCCGCCGCTGGCGGCCCAGGACTCGGCGCAGGCGCCGCGCGAACCGGCTCGTCCGTTCGTCGAGGGCGGCACCTACGACCGGCCCTATCTCGCCCGGCTGGCCGGCCGCACGGCCCTGGGCGGGTACGCCGAGATGCACGGGCGCTGGGAACAGGCCGACGGCGTCACCGAGCACGCCGGCTTCGTCCTCCGGCGCTGGAACATCTTCACCGCGACGCAGGTGAGCGATTTCGTGCGCATCGGCGCCGAGCTGGAGTTCGAGGAGGGCGGCCGCGAGATCACGCTGGAATACGCGGCCATCGACATCGGCATCCACCCGGCAGTGTCCCTGCGCGGGGGCATGCTGCTCTCGCCCCTCGGCAAGTTCAACCTCTCGCACGACAGTCCGCGGAACGAGGCGGTCGACCGGCCGCTGGTGTCCACCGACCTGCTGGGCGTCGCGCTGTCGGAACCGGGCCTGGGCCTGTTCGGTCTGGTCGGCCTGGGGCGCGCCGGCCGTATCACCTACGAGGTCTACGCGGTCAACGGCTTCAACGCCGGGCTCATCGAGGGCTCGGGCGACGGGACGCGCGTCGCCGTGGGCAAGGCCAACTTCGACGACAACAACGCCTCGCCGGCGCTGGTCGGCCGGGTGGCGTTCAGTCCGCATGTCGGCGCGGAGCTGGGCCTCTCGGCGCACCACGGCGCCTGGAACGTGTTCCGGTCCGGCGGCGAGACGGTCGACCAGCGACGCGACCTGACGATCGCCGTGCTGGACGGCGAGCTGGCGGTGGCCGGCTTCCGCCTGCAGGGCGAGGCCGCGATCGTACGCCTCGACGTGCCGCCGGGTCTCACCGGCATCTACGCCTCGCGCCAGCGAGGCGCCTACATCCAGGCCCTGCGGCCCTTCGGCCGGGGCTGGGTGCGGACCATGCCGGGCTCGTCGTTCGCCCTGCTGGCTCGGCTGGACGTGGTGGACTTCGATGCCGACGTGGCGGGCGACGCGGACCGGCGGGTCACCGTGGGCCTCAACTTCCGGCCCACCTCCGACACGGTGGTCAAGCTGGACTGGGTCCGCGGCCGCACCCGTGACCGTTTCAACAACCCGGCCGACCAGGCGCGGCTGCTGTTCTCGCTGGCGACCTATTTCTAGCCCGGGGGCGCGCGGCGCTCAGGGCGCGGCACTGCCGCCGCTCGGACGGCGCGCGGTCTCCATCCCCCGGAGGAAGCTCGCCAGCCGGCGGTCGCGCGCCTCGCGGATCTTCTCGAGCTGGTTGCCGTAGGCCCGCTCCACCTGGGCGGTGAGCGCCTTCACCTGCTCGGGCTCCAGCCGGTCCCACGTCGCCAGGTTCCCCCACCAGGTCTCGAAGCTCTGCAGCAGGTGCTGGAGGAAGGCGGAGAGTCCGCCCTCGCCCGACCCCAGGTGATAGGTCAGGTGCGGGCCGGCGGCGGCCCAGCCGAGGCTCGGTCCCAGCGACACGGCGCGATCGACATCGTCCACGTCCACCACGCCGCTCAGCACCAGGTCCACGCACTCGCGGTACACGGCCGCGGAGATGCGGCCCACCACGTTGCCGGGTACCTCGCGCTTCAGCGTGATGGGGATGCGCCCCAGCAGGCGGAGCCAGTCGTACATGGTGTCCACCGTCGCCTGCGAGGTGAACTTGCCCGGGACGATCTCGATGAGCGGGATCAGCTCGGGCGGGTTGAGCGGGTGCGTCACCACCAGCCGCGTCTGGTCGCGGCAGCGCGCGCCGATCTCGGTCATGGGCAGACTGCTCGAGGACGACGACACCATGGTGGTGTGCGGGACCACCTGGTCGATGTTCTCGAACAGGCGCTGCTTGAGCCCCAGGTCCTCGTTCACCGCCTCGATCACCCAGTGCGCGTCGCCGCAGGCCTTGAGCAGGGACCGGCCGGCGCGCAGGGTGGTGAGCCCCCGCTCGGCCAGGGCCTCGTCGGCCCGGCCCAGCGCGACCAGCGCCTTCACCCGCCGGCCCACCTCCTCCATGGCGCTGTCCACGGCGCGCGAGTCGGTGTCGTAGAGCGCGACCGGCCAGCCGTGCGAGGCGGCCAGCGCGGCCCAGCCCCGGCCGATGGCGCCGGCGCCGACGACGGTGATGCTGAGGACCTGTGAGGGAGGTGGGGCCATGGCCGCCTAAGCTAGGTCGCCAGATCGGAGCGCGAAAGCCACCGCCCGAAGATGTGCTCCAGCAGCAGGTCGTGCACCTGCCCCAGGTCGAACCGCCGGTAGACCCGGACGGCCGGGTCGCCGGCGGCCGCCGAACCGGGGGCGGTCCGCCCCCGCGACGGTCCATCGGAGAGGTCGGTCCGCACCGTGAACGGCTCGATACCGCCCCAGGAGGGCTCGACGGCCAGCGCCACGGCCAGCGGATCATTGATGACGGCGCCGCTCAGGCCCTCGTGCGCCTCGTGGAACCGGACGTAGAACCCCAGCAGGCGGCCCAGCCACCGGGCGTCGGGCTCGTCGTGGCGGGCGAGCCGGGCGACGGCGGCCGCCGGCACCACCAGCTGGCGGGTCACGTCGAGCCCGACCAGCTCGGTCCCCAGGCCGGCGCGGAAGACCGCGTCGGCCGCTTCAGGATCGCACCAGACGTTGAACTCGGAGTGGGGTCCGGTGTTGCCGGCCGCCTCGACGTTGCCGCCCATGGCGACGTGGCGCGCCACGCGAGAGCGGACCAGGCGCTCGTCACGGGCGAGGGCGGCGGCCAGGTTGGTGAGCGGGCCGAGGGTCACGAGTGTGACGGGCCCTTCGACCGCGCGGAGGGCGTCGCGCAGTGCCGTGGCCGACGGCTCGACCGGCGGCGCCGGGCCCAGGGCGTGGTCGCCCAGGCCGCTCTCGCCGTGGGTCTCCTTCGCCGTCACCAGGGCCCGGCGCTGGGGGCGGTCGAGGCCGGCGCGCACCTCGGCCGCGGCGCCGGCGCGCTCCAGCACCAGCCTGGCGTTGCGGGTGGCGATGTCGAGCGTCGTGTTGCCGTAGACCGTGGTCACGGCGAGCAGACGGCACCGGCCCCAGCGCGAGGCCAGCAGGAGAGCCAGCGCGTCGTCGATGCCCGGGTCGGTATCGATGACCAGCGGTACCTGCTCCATCAGAACGCGGTGACCACCCCCAGGCCGAACGTCGCGCGCTCGGCCACGAGATCCCAGGTCGCCTCGGCCGAGAGCCGGAGGTTCCTGGCGTAGAGCCAGCCCACGTTCAGCGTGGCGCTCTCGTAGTCGGCGCCGGTGCGACTGGCCTGGATCAGGTTGTAGAGCCCGGTGACGAGCAGACGGTCGCCGCGGCCGCGCGGATGCCAGATGGCTTCGACGAACCCGCCGCGGGTGGTGGTCAACGCCGGGCCCAGGAAGTCGGGGTTGGTGTCGTCGCGGTAGAGGTACTGCAGGCCCAGGTCCACGTTGCCGACCGCGGTCTGGATGGACGGGCCGACCATGCGGGTGCGATTGGTCGACGCGAGACCCAGGCCGACGGGAACGAAGCGCTGGCTGCCGTAGTAGCCGAGGGCTCCCAGCCGCAGCGGTCCGACCTCCTGGGTGGCGATGATGACGCCCGTCTTGGGCGCGTCGCCGTCGAAGGTGCCGCCCGCGGCCGCCTCGATGCCGTTGCCGTTGACCAGCGCGCCGTAGATGGCCGTGCGCTCCGTCGGCGCGACGCCGACGAGCACGCCCCGGTCGTACGTGAGGTTCGCCGCGGCCGAGCCGACCCGCGTGCCGATGATGGCGTAGTCCTCGAGCGTGAGGCGCAGTTCGCGCTTCCACAGCGGGTCGATGAGCTGGAACTGGCCGATGGTGATGTCGGCGGGTACTCCGACGGGCTCCCGGAACGTCAGCCAGGCGTCCTCGACGGGGCCGGGCGCGCCCCGCTCGGCGAGCATGACGTAGATGTAGTAGGAGACGCCGCGGGCGACCTGGCCGCCGCTCATCAGCTTGACGGTCGTCGGCGTCGAGAAGTCCGTCTGTCCGCCCCGGCCCGAGACGTAGCGGGCGTAGGCGTCGAAGCGCAGGGCGACGGGAAGGCTGGTGTTGAGCATCAGCAGCGGGTCGCCCAGCGAGGTCATGCCGACCGTGTCGTCGGCCGACAGGGTGAAGCCCTGGGCCGCGAACCGCTCGCCGAACGCGTTGAGGCGCGGCATCGGGTCGTGGCAGCTGGCGCAGGTGAGGTTGTATCTCCGGGCAAAGGCCGGGATGGCCTCGGCCGGCGTGGCGAGGACGGCGGTGAGCAGCACCGCCCAGGTCCAGCGGTTCATCGAGGCCTCCGTCTCGGGTCGCCCGAACGTACCGGGCCGACCATGAAGGTAAGGTGAAGCCCTCGGGCGAAACAAAACCGGGCCTGCGGCGTATATGTCTACGGGATGGCCAAGCACCATTCCAGGCTCCACCGAACACGCGGCGTCCCACATCGTCGTCGCAGTCCGCCGCCTGGCGGGCAGGTCGGAGCGCCGGAACACAAAGCCGGTAATCGAACGGGATCCATCGCCACCCAGGCGATGGATCCTGTTTTGCCTTACCTTCCCGCCCATCATGGCCGGCACCGAGCTCAAGCGTGTCCTGACGCTGACCGACGTGGTGCTGTTCAACGTCGTGGTCATCTTCAGCGTCCGCGGCATGACCACGGCCGCCCGGATGGGTCCGGTCTCGGTCGTGCTCTGGCTGGTGGCGGTCGCCGCGTTCTTCATCCCGCTGGGCCTGACGATCGCCGAGCTGGCGACGCGTGACCCCGGAGAAGGCGGCTTCTACCGCTGGACCCGCACCGCCTTCGGCGAGCGGTCCGCCTTCCTCGGCGGCTGGTTCTACTGGGTCTCGAATCTCACGTACCTCCCGAGCCTGCTGATCTTCCTGGCCTCGGCCGTCGCCTACACCATGGGCCGGCCGGTCCTGGCCGAGGACCCCTGGTTCGTCGGATCGTTCGCCATGGCCATGCTGTGGTTCGTGACCTGGCTCAACATCCGCGGTCTCCAGGTCGGGCGGCTGGTGACCAGCGGCGGCGCGGCGGCCAGCTGGCTGGCAGCCCTGCTGCTCATCGCCGCGGGGGCACTGGTCTGGGCCCGCTTCGGCTCGGCCACGACATGGACCATCGAGAATCTCACGCGGGCGGCCGGCGGCAACGAGACGCTCAAGTACTTCGGCACGCTCTCGTTCGCGCTGGTCGGACTCGAGCTGGCGCCGCTCATGGGCGGCGAGATCAGGGACCCGGGCCGCACCATCCCGCGGGCCCTGCTGATCGCGGGCGCCGCGATCGCGGTGCTGTATCTGGCGGGCACGCTGGCGATCCTGGCGGCGCTGTCGCCCGAGCAGGTGAGCCCGGTGAGCGGCGCCTTCGGCGCCGTCGCCGCGGTGGGCGAGCGGACCGGCTGGAGGTTCCTGCCGGTGGTGGTCGCGGGGCTCGTGTCGGTGTCGGTCGTGGGCGGCCTCACGGCATGGCTCGGCGGCGTGGCGCGGCTGCCGTATGCGGTCGGCCTCGACCGCTTCCTGCCGGAGGTGCTGGCGAAAGTGCATCCGCGGCACGGCTCGCCCTACGTCGCCATCCTGCTGCAATCGGTGCTGACCAGCCTGTTCATCGTCGCCTCGCAGTCGGGTTCGACGGTGCGCGAGGCGTACCTGGTCCTGCTCGACACGACGATCGTGCTCAACTTCGTCCCGTTCATCGCGATCTTCCTGGCGTTGCCGCGTCTGCGACCCGCGGGTGAGGAACCGGGCGTCGTGCGGGTTCGGGGCGGACGCGGTACGCTGTGGCTGGTGGCGTGCGCCGGCATCGTGACCACGCTGCTGACGCTGGTCTCGACGGTGATCCCCGGGCCCGACGTGTCGAACCCGGCGGTCTATCAGGCCAAACTGTGGGGCGGGCTGGCCCTCTTCTCGGCCGCCGGCTACGCGATCTACGCACACTACAGCAGGAAGACTGGCGTGATGATATGACGACACTCACGCAACACTATTCTTATGCTGTATTGATGATGGCTGTTGGGCTGGCTGGCTGCGGCGATCGTGCGGCACAGGCCCCGAATCCCATCCGGTACGACTGGCCGGAGCGTTTCGCCTACCGCGTGGACTACGTGTCGGAAGCTCAGCGCGATACCCGGCCGCTGCTGCGCTACACCGAGCAGAAGCTCATCCGTTTCGTCCAGCGGGATGACCGCTACGTCATCGTCCAGGACAGCGTGCTCAAGACCAGCCGCGAGCCGGAGGGACTGCGGCTGGTGCCATACGCGCTCGAGGACACGCTGGCCTACTACGCGAAGCTCGGCCGCCAGGGCGAGGTCACCGAGGTGGTGCCGGGCTGCGATCCCGCCGTGGCGGCGTGCGCCGCGGCGCTCCGCTCGCTCATGCCGCTGGAACTGCGCCGCATCATCCCGCGCCTGCCGCTGTGGTCGCCGCCGCGCGGGGCCACCTGGGACGACACGCTGTCCTTCGACGACGCGGCCAGGCCCGAAGGCACCCGCGGGACCGTGGTCACGCGGTACGACGCCGCGCGCGACACCGTGATCGGCGGCGAGGCGTACTGGCTGGTGCCGTGGCAGTCGGTGCGGCAGGCGTTCCGCCGGCCGGCGCCGACGGAGGTCCTGGCCGCCGAACCGCCGGTCAACGAGACGGGCGTGACCTTCGTGGAGAAGCGCCGCCTGCTGCCGGTCTTCTCGACCTGGGTGGGCACCGCGCTCGCGACGCCGGCCATGCGGCGGCTCGGCGCCACGGCGACCGGGTACCGCGGCCGCGCCTATCTGGCGGGCAGCCCGTTCGACAGCCTCCATGCGGGCGGCCTGGTCCGATGACCATCGCTCCGCTCGAGGCGCTGGCGCGCCTGGGCGTCGCCCTGCTCGTGGGCCTGCTGATCGGGCTCGACCGGGAGCGGGCCGAGCTTCGCAAGGGCCAGGAGGAGTTCGCCGGCGTGCGGACCTTCCCGCTCATCGCGCTGGCGGGCTGCCTGCCGCTGCTGTTCCCGGCCCCCTACGCGCTGCTGCTGCTGGGCGTCAGCTTCGCCGCCGTCGCGGCCGTGACGGTCATCTCGTACGTGCACATGACACGCGCCAACGACGTCGGGGCCACGACGGAGATCGCGGCGATCGCGACCTTCCTGATCGGCGCCCTGGCGGGCGTCGGCGCGCTGCGCGCGGCGGCGGCCGCGGGCGTGGTGGTGGCCATCCTGCTGGTGGCGAAGCCGCGGCTCGAGGGGTTCTCGCGGGCGCTCACGCAGGAGGAACTGGCCGCGGTACTGGAGCTCGCGGTCATCTCGGTCATCGTCCTGCCGCTGGTGCCCGACCGCGGCTACGGCCCCTGGGGCGTGCTCAATCCGCGCGACATCTGGTGGGTGGTGGTGCTGGTGGCAGGACTCTCGTTCGCGGGCTTCGTCGCGGTGCGCGTCGTCGGCGAACAGCGCGGCCTCACGATCACCGGCGCGATCGGCGGGCTGGTATCGAGTACCGCCGTCACGGTGGCCATGGCGGACCGCTCCCGGGAGACCGACGCGCTGGCGCGGCCGGCCGCCGCGGCGACGGTCCTCGCCTCGACGATCATGGCCGTGCGGGTCGCCGTGCTCGGGGCGATCATCGATGCCGGCGTCCTGGCCCGCCTGGCGCCGGTGGCGGCGGCGATGGCGCTGGCCGGGGCCGTGGCGGCGCGGCAGATCGCCCGGCAGCGCTCGGGCGACGGCGTGAGCGCCGCCTCGCGCCTGCAGAATCCGTTCAGCCTGCGGCAGGCGGTGACGTTCGCGCTCATCTACGGCGGCATCGTGCTGGCCGTCCGCGCCGCCCAGGAGTACCTCGATCCCTCGATGATCTTCGCGGTCGCCGCGATCTCGGCGGTGGCCGACGTGGACGCCGCGACCATCGCGTTCACCAAGCTGGGGCCCGGCGCGGATGCCTGGCGCACGCCGGCCGCGGCGATCGCCGTGGCCGCGGTCGTCAACACCCTGGTGAAGCTGGGCATCGCCTGGGCCCGCGGCGGCGGCGCCTACCGGCGGTTCGTCGCGATCGCGCTCGGCGCCATGGCGGCGGCCGGCGCCGCCGTGGGCGTCATCGTCTTCCTGCGCTAGGGGTCTCATGTACTGGATGATCGGGCTGGGCGGAGTGGCCGGCACATTCGCGCGCTTCGGGGTGCAGGGCGTCGTCGACCGGCTCCTCGGCGGGTCGTTCCCCTGGGGGACGCTGGTGGTCAACGTGACGGGATCGCTGGCGGTGGGGATCCTCGCGCGGCTGGGCGCCGACGCGGCGGCCCTCACGCCGGAGGTGCGGGCCGGCCTCCTGATCGGATTCTGCGGCGCCTATACCACCTTCAGCACCTACTCGCTGGATACCGTGCAGTTGGTGCAGGGCGGGGCCTGGGGACGGGCGGCCGCGTACGCCGCGGGTTCGGCACTGCTGTCGCTGGCGGCCACGATGGCCGGCATCGCCGTGGCGGACCGCCTGCCGTAATCAGTAGGCCAGGACGTCCCGGATGTCCGAGATGCGCACCCGCACGTGCTCGCCGCTGTCGCGGCGCCGGGCCTCCAGGAAGTGCTCGCCGGACTCGCGGTACCAGGTCCGGGGTTCGACCTCGAGTTCGTCCTGCCCCTCGAGCTTCAGCCGGACGACCCCTTTCAGGATCATCGCCGCTTCGAGCTTCTTCTGGAGCGCGGTTCCGCTTGTCGCGGGCGACCAAGAGGGCAGGTGCATCGGCCGGTTCTCCTGGAGGTGCAAGTGCGCCGAGCCAGGCCGGGACGGATGATCCCGGACCCCGCCAATGTAACCCGGGGGCCGGACGCGTCAGTGAGGCCCGTCACGGCCGCTCGCCAGCCGGTCGCCCGCCGGGCGCCGGTCGCGCTATCTTCCGGGCCATGCTGCGGGCAGCGGTCGCCCAGTTCCGGCCCGGCAAGGGCAACTACGCGGAGAATCTCGACCGGATCGGCGAGATGTTCCGGGCGCTGGCCCCCAGGGCCGACGCGCCGGACCTGCTGGTGTTCCCCGAAGCGGCGCTGACCGGCTACCTGCTCGAGGGCGGCGTGCGGGACCTGGCCGTCACGGCCGGCCAGCTGTTCGCCGACCTCCAGGCGCGTCACGCGCGGGCCAAGGCCCCGGTGCTCGACGTGGCCATCGGCTTCTACGAGCGCTGGGGCGGCTCGCTCTACAACTCCTCCCTGTATGCCACGCTTGGCGGCGCCGAGGCGGGTGTGCGGCACGTGCACCGCAAGGTGTTCCTCCCGACCTACGGGGTCTTCGACGAAGAGCGCTTCACCGAGCCGGGACTCGAGGTGCGTGCCTTCGACACCCGGCTGGGGCGCTTCGCGGTGCTCATCTGCGAGGACGCCTGGCATTCGCTGACCGCGACGATCGCCGCGCTCCAGGGCGCGCAGGTGGTGCTGATCCACTCGGCGTCGCCGGCCCGCGGCACCCAGCCGCTGGAGGAGACGGTGCCCAGGCCGGCCAACGTGTCCCGCTGGGAGCGGATCTCGCGCTACATCGCCGAGGAGCACGGCGTCTGGGTGGTGACCAGCCAGCTGGTGGGCTTCGAGGGCGGCAAGGGCTTCGCCGGCGGTTCGGTGATCGTCACGCCCCGGGGCGACGTCGTCGCGCGCGCGCCGCTGTGGGAGGAGGCCCTGCTGGAGAGCGTGGTGGACCTGGAGGAGGTGGGCAGGGCCCGTGCCGACACGCCGCTGCTGGCGGACCTCCAGACCAAGCTGCCGCACCTGATGGCGTCGCTCGAGGTGCCGCCGCCGCCGCCCTCGTACGACGGACCCCCGGCGCGGCGGCGCGAGGGTCCGACGCCGGTCATGGCGGCACCAGTCGGCTCGGCCGACCCGATGGCGATGGACTGCGCGCTGGTCGAACGGTGGCTGATCGAGTTCCTCAGGGAGGAAGTGACCCGACGCCGCGGGTTCCGCGACGTGGTGGTCGGCCTTTCGGGCGGCGTGGACAGCGCCCTGGTGGCGACGCTGGCCGCGCGCGCCTTCGGGCCCGAGCACGTGCATGCGTTCCTGCTGCCGTACCGCACCTCGAGCCCCGCGTCGCGGGAGCATGCCGAGCTGATGGTGCGGCAGCTCGGCATCCGGAGCCGGGTGATCGACATCAGCCCCGCGGTCGACGGCTACCTGGCCACCCATGAGAGCGGCGCCGACGGCACGCGGGCCGGGAACATCATGGCGCGCACGCGCATGCTGGTGCTGTTCGACCAGTCCCAGAAGCTGGGCGCCCTGCCGCTGGGCACCGGCAACAAGACCGAGCGCCTGCTGGGCTACTTCACCTGGCACGCCGATGATTCGCCCCCCATCAACCCCATCGGCGACCTGTTCAAGAGCCAGGTCTGGGCCCTGGCGCGGCACGTGGGCGTGCCGGCCGAGATCGTCGAGAAGCCGGCCACCGCCGACCTGGTGACGGGGCAGACGGACGAGGGCGACCTCGGCATCGGCTATCCGGATGCCGACCGGATCCTCTACTGGCTGCTGCGCGGCTTCGCGCCCGAGGCCATCGCCGCCATGGGCCACGCCGCCGCCGACGTGGCGACGGTCGAGCGCCGGCTCGACACGACGCACTGGAAGCGGCGCCTGCCGACCGTTGCGATGCTGAGCCCGACGGCGATCGGCGAGTACTATCTGCGCCCGGTCGACTACTGAGGCGGATGCTCGAATGACAGGCAAGCCCCCGCGCCTCTCGCACACCACGATCGCGGAAGTGATGATGCCGCACATGGCCAACGTGCTCGGCAACGTCCACGGCGGCGTGCTGCTGGGCATGATGGACCGCGCGGCGGCCGTGGCGGCCATCCGTCACGCGCTGCGCACCTGCGTGACGGTCTCGGTGGACCGGGTGAACTTCCGCGAGCCGATCCACCTCGGCGAACTGGTGGAGATGCACGCCAGCGTGAACTACGCGCACCGCACGTCCATCGAGGTGGGGCTGCGCGTCGAGGCCGAGAACCTGCTGACCGGCGTCCGGCGCCACACCAACAGCTGCTATTTCACCTTCGTGGCCATCGACGAGAAGGGCCGGCCGGTCCCGGTGCCGCCGGTGACGCCCGAGACGGATGAGGAGCGCGCGCGCTTCGCCGCCGCCGAGCAGCGCCGGGCCCTGCGCATGGCGGAACTGCGGAGCGGGGCGAAGGGCGGGACGGGCGGGGCGTGAAGCCGGACCGGGTGGTCGTCGTGCTGTCCGGCGGCGGCATGAAGACCATGGCGCACGTGGGCGTCCTGCGGGCGCTCGAGCAGGCCGGCATCCGGCCGTCGGAGATCGTGGCGGTGTCCGCCGGCGCCATGGTCGGCGCCATGTTCGCCGGCGGCACGTCGTACGAGGACGTGGTGCGCCGGGTGACCACGCTGGGCCGGCGGGACATCGCGGTGGTGAACCGGTTCGAGCTGCTGGTGAAGGGCGTCGGCGCCCGGAGCCTGCTCAAGACCGGGCCCCTGCGCGCGCTGCTCGAGCGCCTGCTGCCGGTCCGGGAGTTCGACGAGCTGATCCTGCCGCTGCGGATCGCCGTGACCGACCTCGACGCCGGCGCGCTGGAGGTCTTCGGCGCCCGCGGCCGCACCGACGCGGCGCTGGCCGAGGTGGTGATGGCCTCCATGGCCCTGCCGCTCTACCTGCCGCCGGTGGTGCTCGGCGGGCGCGCCTGCGGCGACGGCGGCCTGCTCCAGGTCCTGCCGCTCGGCCTGGTGGACGACGCCGACCTGGTGGTCGCGTCGGACGTCGGCCCGGTCCCCGCCGCGCACCCGGCGTGGCGGACGCTCTCACCGCCACTGGTGGCCCTGAGCGACCGGGCGCTGGCGATCACCATGGCCGACCAGAAGGCGCGCACCCTGGCCGCCTGGCATGCCGACGATTCGCGCCCGCCGCTGGTGCTCGTCGAACCCGCCGTGGACCCCTACGGCACCTTTTCGTTCGACCACACGGTAGATTCCATCGAAGCCGGTTTTCGCGCGGCACACGCGGCGCTCCGCGCCCGCGGGATCCTCCAGTGAGGCGGTCATGACCGAGAAGGACGTGCGACTCTTCACCGTCGAGAGGGCCAACAGCGCCCTGCCGCTGGTGCGCCGCATCACCGCCGACATCGTCGCCGAGCATCCGGCGTGGCGCGACCTGGTGGCGCGCTTCGAGCTGGCCGCCGGCGCCGCGCGGCCCGAGTGGGGCGAGTCGGAGGAGATGAAGGACCTGCGGCGCCAGGTCGACGCGATCGCGGCGCGCATCGCCGGTTACGTGGACGAGCTGGAACAGATCGGCTGCGAGCTCAAGGGCTTCGAGGACGGCCTCATCGACTTCCACGCGATGCACCAGGGCCGGCTGGTGCACCTGTGCTGGCGCGCCGGCGAGGAACGGGTCGCCTTCTGGCACGAGGTGGATGCCGGGTTCGCCGGGCGTCAGCCCATCACGCCGCGGTTCGCCGCCGGGCTCGCCGACACGGAGCCGGCGCCGGCGCGGGGCGAATGATGTGGGGCCTCCAGCTGTTCCTGCACTGGACCGGGTTCGCGGTCTGGCTGGGCGCCCAGCTGACCTTCATGGTCTGGGGGCCGGCGGTCCGCGACGCGAAGCTCGAGACGTGGGCGCACACCTGGATCACGCTCGGCCGGGTCCAGCGGCTCGTCATCGCGCCCGCGGCGGCCGTGGCCACGATCACCGGCATCACGCTCACGATGGGCATGGCGGCGCTCGACGTCGACATGGGCTCGGCCGTCTGGCTGATGGGGATGCAGGGGTTCGGGCTGGTGGCCGGCCTGCTGACGCTCGGCATCACCACGCCCCTGGCCAACCGCATGGCCGCCCTGGCGCACCGCAGCCTCGAAAAGGGCGAGCGGGACCCCGGCGCGGAGCGGGTGCGCCGGCGGCTGGCCCTGGTCGGGTCCGTCTCCGGCCTGTTCATCATCGTCGCGTTGTACTTCGGGGCGCTCAAGCCGGTCGCGGGCTGACCCGGGAGCGCGAGCGCGAGCGGGACCCGGCGCCTCCGGCGCCGCGGGCGCCGGCGGCCCGTCGCCCGACGCCATGGGCATGGCGGCACCCGGCCGCCAGAGGGCAGGCCGGACACTTCGGGTCGCGGGCCGTGCACACCACGGCTCCCAGTTCCATCAGTCCCTGGTTGAACTCCCACGCGGCCCGGCCGGCCCGCGGCTGCAGCGACAGGTGCAGGGCCGCCAGGCGCCGCGCCGCGCTCACGTTCCGCCCGCCCAGGCGCCGCCCCAGGCGCTTCCCGAACACCCGCGTCAGCACCCGCGCCACGTTGGTGTCCACGGTGGCGGCGGGCCGCTCGAAGGCGAAACAGGCGATGGCGCCCGCCGTATAGGCTCCCACGCCGGGCAGGGTCTGCAACTCGGCCGGGTCGGAGGGGAACGACCCGCCGTGGTCCCGCACGATGCGCCGCGCCAGCAGCCGCAGGTTCATGGCCCGGCGGTAATACCCCAGGCCGTCCCAGGCCTCGCGGACGGCGGCCGGCCGGGCCCGGGCCAGGTGCCGGGCCGTCGGGTAGCGGCGCAGGAACCCGGGCCAGTACCCCAGGACCCGGGAGACCTGCGTCTGCTGGAGCATGAACTCCGAGACGGCGACGGCCCACGGGTCACGGGTCCGGCGCCAGGGCAGGTCCCGTCCGGCCCGGCGGAACCAGGCCCGGACGCGGCGCCGGAACGCGGCGGCGTCGGCCTTCGGGTTGTACCTTGTTGGCATGGGTGGTGAACATACTGGCGGCACCCGGTGGCCGGCAGTCGGCGCGCCGGCGCCCTGCCGTCCGTCCTTCCGGCACGTTCCCGCGAGGCCATGAACCCGATCTCGATCACGTCCACCAGCGAGATACCGATCGCGATCCGGGCGCCGCGGCGCATCGGCAAGCCGGTCATCACGTCGCTGCGGCACGTCGGCCGGTTCGGCATGCTGGTGGTCGAGCTGGTCCGGGCCCTGAAGGAGTGGCGCCAGTGGATGCCGCGGGCCGTGGAACAGTGCCAGAACGTGGGCTACGGGTCGCTGTTCATCGTGCTGCTGACCTCGGGCTTCGCCGGCGCGGTGACCAGTCTCCAGGCCGGGTACCAGTTCACCGGCTCGGTGCCGCTGTACATCATGGGCTCGGTGGTCACCGAGAGCATCATCCT
>CAZJZC010000003.1:0-36116 GCA_964550365.1 uncultured Gemmatimonadales bacterium | reverse complement strand
CCCCTTCGATCGCCGTAGCGGCTGTCTGACCAGGCGTTGAAGCTGACCGCCAGGCTGGCCTTGCCGGCGCGGGCAGCATGCGGAGGTACGCTGAAGGAATGGTCTTCCATGGAACGCCCGCGCCAGCGGCGGCCAAGGCGCCGGGCGGAAGCCTGGCGCCAGGCCGTTAGGCCGCGTGCGGCTCGCGACCCGCCCGCGGTGCCAATTCCTGCGAGGCTTCCGACCATGGAGATGCCAGCCCGCGCGATCGCCTTTCCCCGCGGTCCTCTACACACGCTTCTTCTCACCGGGCTCCTGGCGCTCTTTCCTTTTGTCGCGGCGCCCGCGCGCTTGCCGGTGACCGCTGTGGTTGTTCTGATCACGGTGCTGGCCTGGCGCGGTGCGGAACGCGCGGCGGCGCGTCTCGGACTCTTCATGACTCTCTACCTCGCCTCGATTCTCCTGGGCAGCGCCTATTCGCAGCTTTCCTTCGGCGCGGCGATCCTCCTGTATCTCCTGGCAACCTGGCGGGTGCCGCGACTACAGGGCGAACAGCCGTGGCTGCGGTGGGGACAGTTCCGCCCCACTGTCCAGGCGCTGTGCCTGGCGGTGGCTGCCGGAGCGGGATTGGGCCTGTTCCTCTGGCACGCGCTCGCCAAGCCTGACCTTTCTGACCTCAACCGTTTCGTGCCTCAGGTGGGGCTCCCGGTGTTGATCCTCGGAGGGCTCCTGTTCTCCATGTTGAACGCCGCCGTCGAGGAGATCGCCTATCGTGGCATCCTCCTCGATGCGCTTCGCGATGTCGGACTCCCGATTGCACTTGCCATCGGCTTGCAGGCGGCTGCCTTTGGGAGCATCCACATAGCCGGATTCCCTCGGGGCTGGACCGGCGTCGGCCTTGCAACGGTTTACGGGGCTGCTCTGGGCGCCATTCGCATACGGGCCGCCGGCATGCTCGCCCCGTGGATCGCACATGTCCTGACCGACCTGGTCATCGTTGGCATCGTGCTTTCGCTCGCGTAGATACCGAGGGCAACGCGCCATTGGCACGCGGCCCAACAGGCGCTTGAAGCTGACCGTGCGTAGATTGGGGAATGAAGTCTTCGCCAGCGCGCCGCAGCGTACGCGCAGTCCGGTAGGCAGCGCTCCTGACGGTCTCTTACAAGAGGGAGAAGTGCCGTGGCTGACAAGAAGATCATTGCCGTCGCCGGTGCAACAGGCGCCCAGGGGGGTGGCCTGGTCCGGGCGATCATGGCGGACAAAGCCGGTTCTTTCACGGCCCGGGCCCTCACTCGCGATGTGAACTCCGCCAAGGCGCGCGCCCTCGCGGCGCTGGGCGCCGAGCTGGTCGCGGCCGATGTCGATGATCTCGAGAGCCTGAAGCGCGCGTTCGCGGGCGCCTACGGCGCCTACTGCGTCACGTTCTTCTGGGCGCACTTCTCGGCTGAGAAGGAGATCGCCGAGGCGCGCGCCATGGCCCAGGCGGCGAAGCACGCCGGGCTCCAGCACGCCATCTGGTCCACCTTCGAGGACACGCGCAAGTGGGTGCCGTTGAGCGACAACCGCATGCCCACGCTGCAGGGCAAGTACAAGGTCGCCCACTTCGATGGCAAGGCCGAGGCCAATGCCGAGTTCACCAGGCTCGGCGTGCCGACGACCTTCCTCCTGACGTCCTTCTATTGGGAGAACCTGATCTTCTTCGGCGCAGGTCCCAAGAAGGGTCCCGACGGCAAGCTGGCGCTTACCTACCCCATGGGCGACAAGAAGCTGCCGGGGATCGCCAGCGAGGACATCGGCAAGTGTGCCTTCGGCATCTTCAAGCGCGGTCCTGAGTTCATCGGGAAGACCGTCGGTGTTGCCGGCGAGCACCTCACTGGTGCGCAGATGGCGGCGGCGCTGACCACGGCGCTGGGGCAGGAGGTGCGCTACCACGACGTGCCGCCCGATGTCTATCGCGCCTTCGGCTTCCCCGGTGCTGACGACATGGGGAACATGTTCCAGTTCAAGCGCGACTTCGAGAGCGACTACTGTGGCGCACGGAATCTGGATGTCTCTCGAGCGCTCAACCCGGCATTGCAGACGTTCGACCAGTGGCTCGCGCTGAACAAGGGTCGCATCCCGCTCGAGTAGCGGGACCGTGGCCGCCCCGCCGAGCGTTGCCTGACATGCGCTTGAGGCTGTCGGTCCGCGCGCTGTACATTCGGGTGTATCCGCTGCACCGTGCTCCGCGCGCGGCCCGCAGCCCAGGCACGACTCCTCAGGCGCCATTCGGAGCGTAGCGTGGCTATCCCCAGTACTGTCCGATCGCGCCTCGTCATTGCGACTCTGCTCGCCCTCGCGACCGCCGCCGGCTACGTTCTCATGACTCGCCGCATTGACAACGTTGCCGTCACGCTCGCCCGCATGCAACAGACGACCGTCGCCCAGGCCCGCGCTTCGGAAACGTTCCGGTACGTCACGCAGGCGCACGACAATCGGCGCTGGCTGCTCATCATCGGCGGTCTGGCGACCGGCGGTTTCCTGATCGCCGCGCTCATCAGCGGTCTTCGCACCCGGCACCCTCCAGTCGTGACCCGGAATGGCGCCTAGGACTCCGGTTAGAACCTGCCGGGCCGGCTGGCCGCGCTGGCGCTCGCCACACCCGGCCACCATACTGGTATTCCAGGGGCCAGCGCGCCCAAGGCGCCGGCCCGCAGCTTGACCCGATAGCGTCAGGCGTCCCGAGAGGGTGTCACATGGCTGGTGGCCCGAATGCCGCGGCGACGATGTGCCTGGAGTGTGGTGGCAGGGCGAATCGCGTCGCCGAGGGCGCCGAGAACGATCACTACGAGTGCCAGCAATGCGGCCGAGGATTCAGCGTGGACTGGCGGCGCGGGCAGCCAACGGAGCCGTGCTGGCCCGAGACACCCGAGGGGTTGGCCGAAGCGCGGCGCATGTTCGCTCTGATCCAGGCGCAGCGTCGCCCAGCGGGTCCGGCGCGATCGGACGCCTGACTACGATCTGTAGCCGGCGGCGCGGCCCGTCGCCTGAACCCACTTCGGCTGTCCGCGGCCGCGCCGCGAGAACCGATCGCGTAGGGCTGCCGGAGCGGCCACCAGGTGGGCGAGTCGCCGACTGGAGGGACTTGGGCGATGACGAGCGACAGAGTGCATCGGATCAGTGGCCGCGTCATTCTGGGCCTGTCCGCCTTTGCGCTGCTCCTCGTCGGCGGCGCCACCGTCCTCATGTTTCTCGGGCGGTTCACGCCCTCGCCCGACGGCGACGAGGGGACGGCTGCTCATCTCTTCCAACTCAGCGTCGTACTGCTCGTCCCGACCGGTGTGGCGTTCCTCAGCACCGCCGACTGGCGCCGCCCCTGGCAGGTGGCTCGCCGGCTCGTGCTTCCGGCAGTCACGCTGGCCGTGGCGTTCGTGGTGCTGTACCTCATGGAACACGGCCGGTAGGCAGAGGCTGGCCCATGCCGCAGCTCGAACCAATCGCGCGAGGCGGCGGCTGCGGCTGCCTCCCATAGCCGCTCAACCCCACCCGGATCATGCGCAAACAGTACTTCTTTCGTCCGTCGGAGCGCGGCCTGCTCGCCTGGGACGTCGATCGGCTGGTGCGCCTCTCGAGCGCCCTGCCCGTGCAGCGCGTTCCCCTGAGTCGCATCCGGGAACTCGAAGGTCTGTGGACAGGGGACGCCGAGCGGCCGAGCTGGACCGAGTTCATTCAACACGTGGCCCTCGTCCAGGCTGCCGATCTCGCGCATCCGATCATCCTGTCGGCCACGGGCGACGTCATGGACGGCATGCACCGCGTCGCGAAGTCCGTGCTGGAGGGCCGGTCTCATATCGACGCCGTTCAGTTTGCCACCGACCCCGAGCCGGATCATGTCGGACGCGGCCCGGACGACCTGCCCTACGATGCTGCCGTCTAGCTGCGGCTTGAAGCCGGCCGGCGGGCCGCGCTGGCGCGCGGTCACCTCGGCCACCATAGTGGTATCCGATGGGCCATCCGCCAACGCGCCTGCCCGCAGCCTGGCGCGATAGCCCTGGCCCGCCCGCACGCGATCCCCGGAGAGCCGTACGATGCACCGTGTCTCACAGAGCCAACTCCCCAGGCGCGGCATCTCGCATGAGTTCGTCGGAGCCGAGAACGGCGGCGTCGGCATTTCATCCTACCTGGTGAGCGCTCCACCGGGCATCGGCCCCAAGTCGCACTATCATCCCTATGACAAGGTCGCCTTCGTCCAGTCCGGACGGGTTCGCTGGACGGTGAACGGCACCGAGTTCGAGCTGGGCGCTGGAGACATCCTGGTCGTCAAGGCCGGGGAGGTGCACAGCTTCGTCGCCGTAGGTCCTGAGCCGCTGATTCAGATGGACGTGCACCTTGGCGAGCGATTCGAACAGACCTTCGTGAACACCTGACCGCGGCACCTCGTCTCTTCGTCCGCCTGTGCCTGTAGATTCGACGGGTGCCTGGTCGCCCGTTCCCGCCCTGGTTCGCCTGGTTTCTGGAATCCAGGCTCCGCCTGCGCGTCCTGTCCCCTGCCACGCTGGTGGCACGGCTCCCGCTGGAGCAGGGCTTGGTCGCAGTGGAACTCGGAACCGGAACCGGTCTCTTTGCGCGCGCCGTGCGCCCGCGTGTACGCTCAATGGTGGGCGTCGACCTGCAGCGCGGGATGCTTCGTCACGCACGCATCCGCAGTGCCGATCTCATGCTCGTGCAAGGCAGCGCAGACACCCTGCCGCTGCGGCCCGCCAGCCTCGACCTGGTGTTTCTCGTCGCGGTGCTCGGCGAGCTTCCGGACGCGCAGGCGGCGCTCCGGGCGGTGTACACGGTGCTTCGCCCCGGCGGCTGGCTCTCGATCTCCGAGCACCTGCCCGACCCGGACTACATCTCGGCAAGTCAAGTACGGGATCTCTGTGGGCGTGCGAACTTCCACCACGTCCGGACCCGGGGCCATTGGTGGTGCTATACCGCCACCTTTCAACGCGGCATGACTACGGGTTGAGGCTGGCGAGGCGCCCACCGACCAGCGATGCGTCGTCACTCTCCGGGCGTTGCGAATTGACGCCGCGGCCGGTCTGATGTTCCACGGGCGTGACCACGCAGCCGATGGCGGGGTTACTTCGCCTTCAACCGGAGGCGGACGCAACACAGGCCCGGCTGCGGGTCAAGCACGGGAACCATGCCAGGAAGGCCGAGCCCTTCAACGACCCCTTCCATCAGGGCCAGGTTCATCCCGCAGACCAGTTCCGTGTGCTCGCTCACGAGAGCGTGGAACGGGCAATTGCGCAGGCGGATCTCGCCGGTCGCACGTTCGGGCTCGTAACCATTCGCGGCCAGCGCGGCCACCGTGCTGGCCACGAGACGTCTCTCGCCGGGACGTGTACCCGCGCGCGTCTTCGACTCCGAACCGATCCCCTCGCCGATCATGCGCGCGGTGTGCTTGAGCGCGGCCTGCGTTTGCGGGGCGGCGCTCGCATCGATCGCCGCCGCGAGGATCCGCGCCGCCAGTTCATAGCGTCTCGCCGGGAGGCTGACGGCGAGCTGCCGGCCTGAGCGGCGGTACAGCTTGGACGGGCGCCCCGCGCCGGGGCCCGTCTTCCCCGACAGGCGCCGGAAGCTGATGTCGAGCAGCCCCTCGTCCGCCAGCCGGTCCAGATGAAAGCCGGCCAGCGTACGTGACACTCCCACCGCCTGCGCCGCCTCGTCCCGACCTACGTCCCCCGGTCGGCTTGCCACATAGAAGTAGAGGGATCGCCGGACGGGCTCGTCCAGGCTGGCGAGGCCGGCGATCTGGTGCTCGAGCGCGTCAGGTTCCATGCGGGGAAATCTAAAACGGCGGATCACTTTCCAATAGACTTGACACGCCCTTGGCACATCACTATAATAGCCATTATCAGTTTTAGAAGCAGGCTCCCAGAACCCCTCGGAGGTCTCATGGCACGGTCCACCACGCGTCTCCTGCCCGCCCTCCTCGTGGCGAGCGTCGCCTCCACCGGGCTCCAGGCCCAGGCGCCCACACCCGATCTCTCCGACGCCGAAGTCGCCCATGTGGCGGTGACCGCCAACCGTATCGATGTCGATCTGGCGCGGTTCGCGCAGGCCCGCACGCAGAACGACGCGGTACGGGCGTTCGCGGCCACCATGATCCGGGACCATACGGCCGTCAACGCGCGGGCCGCAGCGCTGGCCGGCCGACTGGGCGTCACGCCCAGCGATAACGCGGTGAGTCGGTCGCTGCTCACGGGGGCGGCCACGGCGCGAGCGGCGATCGAGTCCCTCGCCGGTGCGGCGTTCGATCGTGCCTACATGGACCGCGAGGTGGCGTATCACCAGGCCGTGCTCGACGCCCTGGATCAGCTGCTGATTCCCACCACCTCCAACGCGGAGCTCCGGGCGCTGTTGATGGACGTGCGCCCGGCGATCGCGGCCCACCTGGGGCACGCCACGCACCTCCGGGATTCGCTGGGGTCGGGGTCATGAACCCGCGCGGATGGACGTGGGCGCGGCGGTGCCTGATGGCGCCGCCGCTGGCCGCTGTCCTGCTGCTCAACGGCTGGGGCGCTGTGCCGGCCGACAACCCCGTAGCCTCCGCCCGGCGCCACGTCGTGGAGATTCGCGGCATGACCTTCCGGCCGGCGGTGGTGACGGTCGCGCCGGGGGACACGGTCGTCTGGATCAATCGGGACATCGTTCCCCACACCGCCACGGCCGTCGGGAACAGCGGCTGGGACACCGGCATCCTCGCGCAAGGGGACAGCAGCCGCTACATCCCCGAGCGCCGCGCCGAGAGGTCGTACACCTGCATCCTGCATCCCGTCATGCGCGGCCGCCTGATCGTCACGGCGCCCGCGCAGCAGAAAGGAACTCCATGAGGGCCCACGACCGGGTTCCCGTTGCCGTTCGGTCGAGGCGCCCCGTGCCCGAGCGGTCGAGCGCGACGCTCGAACTGCACCCGGCCGGCGAGGTAGCCCGTCCGTCGCACGATCCTGCGGGCAAGGCCGGGGGCGATGACAGGCCGGCGGGCCGGCGGGCCGCGCTGGCGCGCGGTCACATCGGCCAGCAACTTGGTATCCCAGGGGCCGGCTCGGTCAGGACGCGGCCCGCGGCGTGACCCGATAACGTCATGCGGTTCCAGCCAGCGTGTGGCGCCGGACGGGCCATGGTGACTGCCTCGTCCAGCTCGCGCTCGTTGGCCTTGTGATGGATTCCAGGCAGGATAGCCGATGAAGACTCGGTACCATCTGAGCGCTCTGCTGCTGGTGTCGCTTGGCGCGGCAAACGGTGCGGAGGCGCAGGTCGATCCGCAGCTCGCGCGGCGCTACTTCGAAGAGGCCACGTCGCTCTGCGAGCGAGACGCGGGGCGGCTGTGGGGTGCGTCGCTCTGCGGCCCAATGGTGATCTTCGACCAGGCGACCGGAACGCGCGCGACGAGCCAGCCGGAACCGGAGGGGCCACCACCCCGCTTTCCGGGTCAGGCGGATGGCCCCGTTTCCTGGGGTGGGTTGCGGTGGTTCGCGTGGCCCTTGTGGATGCTCCCGGAGCACGATGCCGACGTACGCCAGCAGACCATGCTGCACGGGCTGTTCCATCGCATCCAGCCCGGGCTGGCGTTCTCGCAAGGGAACAGCGACGGCTTCAACGAACATCTCGCTTCACTCGAGGGACGCATCGCGATACAACTCGAGTGGCGGGCGCTCCGGCGGGCCCTGGAGTCGAGCGGGAGCGACCGGGCGGAGGCGATCGCCGATGCGCTGGCGTTCAGACGCGAACGGCGCCGCCTGTTCCCCGGCGCGGCGGACAACGAACGACGCGACGAGATCCGCGAAGGGCTGGCTTCCTACACCGGCATCGTTGCCTGGGCCGATTCGCCCGCGGACGCCCGCCGCGCGGCCGCGTCAGCGTTGGCAGGAGGCGAGTGGTCGTTCGTCGGGAATTTCGAGGCCGCGTCCGGCCCCGCCTACGGTGTGCTGCTGGACGATCTCCTGCCGGAATGGCGCCGGCAGCTTCGCAGCACGTCGGATCTTGGCGACATGCTCGCCTCGGCGACCAGCAGACCGCCGACGACGGATGTTGCCGCGGCGGCAGCGCGCTACGATGGCGCAGCGCTGCGAACAACGGAGGAGGCGCGCGATCGGGCGCAGCAGCTCCGCGTCGCCGAGTTGCGTCAACGCTTCGTTGAGGGGCCGGTGCTGACGATGCCTGCGGGGGGCAGCGGCACCTCGGACACCAGGGGCAGTGTCGGCATCCCGGGCGTCGGTACCGTGTTGTTCAACAACTTCGCCCTCTCCGCGCCGTGGGGCCGCCTCGACGCCGACAGCGGCGTCTTGCGCGCAGCCGATGGGAGGACACTGTCAGTGCCGGTCACCGGGCCGCTCGCGGGGACCACCCTGCAGGGGAACGGCTGGCGAGCCACGCTGAACCCCGGGTGGGTCGTACGACCGGCGGCACGACCTGGCTCCTTGGCGGTCGTTCGCGAACAATGAGCCGCACCGCGCACAGTGGTGGCGCACTACGGTCGGCGTCCGCGGCACGCGAGGCGGCGCCGCAGCCTCATTACCGGTCCGTCAGCCGGACCCAGGCACGAGGTCGTCCCTGATGGATGAAGCCGGCAACCGGTGGATGGCATACATCGATGCCGAGGTTCGTGCGGCATGCGAGGCGAAAGGCTGGGGGTCCCAGATTCGACGCAAGTGGTCGGCCCGAGACAGGCCGGTATCCGAAACGCCGGTCGATGACTACGAGTGGAAGCTGATCCCGCATGCCAAAGCCAGGCTACCGGAGCGGGAGCCCGGCGGTCTCGATGAGGGTATCTATTACGTCCTGAGCCTCGATCGTCGTGCCCGGAAGTTCGTTCTTCAGCACGATACGGCTCACTGTGGAGACTTCGGGCCCCACTTCTGGCAGGCGAGTTTCACCGAGATCCAGCTCGCCGGTCTCGGTGACGCAGACTACATCAGGCTCCTGGACCACGAGGGCGACTCGGAATCGGGTCAGAATGTCCCGGTCCCGCCGCGGAGCGGCCGGCTGCGCGACTACCTGGTCGATTTGACATCCCGCTTCAAGCCCAACCATTTCTCACTGACATGAACGTGCCGGGGTGGCTGACCATGCACGTGTCCGGCAGGGCGCGCAGGCCTCCGGGCGCCCAGGGCGCGCCCGCCGCTGACAGCGCTGATCGCTGGAGGCGCTGAGCATGCCCAGGCTGCTTACGATCCTGGAGGCGCGAGTGGCGCCGGAGCGGGAGGGCGATCTCAGGGCGGCCTATCACGGCGCCGGCGCCGATCCGTACCCGCCAGGCCTGATACGCAGTCAGCTCCTGCGCGTGGAGACGGATCCGGGACTCTGGCACATCGCGACGCTCTGGGAATCCCGCGAGGCACTCCAGGCCATGCGGGCGCAGGGCGGTACGCCCCGCGGCGTGCTGATCTTCCGCGCCGCGGGGGCCGAGCCGTCGCTCTGCATGCTCGAGGTGGTGGATGAACTGCACCCCTGACAGCGCCGTCCAGTTGCGGCGTGTCGCCTGGCAACGCGGCCCGTCGCCTCGACGGGCGCCGGGCCGTCGGCGGCCGCCAGTGGTGTGACCCGATCGCGTCAGCAAGCAGGCAGGACGATCCGGACCAGCCACCTGGAGAACATCGATGAACACGGAGCTTCTTGGAGGCATCGCCGCGGTCGTACTCGGGATCCTCGCGCACGTGGCCTATGCTCGCGCCGCCCGGACGAGGTGGGGGATGCCCGACGTTACCGCCTTCGGAGTCGTCGGCAAGCGCATCGAAGAACAGTCGACGTGGACCGAGCAGGATCGCATCCTGCACTTCGTGCTCTACCTTGCGAAGCGTTTCGGGCTCATTCTGATGATCGGCGGCGTGGCGTTCATCGTCCTCTCATAGGACCGATGCACGCGCCTGACCCGGCGCTGAAGCTGGCAAAGACGATCGCAAACAGAGTATAGGGACGGCGCCTGGCGAACAGTCTGGTGCGGAGTGCCGATGATATCGCGAAGCAGGCAGGCGGCAGGCATCGTCCGTGCCGGCGCCGCGCGGCCCACGTGGCGGCGTTCCGGTATTCGAGACGGCTCTGCAGGCGCGTTACGCCACGAGGCGGCGGTCCGCGAGGTCGCCGGCCGCGAGGGCGGCAGGCCGTCACATGACCAGGACGCTGGTCCTCACCTTCCTCGGTCGCGTCGATGACGCGCGTGCGCTGATCGAGACACCCGTGCCGTACCCTCTGGGTCACTCGCTCTCGCTCCTCCTCGATGGCGACCGGCCCGCGATCGTCGGCCGGCGCCCCGACTGCGATCTCCTGCTTGCCGATCCCACCGTCGGTCAGCGCGCCGTGTCGCTCGTCGGCCGCGATGGCGGCGTGTGGCTGGACGATCTCGGAGCTGGTGGCGGCAGCTTCCTGCTGCGTGACTCGCGGCTGATCGAACGCCCGTCCGGCCCGCTTCAGCCTGGCGACCGCCTGGGTATCGGCTGCCTGCTCTTCGCCGTGACGGGAGTGTGACCCCGTGACTCACAAGCCGCTCGGACGTATCGCCGCCATCGTGCGCTACCCGGTCAAGTCGATCGCAGGCGTTCCGGCGGAGTCGGCCCATCTGGGCTGGCACGGGATCGCGGGCGATCGTCGGTTCGCCTTCCGCCGCCTGGACGACGTCAGCGGCTTTCCGTGGCTGTCCGCGAGCCGTCTGCCCGAACTGCTCCTCTATCACCCCCTGGGGCTCGAGGAGCGTTCGGCGGAGCCGCTGGCCACGCACGTCCGCACGCCGGGCGGTGCTCAACTCCCCCTGCGCAGCCCGGAACTCTCGGCGGAGATCTCCGAGCGGCTGGGCAGTCCCGTGGAGGTCATGCATTTCCGGAACGGGTTCTTCGATGACGGTGCGGTGTCCGTGATCGCCCGACATACGATCGCCGGCATCGGCCGGCGGGCAGGCCGCGAACTCGATCCGAGGCGATTCCGGGCGAACATCCTGCTGGACACGGACGATCCGACACCGTTCGCCGAGGACGCCTGGGTCGGCGGGCGCCTGGTCTTCGGCCATGACGGGTCGGGGCCGGCCGTCAGTGTGACCGCCCGGGACGTCAGGTGCATGATCATCAATCTCGACCCGGACACCGCGACACAGGATGCGCGGGTGCTGAAGGCTGTCGTCCAGTTGAACGCGAACAACGCGGGAGTCTACGGAACCGTGGTGCAGACCGGCACCATCAGCGTCGGTCAACCGGTCAGCCTCGTGGGCGGCCCGGCGTGAACGGGCCATCTGACCAGCCGTCGTGGCCGGCGATGCGCCGCCGGACCGAGCACGTCACGGGCGCCGTGCCGTGCGGGTGGCCGAACCATGACGACGGTGGCACTATCCAGCATGGCCTGTTCCCGAGCGCCGCGCAGTTCCCGTGATCGGCGGCACTCTGCTTCGAGAACCCGGGCGTCATGCCGCCGTGCCGGAGCGACCAGATGGCGATAGCACTCTCCGCCGAGCCGAAGAAGCGCGCGATCGCTTCCATCCGCCGGTTCTTCGACGAGCAGCTCGAGCAGGACATCGGAGACCTCAAGGCGGCCCTGGTGCTCGACTACTTCCTCCGGGAGATCGGGCCGAGCGTCCACAATGCCGCGATCGAGCACGCCCAGGCGTACCTCCGCGACCGCGTCGCCGATCTCGACGGCGTGTGCACCGAGGCGGAGTTCGGCTACTGGCCGAAGAGCGCCTCGCCACGGGCCCCGGAGTAGCGGCATGACGACGGCCTGCAGCCGGCGGCGCGGTCCGCCGCCCGGGGCACCACTCGGCCGCCCGCGGCCGCGCCGAGGGGAGTCGTCACGGTGACCGTGGACCTGGACGAGTCGGTCGCGTATGCGATGGAGGCCGACGTCCGGCTCCTGCCCCTCCTGCCCGAGCTCCTGACCGACCTGTGGGAGTTGGGTCCCTCGGCCGAACACGTCGTCGCCGCGCTCGAGTCGGTCGGCGTGGGGCCGGATTCCACCATTCTCGATCTGGCCTGCGGCAAGGGCGCGGTGGCCGTGGCCCTTGCCGAGCGACTGGGCGTCCGAGTCGAGGGCATCGACGCCGTCCAGCCGTTCCTGCAGGCCGCGCGGGCGCTGGCGACCGAACGAGGCGTATCCGACAGATGCCGCTTCGAGCAGGGAGACATCCGGAACCTGCTCGGTCAGGAGAGGTGGTACGATGCAGCCCTCCTGCTGAGCGTCGGGCCGGTGCTGGGGGACCATGAGCAGACCATCGCCGGCCTTCGGAGTTTGGTTCGCGCGGGCGGGTACATGGTGATCGAGGATGGCTTCCTCGCGGGCGGCGTGGCGCCTCTGCCGTTGGCGGAAGGGTATGCCGGGCACTCGGAGACACTCCGCCGATTGACGGCCCATGGTGACATCGTGGTCCGGGAAATCATCTGCCCGGCCGAGCAGACCCGGTCGGTCAACCGGAGGAACACCGACCTGATCCGACGGCGAGCGAGTCTCGTCAGGGCGAGCCATCCCGGCTACGAGCAGCTGATCGACGAGTACGTGGCGAGGCAGGAACGAGAGACGCAGATCCTCGGGACGGACGTCCTGTGCGCCATCTGGGTCCTGCGAAGGACCTAGCACAGTGGATCGCCCGGTTCGCTGGACGGCAGATGCATGGAAGTGACGCACTGCCGGGCACGGGGTCGCGCATTCATCGGCTGGCTGGCGGAGGACGTCCGGAACGGGGCGCCGGCGCTCAAGGACAGCACGTCGCCGTACCGGACCCGGAAGGTCGCGAGGGAGTATGCCGATCGAGCGCTCGAGGCGATCACGCGCTGGCGATCGGAACCCGGCCAGGCATGAGCGCTCCATGGCTCGACGCTGGCACCCCGGCCAAGCTGGCGGGCGGCGGCCTCGGCCGCCATACTGGTATCCCCGGGGCCGGAGCAGGCGAGGCGCCGACCCGCGCCGTGACCCGATGGCGTCAGGCGCCGCCAGCCCCTGCCATCACGGACCGTCTCCATGGCCGAGAACAAGACCAGGCCCACCGACGCCAGCGTCGAGGACTACATCGCCTCGCGAGCCAGCGGGCAGCAGCGCAGCGACTGCCGCGAACTGATGGCGCTGCTCAGGAAGGTCACCCGCCGGCCGCCACGGATGTGGGGGCCGAGCATCGTCGGCTATGGCACCTACCGCTACACCTACGAGAGCGGACGCACCGGCGAGGCTCCCCTGGCGGCCTTCGCCGTCCGCGGGCGCGAACTCGTGGTGTACCTGGTTCCCGGTCAGGACGGACGGAAAGCCCTGCTGTCCCGGCTTGGCAGGCACAGGATGACCAAGTCCTGCCTGTACGTCAGGCAACTGGCCGATCTCGACACGTCGGTGCTCGAGCGACTCGTCGCGGACTCGGTCGCCGAGGTCAGGCGCCGCTACGGTTAGGCGCGGCGCCGGCCGTCGCGATCCCCGGGTTCCTGGCCCTGCCCGGTCTCCCGCTCTATCTCGTCTTTCGCGACTCATCCCGCCGTACACGGAGGTCGACATGAAGCGCGTCACCGGCATCGGGGGCATCTTCTTCAAGGCCAGGGACGCGCCGGCGCTCCAGGCATGGTACAAGCGCCATCTCGCGATCGATGTCCAGGAATGGGGCGGCGCCGCGTTCCGCTGGACCGACGCGGATGGCACCCCCACGGGCGGGACGACGGTCTGGTCCGTCGGGCCGGAGGAAGGCGACCAGTTCGCTCCAAGCTCGGCCTCGTTCATGGTCAACTACCGCGTCGAGGACCTGCGCGCCGTGGTCGCCGCGCTCAAGGCGGAGGGCTGCAACGTCCTCGACCGGATCGACGACTCCGAGTACGGCATGTTCGCCTGGGTCATCGATCCCGAGGGGAACAAGGTCGAACTGTGGCAGCCGCCTCCCGGCCAGTGACAGCGCGCGGTCGGGTTCTGCGGCCCGAGCGCGATCCACGACCGGCGGGCCGACCCCTGAAGACCCGGCCGCGAGCATGAAGCTCACGGTCATCATCGTGGTGGCGGTGATCGCCTCGCTGGGCGCCACGGTGGCGTTCGGCGCGTACCGCTGGACGGACGGCACCCGCCAGCTGCGCGCGCGCCTCGAGGCCGCCCGCGTCGCCGTGGTGCCTCGGGTCGTCGACTTCCGTGAACTCGAGGGACTGCCGGCGCCGGTCCAGCGCTACTTCCGCAGGGTGCTCAGGGACGGTCAGCCGATGGTGAGCGGTGCCCGGGTGCGGCATCGGGGCACCTTCAACATGGGCGCCACGGCGGACCGGTGGAGACCGTTCACGTCGGACCAGCTCGTGATGACGCGACGGCCCGGTTTCGACTGGGATGGCCGGATCAGGATGCTGCCGGGCCTGACCGTCCGGGTGCACGACGCCTATGTCGCGGGTGAAGGCATCCTGCGGGCCGCCCTCATGGGCCTGGTTCCCCTGGCCGACCTGCGCGGCACCGGCGAGGTCGCCAGGGACGAGCTGATGCGCTTCCTCGCCGAAGCCGCGTGGTATCCGACGGCCCTGCTCCCCAGCCAGGGCGTCCGCTGGGACGCGGTCGATGCCCGCTCGGCCCGGGCCACGCTGGCCGACGGCCCGATCGCCGTCACCCTGCTGTTCGCCTTCGACGAGGAGGGCGGGATCGCCACGGTCATGGCCGAAGCGCGGGGCCGCGCCGTGGGCACGCAGCTCGTCCCTACCCCGTGGCACGGCCGCTTCACGGACTACCAGGAGCGCGGCGGGATGCTGGTGCCGCTCGAGGGCGAGGTGGCGTGGCTGCTGCCGGATGGCGCGAAGCCGTACTGGCGCGGCCGTATCGGCGAGATCACCTATGACGTCGCGAGGTGACGGCGCCCGCGGCCGGCATCGTGCCGGCGGCCGATCGGGGTCCGCGGACGGGCCTTTCGGCGGGCGGTCAGGCGGCGCCGGCGTCGCGGACGTCTGCGGAGCCGACGAGGTGTTCCGAGAAGGGGACGCCGTCCGCGTGCCGCGCGATGGCGCGCGTCACGTCGGTCACCGTGAGGCCGGGGCGGAGCACGTTCAGGTTCTGGACCGGCGGGCAGCCGGGCGGATAGATGCACAGCGCGTTGAGCCGTTCGAGGTCGCTGGACACGAGCAGCGTCCCATGGACCAGGACCGCCGCGAGGCCGGCGCGCGCCGACACGCCGGAGATCTTGCGGCCGTCGGCGTCGATGCGGTTCGGCGCGGCGAACGCGGCCGTGATGCCCAGCGGCCGCAGCGCGGAGACGATGACGCCGGCGCAGGCACGGAACAGCCCCGCCGCGCCGAAGTAGCCGGCGGCGCGGCGAAGGTAGAAGCTCCAGTTCAGGTTGCCGGGGTCGTGGTAGACGGTGCCGCCGCCGGTGGTCCGCGCCAGGACGGGGACCGCCAGCGCGGCGGCGCGCCCGGGCCGGTGCCAGCCGGAGCGGGCACTGCGGTTGGGCCCGCGGACGAGGCAGGCGTCGTTCACCCACAGCCGCAGGGTCTCGCCCATGGTCCCGGCCTCGACGCGGCCGAACAGCTCGTCCTCGAGCGCCAGGTTCTCGCGCGGCGCCGTGCCGGTGGAGACCAGCACCGTGAGCGGCGCGGCCGGCGCCGGGCGTTCCGCGGCGGCGCCGGCGCCCGCGCTCACGCCGATTTGGCGATCCCCCACGCGTCGATGATCGGCCCGTACTGCTCGGCCGCCGCGGCGCCGGGCGTGAGCAGGGGGAGTTCGTCGCCCGGCTTCTCGGGCGTGATGCGGGCCACCCAGTTGGCGTAGGCGTCGCGGTTCACCAGCGTCGGCGACTTGGCGAGGTCCGTGTTGACGGCCGCGATGGTGCCGGTGAGGGGGCAGCGCATGGGCCCCATGTACTTGGCGCTCTCGATGGTCGCGAGGATCGCCCCGCGCTGGAGCCGCACGCCGGGCTTCTTGACCGACAGGTGGATGATCTCGCCCGCGGACGCCTGGGCGGGATCCGTGGCGCCGACGACGGCGACGTCGCCATCCATGCGGACCCAGACGTGGTAGCCGAGATCGTAGGCCAGCTCCTCGGGGATGCGGAAACCCTTGTACTCCGCCATGAAGCGCCTCGCCTCAGAAGTAGAGAATGACCGTGTTCGGGTCGTCGGCCGCGTCGAGCAGGGTGGCCGCGCCGGCGAACTCCATGCCCGCCGGGAGCTCGTCCAGCTTCCAGATGACCTTGGCCGAGACACTGCACACGAAGAACTTGACCCCGCTCTCGATGCCCAGGTCGATCACCGTGCTGAGAGGCTCGCTCTCGGGCGAGGTGCGCAGTTCCGCGGCCACGCCCGGCGCGAACAGCGACGGCGCCTCGGCCACGCAGAACACCCAGGTCTCGTGGTCCATCGCGGCGGCCGCGGCCGCGTAGTAGAACGGCGTGAACGCCTTCTTCGGCTCGCTCGCGCCGGTGGTCACCACGAACAGGAATCGCTTCGGGGCCGCGGCCTCGGTGTCGGCTGTCATGCGGGTCCGGTCTCTCCCGTGTGCGGTGTGAGCCGCGGCTGCACCAGCCGGCCGGCGAACCCGGCGAGGTACTCGTCGGCCACGGCGGCGTCTTCCATGACGTGGAACACGCGGACTTCGAGCTTGGTGCCGACCGACGGCCGCGGGCTCGCGACGAGCCACAGCTGAAGGCCCTCGCCGGCCGCGACCGGCGCGGCCGCGTTGAACACGGACTCGCCGGCCACGGCCTCGATGGCGTGCTCGGCCACCAGGCCGGCGGCCTCGAGCGCGGCCAGCGCGAACGCGGCGGTCCGCGGCACGTCCCAGCCCTCGAAGTGCGTCACGACGCCCACGTGCGGCGCGGCGGAGAACCGGGCCTCGAGCGACTCGGCCAGCGTGGCGCCGCTCACCGCCGCGCCGCCGTCAGCGAGCGGTAGAGGGCCCAGGTCGGCCGCCACGCGGCATGGATGAACTTGGTCCAGGGCGCCGTGAGCAGGAGGAGCGCCACGAGCGCGAGGTGCGGGATGTAGGTCCAGCGCGTCAGGGCGAGGTCGCCCAGGTCCGCGAACCACTGCACCAGGAAGCCGGTGGCGCCGGTCCCCCACAGGACGACCAGGAACATCCAGTCGGCGCGGGTACTGCGGACCCGCACCCGGTCGAGCAGGGCGCGGCGCGCCATGGCCAGCGTGAGGCCCGCCATGAACATGATGCCGGTCACGTTGCCGAGCAGGCGGACCGGATGCAGCAGCGGCAGCGGGTCGGCCGCCCGGTTGACGAGGGCGTCGAGGGAGGTGGTGGCGAACAGGCCGAGGAAGCCCCACATGATCAGGAGGTGCGCGAACCACTGCTGGAAGTCCTCGCAGTCGTCCATGCCGCCGGTCGCGATCTCCTGGGCGGCGGCCGTGAAGGCCGGGCGCAGGGCCGCGCCGCCGCGCGCCGCGCGCGTGCCCCGGATCAGGGCGAGGCATTCCTGCACCAGGATCGGGGCGGAGCGGCGCACCGTCTTCACCACGAGGCCCAGGATCGCGATCCCCACCGCGGAGAACGCGATGACCTCGACCACGAGCTTGGAGACGATCCGCTTGCGGTCGATCTGGAGCGGCGCCGGCCCGAACGCGCCCGCGTGCACGCCGTACAGCCATCCCCACATCGCCAGCAGCACGATGGTGACGAGCGCCGTGACGCCCCAGCTGAGAGCATCGTAGCGGCCGCCCGGCTTCACCGCGGCCTCCGGATGACGGTCCCGATGGCCACCATCACGGCGCTCGGGTCCACGTCGCGCGGACAGACCTCGCTGCACCGCCCGCAGCTCTCGCACTGGTAGACGTTCTCGCGCACGTTCGCGAGCGCGAGCGGGTACCCCATGCGCACGACGTGGATGAAGTAGCGGGGATTGAACAGCGGCTGTTCCTCGGCGACCGGGCACACCGCGGTGCAGTTGCCGCACTGGAAGCAGCGGTGCATGTGCGCGCCGGCGGCCTCCCGCTGGACCAGGTCGCGCAGGCCGTGGTCGAAGGCCGTGATGGTGCGCGGTTCGATGAGCAGGCCCCACCGGCCCGACATGTCCACGCCGCCCGCCTCGAGGGTCTCGGGCTCGTGGATCCGCGCATCGTCGACGTACTCGCGCTCGGCGATGAACTTGCCGGTCGCGTGTTCCCGGGGCTCGGTCGGTGTCACGCGTCGTCCGCGCCCGTCAGGCGCCGGCCGGCGCGAGCACCGCCTTGGCGGCCTGCATGGCCGCCGCCGAGCCGCCGAGGATGGCCTCCTCGATGGACATGGGGGCCACGCAGGCACCGGCGATGAACACCCCGTCGCGCGCCGAGTCGAAGTGCACGTTGGGGTGCCGGGGCTGGAGGAAGCCGAACGGGTTCGTGGCGAGGCCCATCGCCCTGGCGGCCTGGGCGGTCCCCTCGCCGGGGTCGATGCCGACGGCCAGCACGACCATGTCCATGAGCACCTCGAACGGCCCGCGCACCAGGGTGTCCTCCCCCTTGATGAGCAGCTGCGAGCCGGTGTCGAACACCTGCGAGACGCGCCCGCGGATGTAGTTGATGCCGTGCTTCTCCATGCTCTCCCAGTACATGTTCTCCCACAGCCCGAAGGTGCGGATGTCGATGTAGATCATGTAGATCTCGACGTCCTTCACCATCTCCTTCAGTTCCATGGCCTGCTTGATGCTGATCCCGCAGCACACGGTGCAGCACCACGGATTGGTGGCCCGGTCGCGCGAGCCGACGCAGAAGATGAACGCCACCCGCTTCGGCGTGCGGCCGTCCGCGCAGGCGATGGTGCCGGACGAGAGCATGCCTTCGAACTCGTGGATGCCCAGCACGTTGGGGGCGCGGCCGTACTCGTACCGGGGGTCGCGGCTGGCGTCGAAGTGCTCGAACCCGGAGGCGACGACCACCGAGCGGACCCGTGCCTCGACGGCCGATCCGCCGGTGCGGACGCGGGCCCGGAAGTCGCCGGCGGCGCCCTCCAGGCTCTCGACCTCGGCATTCCGGTGGATGGTCACCAGCGGGCTCGACTCGGCGGCCGCGATGAGCGGCGCCATGACCTCCTCCGTGGGCCGGAACTCGGGCGCCAGGGTCTTGTACTTCCAGCGGATGGGGGCGCCGCCGAGCTCGCCGCGCCGCTCGACCAGCAGCACCCGGATGCCCAGGCCGACGAGGTCCGTCACGGCCCGAAGCCCGGCGGGCCCGGCGCCGACCACCATCACCACCGGCTCCGATGCCGTCGCGGTCACGCCGGACCTCCGCCGAGGACGGGCAGCGGTCGCCCGGTGCGGGCCGGGCGGGGCGGCGACTGGATGAAGGCGATGGGCTTCCCGCCCCTGATGTCGGCGACGTAGGCCTGGTACTCGGCCCACTTCGCGTCGGCGTCGATGTCCATCTTGTGCAGCAGCGGCCGCCAGTCCGCCACGTGCCAGTGGAGCTGGCAGACGATGAACGGATGGGCGCCCATGACCAGCGCGGCGAACTGCGCGTCCGAGATCACGGGGATGGTCTCGCGGTGGCCGTGGGCCAGCGGCACGACCTGGCTCTTGTCGAGCGTGGTCACGCACCCGGTGTCGTTGGTGAGCAGCACGTCGGCCCCGGTCTCCTTCACGATGGGCTGGATCTTCCGGAAGTAGGCGAACGAGCGGCTCACCTCGCGCTCCGTCAGGATGTGCCGGAACCCGAAGCCGCAGCAGTCCTTCCAGTTGCTGTAGTCGGCCAGGTCGGCGCCGAGGGCCATGGCGACGCTGGTGACCGGCGCCGGCCGGCGCCCGTCGAGGACCGTGTCGTCGTAGGTGTAGTCCTCGGACAGCAGCTTGTACGTGTGGCACGCGGCGTGGACGGCGACCTTTACCTTCGACACGTCGATCACCCGGCGCTCCGCCAGCCGCTGCCGCACCACGTGCAGCCACTCGCTGTAGTGCACCAGCTCCTGCGGGATGACCAGGTCGCGCCCGATCTTCCTCAGGATGGCGCGCACCTGGTCGCGCAGCTGCTCGTTCATCACCAGCAGCATGCGGACTTCCTTGTAGTCGCCGTAGCTGGTCCCGCAGTGGATCAGCGGATAGGCGCCGCGCTCGTACGCCGAGTGCATGTTGCGCACGAAGACCGCCGCGAGCGCCACCGGGTTCGAGGTGCCGGACCCGTAGTAGTTCCACGCCGTGCACGAGGTCTGGTTGGTGTCGTCCACGTAGGGCACGCCGAGCTCGCTCATGATCCAGTAGAGCGCGGTGACGTACCCCGGGATGTGGCCGCACTGGCCGCAGGACTTGTGCTGCCACAGGTCGATCGTCGGGATCTGCTTGGTCCGGCCGCTCAGCGTCGAGACCGGCGCGGGCGCGTAGCTGTCGTCCACCCGGTGCATCATCAGGTCGCCGCGGGCATCGAGCTCCTCCATGCGGTGCAGCATGTGGAGGTACTCGTCGACGGTGCCGTACGTGACCTTCGCGCTCCCGGCGAACTTCGCCCGGTCGAACAGCGCGGGCTGGCTCATGTGCCCTCCGGCGGTGGGTCGAGGCGGACCTCGGCCGCTTCTTCCTCGACGATGTCGCCCACGTCGGGGTTGCTCCTCTTCACCATGTCGATCACGCCGGCCTCGCGCTCGATGATCAGGAGTTCATCCATCGTGCGCCGGTCGACCTGCCAGCTCTTGTCGTGCACGCCCGCCAGCGTCTCGACGGGGATGGCGGCGCGGTACTCCTCGAGATGCTCCGCCAGCTCCACCTTGTGCGGACCCCAGTCCTTGAACAGGCTCTTGCTCGAGTGCATGTCGGGCGTGATCTGGGTCCCGGTGGTCATGATCTTGTACAGGATGCGGCTGTACGGCTCCAGGGTCTTCTGGGTGGAGGGCAGCCCGTGCCGCACCGCCGCCTCCTTCACGATGGCCACCAGGCCGCCCGGGTTGTTCTGGGCGGGGCACACGTCCCAGCACGCGTAGCACTGGTAGCAGGCCCAGATGTACTGGTCCACCATCTGGTACAGCAGTTCCGGCTCGGCGCGCGCGTGCATCACCTTCTGCACCACGACGCGCGGCGAGAAGTCCGCGAACCGGAACGCCGGGCACACCGCCGTGCAGTTCCCGCAGTTGATGCAGGAGTGGTAGTAGTCGGGGAACGAGACGTGCGCCGTGACGTCCCGGTAGATCGACGCCACCACGGCGCGGTCCGCCTGCCGCGCGTTCTCGATCTCCCATTGCAGGCCGGGCAGGCCGGCGTAGAGCCAGCCGTCCGCGTTGAGGCGGCCGACCCGGCGGCGCACCTTGGCGGCCCGCGAGGCGAAACGCATCCCGGCCATCGGTCAGGCGGGCCCGGCCGGCGCGACGGCCCCGCCACCGAAGGCGATCAGGGCACATGCCGCGGCACCACCCGACCGGTTCATGGGTCCCTCAGATGAAGAGGGTGATGTCGGCGTCGCTGGCCCACGCGAGGAAGTGTGCGGCGCCGCAGGACGGCTCGGCCTCCTTGATGAAGTCGCCGTCCTTGTAGCCGAAGACTTCCATGGTCATGGCGCACGGGATCAGCTTGACGCCGGACTCGATCGCCGCCTCCATGAGCTGGTCGATGCTCGCGACGCCATGGTTCCTGAACATCGTCTTCATCACCATCGTGGCCATCGCCGTCATGCCGGGAATGGCGCCCACGAGGTTCGGCACCGGGATCGGCGCCGCCGGGTTGCCGAGCGGGGCGACGGCGAGCTTCCGGCCCTTCTTCTTGTGGATGATGTTGAGGCCGTAGAAGGTGAAGAAGATGCCGGCCTCCCAGCCGAGGGCGGCGGCCGTACTCCCCAGGATCAGCGGGGGATAGGCCATGTCGAGCGTGCCCTTGGTCGCGATGAGCGCCATCTTCTTCGGCTTGTCGGCCTTTTCGGCCTCCTTCTTCGCGAGGTAGGCATCCACCATCGCGTGGACCTGCCGCTCCAGGTCAACCTCGGCGTGCGCAGTCACCGGGCCTCCTCCTCATCGGGTTGCGCGGACGCGACGAGCGGTGCGGTCGGCACCGACCAGCGTCACTTGGTCCGGCGGACGACGAACGTGTACACCTTCCCTTCCTGCGTCGACGACAGCACCTCGTGCCCGGTCTGCCGGCTCCACGCCGCGACGTCGGGCATCGACCCGGGATCGGTCGCTTCCAGGCGCAGGGTCTGCCCCACCTGCAGTTCCTTCACGGCCTTGCTGAGCTTGACGATGGGGATCGGGCACAGCATCCCCTTGCAATCGAGGACGCGGGCGACATCCGGCGCGGTCATGAGCCTCTCCTGCGGGAATGGTGACTCCGAGCCCGGCGCCGGGCGCTGCCGCTGGCTCGCGCGCCGAGCCCGGGCGCGTGCTGGAATGGCAAAGTATAGTGCTACTACTATGACTCCGGGCCGGGGGTTGTCAAGGAGACACGGGTGGCCGGTCCCGGCGCGGGAACGCGCCGTCAGCGGAAGTCGTCCACGTCACAGCCGCGCACGCAGTCCAGGATCTTCAGCACCCGCGCGTTCTCGACGCGATAGTACACGTTGACGCCGCGGCGCCGCCCCGACACGATGCCCTTGCGGCGCAGCTTGACGAGCTGCTGCGAGACGATGGCCTGCTCGGCGTCGAGCGCGGCGGTCAGTTCGCCCACCGTGCGCTCGCCGCCCTCCAGCAGTTCCACGATGCGCAGCCGCATGGGGTGGCCGAGCATCTTGATGACGCCGGCCGCGGCCTCGAGGACGCGCACGTCGATCAGTGTCGGTGCCATGCTGTACGTTGCCCCGCCGGGCCGGTCCCGGCAAGCGGCGGTCCGGACCGAGGGCGGCCCGCGGCGCCGACCGCCCGGTCACGGCCGGCGACATCCGGCCGCGGCGGGCTCACGCCTTGCGCAGGCGCCTCGTTCGGAGCGAACGTGACCGGTCGGGCACGAGGAGCCCAAGGAGGCGGGATCCCAGGTGGACGAGCTGGAAGCGTACTTCGAGCCGTTCCGGGCCGACACCATCGGCCAGGACCAGACCTTCCGCTCCCCCTACGGCGAGCAGCGGATCGTCTATGCCGACTGGACCGCGAGCGGCCGGCTCTACCGTCCGATCGAGTCGCGCCTGCTGGAGGCGTTCGGCCCGTTCGTCGGCAACACGCACTCCGAATCCAGCGTCACCGGCACGGCCATGACGCTGGCCTACCACGAGGCGCACCGGATCCTCAAGGCCCACGTCAACGCCGGTCCCGACGACCTGATCCTGACCTGCGGTTCGGGCATGACGGCGGCGGTCAACAAGCTCCAGCGCATCCTCGGTCTCAAGGCCCCGGAAGGGCTCCGCCGCTTCATCCGGCTCGAGGAGGCGGAGCGGCCGGTGGTCTTCGTGACCCACATGGAGCACCACTCCAACCACACGTCGTGGCAGGAGACCATCGCCGACGTCGTGGTGGTGCCCCCGGACGAGGCCGGCGTCGTGGACCTCGGCGCGCTCGAGGACCTGCTGCACCGGTACCGCGACCGGCCGCTCAAGATCGGCGCCTTCACCGCCTGCTCGAACGTCACGGGCATCTTCACGCCCTACCACGCGATGGCGAAGCTGATGCACCGCTCGGGCGGCGTCGCGCTGATCGACTGCGCGGCGTCGGCGCCCTACGTGCCGATCGACATGCATCCCGCCGACCCCGAGGAGCGGCTCGACGCCGTCGTGTTCTCGCCGCACAAGTTCCTGGGCGGGCCCGGGTCCGCCGGGGTCGCGGTGTTCAACCGGGCGCTCTACCACAACACGGTCCCCGACG
This sequence comes from uncultured Gemmatimonadales bacterium, assembly GCA_964550365.1. Lineage (GTDB taxonomy): Bacteria > Gemmatimonadota > Gemmatimonadetes > Gemmatimonadales > JACORV01 > DASXPG01. The sequence continues at coordinate 12,518 of CAZJZC010000003.1, read as the reverse complement.
ACGCGGGCGGCGGCACCGTGGCCTGGACCAACCCCTGGGGCCAGTACTCCTTCCTCTCGGACATCGAGGCGCGCGAGGATGGCGGCACGCCGGGCTTCCTGCAGACCATCAAGGCGGCGCTGGCGGTGCAGCTCAAGGGCCTGATGGGCACCGGGGCCATGATGCGCCGCGAGGAGGTCGTCGCGCCGCGCGCCATGGACGCGCTCGAGTCCATTCCGCGCCTGCACCTCCTCGCCCGGGGCGTGCGCCACCGTCTGGCCATGCTGTCGTTCTACGTCGAGGACATCCACTACAACCTGATGGTCCGCCTGCTCAACGACCGGTTCGGCGTGCAGTCGCGCGGCGGCTGTTCCTGCGCCGGCACCTACGGGCACTACCTCTTGCACGTGGACCCCGCGCGGTCCCGCTCGATCACCGACCGGATCGACCGCGGCGACTACTCCGAGAAGCCGGGCTGGGTCCGGCTGTCCTTCCACCCCAGTACCACCATGGCGGACATCGACCATGCCGTCGGGGCCGTGGCCGAGATCGTGAAGCACATCGACCAGTGGTCGAAGGACTACCGCTACTCCTCCACCACCAACGAGTACGCTCACCGGGACGGCGACGCCGAGACCTCGCGCCGCGCGAAGAGCTGGTTCGACCTCGGCGCCGGGGAGCCGTGAGCACCCCCGGGGCAACCGCACTCCGGGTCGTCGACCCGTCCGCAGCTGCCGGCGGCAGCCCGTGCCGATCATGAGGATCACCGCGATCCGTGCCTACCGGATCGACCTGCCCCTGCACGAGGGGAGCTACCGGTGGTCCGGCGGCAACGCCGTCTCGGTGTTCGACTCGACCGTCGTCGCCGTCGAGACCGACGCCGGGATCACCGGGTGGGGCGAGATCTGCCCGCTCGGGCCGGCGTACCTCCCGGCCTACGCCAGCGGCGCGCGGGCGGGCATCGCCGAGCTCGCACCCCGGCTCCTCGGCGCGGACCCGCTGGCGCTGGGGGAACTGAATGCGCGGATGGACGCCGCCATGCGCGGCCATCCGTACGTCAAGTCGGCCATCGACATGGCCTGCTGGGACCTGCTCGGCAAGGCGACCGGCCTGCCGGTGGCCACCCTGATGGGCGGGCACGTCGGGGCGGACTTCGTGCTCTATCGCGCCATCTCGCAGGAATCGCCGGCGCAGATGGCCGGCAAGATCCGTCGCTATCGCAGGCAGGGGTATCGCAGGTTCCAGCTGAAGGTCGGGGGCGATCCCGATACCGACATCGCGCGGATCAAGGCCGCCGCCGCCGTGCTCACCCGGGGTGAGGTGCTGATCGCCGACGCCAACACCGGGTGGACCCAGCACGCGGCGATGCGGGTCGTCGACGCGGTGCGCGACGTGGACGTGTACATCGAGCAGCCCTGCCGCAGCTACGAGGAGTGCCTCGCGGTGCGGCGCCACACCGACCGCCCATTCGTGCTCGATGAAGTGGTGGATGGGCTGGACATGGTGGTGCGCGGCATCGCCGATCAGGCGATGGACGTCATCAACCTCAAGATCGCGAAGGTCGGAGGCCTCACGAAGGCGCGGCAGATCCGCGATTTGTGCGTCTCGCTCGGCATCGCGATGACGATCGAGGACACCTGGGGCGGCGACATCACGACGGCCGCGATCGCCCACCTGGCGCACAGCACGCCGGAACGCTTCCTCTTCTCCGCCACGGACTTCAATTCGTACGTCACCGTGGCCTTCGCCGATGGCGCCCCGCGCCGCAAGCAGGGCCGGCTCGCGGCGAGCCATGAACCGGGACTCGGCGTGCGTCCGATGATGAAGGTGCTGGGGAAGCCTGTCGTCGAGGTGGGCGGGAAACGGGCACGGCGCTAGTGCGAGGACGCCCCCGTCATCGCGCGCACAGGCTGTCGAGCGAACCCACCCACGCGCGCGCATCGGCCGCCGTGCGGGGACAGATCGCGTCCCGCACGCGCCGGCCGTCCACGAACACGATCTTCTTCGCCGACACCCGGTCGAAGTCGTAGGTCCATACCTCTCCCGGCTCAGGGCCCGTCCCCTGGCGGGACACCCGGCGCGGCCGCCCCCAGGCCAGGGCCACCTGCTCTGACGAGACCAGTCCCTCGACCACCTCGCACACGATCGAGACGATCTCCTCATCCAGCCAGTCGGGATGCTCGCGCACGAGGCGTTCGACGCGGGCGGCGCCGGGAGGCCGGCAGGCCCCCTGCCGATACCCCTCGTAACGCACCCGGGCCGCCGACTCCTGGATGCGCCGGACGCGGTCCGGGACCGGTGCCTCCGCGGCCGCGCGCCGGCGCTCGCGATCCGCGGCCTCCGCCTCCCGTCGCTGATGCGCGACCCGCAGGCCGGCCGAGCGCGCGGGGTCGATGGTGCTGTCGCCGAAGAACACCAGCCACTTGAGCGTGGTGTCCGCGAGACTGTCGAGCGGCGGCATCTCGGCCAGCCGCAGGATCGAATCCGCCGCGGCCGCCCGCCGGGCGCCGAGGCTGCCGGGCGCCGACGAACCCTGGCCCCCTCCGCCGGAACAGGCCACGGGCGCCAGGAACGCCACGGCCGCGGCGAAGGCCATCGACCTCGAGGACCGACGCTGCGGCGGGCGGCGGCCGCACCGACCGACACGGGACCGGAGACGCATGGTCGATAGCTTACCCTTCGGCCGGAGCGGGTGCCAGATGCCTCCCCGGCCGCCTCGGGCCGCTCCGTCACGCGTTCGAGGTTGCCCGAATCCACCCCCGCCGGTTCTCTTCCCCTCATGACCGCCTGGTTCGCACTCGTCTTCGCGGCGAGCTGGCTGCTGTGGACCCTCGCCGCCCTGGCCGCGGCCGCCGGCGCCCCCCTCCTCGGGCGCGCCGTCTTCCTGCTGGGCGTGTTCGCACCGGCCGCGGTCGCGATCGCGGCCACGGCGAAGCAGAGCGGCGGCGCCGGCGTCGGAAGACTGCTGGCGCGCATCGGACGCTGGCAGGTCGCGCGCCGCTGGTACGCCTTCGCCCTCCTGTACTTCATCTCGATCAAGCTGGCCGCCGCGGCGGCCGTGCGCCTCGGCACCGGCGCCTGGCCCGGGTTCGGCGAATCGCCGTGGCCCCTCATCGCCGGCGCCATCGTCGTGTCGACCTGGGTGCAGGCCGGTGAGGAAGTGGGCTGGCGCGGGTTCGCGCTGCCTCTGCTGGCTCGCCGGCTCGGCCTTGGCTGGGCGAGCCTGCTCCTGGGCGTCGTGTGGGCGCTCTGGCACCTGCCGCTGTTCCTGCTCCCGGGGACGGGAAGCACCGGCCAGTCGTTCCCGGTCTACCTCAGCCACGTGACCGCGCTGTCGGTGGCCATGGCGTGGCTCTACTGGAAGACCGGGGGCAGCCTCCTGCTGGTGATGATCATGCACGCGGCGGTGAACAACACCACCGGCATCGTCCCGTCGGCGATGCCGGGCGCGACGGACCCGCTGTCCATCACCTCGTCACCCGTCGCCATGTGGACCGCAGGGCTGTCGTGGCTGGTCGCGCTGGTCCTGCTGTTCCAGATGCGGGGCGCGGACCTGTCCCCGCTCATGGACGAACCGGCCGACGCGTCGATGCCGCCGACCCCGACCGACCGGAGGGCCTCGTGACACGCCGGCCCGGCGCGCTCGGCGCCTCCCTGCTGATCCTCGCGGCCGGCGCCGAGGCCGCCCGGGCCCAGGACGCCTGCGCGGCCCCGGGCGCCGCGGTGCGGCTGGACCACGCCATCATCGTCGTGCGCGACCTCGACGCCGCCGCCGCGCGCTTCGAGCCGCTGGGCTTCCGCACCAAGGCCGGCCGCCTGCACCCCGACGGCCTGCTCAACCGCCACGTCAAGTTCCGCGACGGCACCGGGATCGAACTGATGACGGTCCGCGGGACCCCCACGAGCCGCATGGCCCGGGGTTACGCCGCCCTGCTCGCCGCCGGGGAGGGAGGGGTGTACGCCGCGCTGTGGACCGCGAACATGGCCAGGGTGCGGGCGACGGCCACCCGCCTGGGCCACACGCCCCGCGTCACCCGGCTCGGGGCCTGGGAGTTCCTGAGCCTGCCCGGGCTCGGCGACGCCGCGGCCGTCTTCTTCGGTGCCGGTGGCTTGCAGGCCGACGACCCGGATTCGGTGCTCTCGCACCCCAACGGCGCCGTCGGCCTCGAGGCCGCCTGGATCGAGGCAGGCCCGGAGCTCGAGCGCCTGCTCGGGGCTCTGGGGAGCCGTCCCTGCGGCGCGGTGACCCTGCCGAACGGCGTCGTGGGCACGAGGTGGGCGCTGGCGCGGGGCTCCCTGGTGCTCGTCGAGCCTCGCGAGACCACGGAGCGCAGGGTGCTGGGAGTGGAGGTGCGGCGTGCGGCATCGGGAGAGGCCGCAAGCCGCGTCGTGGAGCCGCTCCCGGGGTTCTGGCTGACGCTCAGGTAGCCACCGCGCCGGACGGACGGAGCCGAGGCAGGCAGGGAGACCCATCGCGCCCTCGGCTCACAGGCGCCGGAACGGACACCCTGAAGACCGGCGAGCGCGATCGAGCATTGCCCCGTCGAGAGCTTCGGTATATGTTCGGGCTCCGGTCCTCGACCCCCGCGACCAGGAAACCTCGATGGCCACGGTCAGCCACGCCCCCGCCGTCCCCGGACCCTGGCGTCGCGCACGGCAGCCCTTCCCTGGCCCGGTCGGCCGTGCCGGCGCGCGGGACGGCTCCGGCGGGCGGACGTCATGACGCCGCTCGATGGACACGTGGCGCTCGTCACCGGCGCCAGCCGCGGCGTTGGGCGCGGGATCGCCGTCGGCCTGGCCGAGGCCGGGGCCACGGTCTACGCGACCGGCAGGTCGGTGGCCGCCGCGGACCTGCCGCGGGGCGTCATCCGGGTCGCCTGTGATCACGCGGACGACGACGCCGTGGCCGGCGTGTTCGGGACGATCGGGCGGGAGGCGCAGCGGCTCGACATCCTGGTCAACAGCGCCTGGGGCGGCTACGAGCGGATGGTTGAGGACGGCCGGTTCACCTGGCCCGCCCCGTTCTGGGAACAGCCGCTGTGGCGCTGGGACGCGATGGTCGGCATCGGCGTGCGGGCGGCGTTCGTGGCGAGCCGGCATGCCGCCCGGATGATGGTGCCGGCCGGTCGCGGGCTCATCGTGAACCTGTCCTATTGGGCCGCCCGGAAGTACATCGGCAACGCGATCTACGGGATCGCCAAGGCCGCGACCGACAAGCTGACGGCGGACCTGGCGCACGACCTGCGCGCGCACGGCGTCGCGGTGGTGTCGCTCTACCCCGGACTGGTCCGGACCGAGGCCGTGCTGGCCGCGGGCGTGTTCGACCTGGGCAATTCGGAGAGCCCGGAGTTCGTGGGGCGGGTCGTCGCGGCGCTGGCGGCCGATCCCGACCGACTCGAACGGACCGGCCAGGTCGTCGTCGCGGCGGCCGCGGCCGGTGCGTACGGTCTGTCGGACACGGACGGCCGCCGGCCCGTGCCGCTCACGATCGACGACGCCTGAGTCGGGGCCGGTGCCGGTGCCGGCGAACCCCACGCCGGCCCCGCTGCGCCGGCGGGGCCCTCAGTGCCGGGCCCAGACCTGCCGCGTGCCGTCCCGCCTGAACGCGATCACGTCGTAGGGCTGGGTCCGGCCGCCCTGCTCCATGCCGGGCGAGCCGGCCGGCATGCCGGCCACGGCGATGCCCACGATGGCGGGCCGCTCGCGCAACATCCGCCGGATGTCGGCGGCGGGCACGTGCCCCTCCACCACGTAGCCGTCCACCTGCGCGGTGTGGCACGAGCCCAGGTCGGGCGGCACGCCGGCCGTCCGCGCGGTCTCCATCAGCACCGCGTCGCTCACGTCTCTCGCTTCCACCTGGAAGCCCGCACCGCGCACGTGGTCGATCCACGCGGTGCAGCAGCCTCAGGTGGGGCTCTTGTAGACGATGAGGCGGCTGGTGTCCTGTCCGGCGGCCGGCGCCGACGCTTCGGCCGCCCCGACCGCCACCTGCACCGGCGCGGGCGCCCGCGCCGCCTCGTCCTGCGGGGCCGGCCCGGGTTGCGAGCGGACCACGAACAGGACGAGGCCGGCCGCGACCGCGACACCGATGCCCGCCGCTGCGTACTTCATGCTTCCTCCCTTGCTGGCTCCTGAAGCATCGCCACTTGCCGGCCCCCTGTCCACCGCCACCGACGCGCCGTTTCCCCGGTGACCGACCTGCCGGCCTGCTCCGGGACCGCTACCGGCCCGGCCGTTCCAGCCGGCTGATGCGGCCGCCCGGTCCCACCGCCCAGCCCACCCGCCGGCTCGCGAAGGCGACGGCCCAGTGTGCCTCGTTCGCGAGGATGCTCCAGGTCGCGCCGTCGTCGGCGGAGTACTGGAGCCCCTTGGGGGAGGCCGCCACCACGGTCCGCCCGCCCGGCACCATCGCGGCGCCGTAGATCGCGCCCGGCAGCGCCGGCCGCCCGGCGAGGGTCCAGGTCCGGCCGCCGTCGCCCGTGACGGCGACGTTGTCGCTGAACTCCTCCGGCGCGCCGATGCGGCCGCCGAGCGCCAGGCCGCGCCGGTCGTCGCGGAACACCACCGACGCGATGCCCGACGCCTGGCCGCCGACCACCGGCGTCGTCACCACGCTCCAGGAACGGCCGTAGTCGCGGGTCAGGTAGACGCGGGCGCCCTCCCGGGCGCCGGTGCCGATCCACGCCAGGCCGCCCGGACGGGCCGTGAGGCACGTGCCGCTGGCGGCGAAGGCGCCCTCGCCCTCGAGCGCCGGCGGGACCGCCGCGTCGGCCACGCGGGTCCACGTGTCGCCGCCGTCCGCCGTGACGATGACGATCATGCGCCCGTCCACCGCGTCGCTCACCGCCGCGCCGCGCCGCGCGTCCCAGAAGTCGAAGCAGTCGTAGAACGCGCTGGTGTCGCGGTTCTGGAACTGGAGCGCCCAGCTCGCGCCGCCGTCGGTGGTCTTGTAGATGCGCGAGGCCGCTCCCGGTCCGGCGGCCAGCAGGTACGCCGTCCGCGCGTCCACGGCGTGCACGTCGCGGAACTGCAGCGAGGAATCCGGCCCCGTCATGGCGCCCGCGTGCCACGACGCGCCGCCATCGGTCGAACGGGCCCAGGTGGCGCGGTGGCCGCTGACCCATACCACGTTCTCGTCGACCGGGCTCACCGCCTGGAGCAGGGCCCGGGTGCCGCTGACCTGCGCGGTGACGACGAACGGCGGGCCGGCGGCGGCCCGCGGCATGTCGGCGGGCGGCGTGCCCGGCCGGGCGCACGCCGCCGAGGCCAGCGCCAGCAGCACGGCGGCGGGTCGCATCCGGTCCCGCGCCGCGCGGTCCCCGATGGCCACGCGCTACCTCAGCACGATGAGCTCGATGACATCGAACAGCCGCGCCATCTCGCGGGCATCGCCCGTCACGAACCGGTAGGAGCGCTCGCCGATCTTCTCGAGCCGGAACTCGCGCAGGCTGTCCACCGCCGCGACGTACTCGGGCGGATAACTGCGGCGCAGGGCGAACTCCACGGTGTACGGCCGCTCCAGCGTGAAGGGCCGGATCTCGCCGCGCATGGCCCGCCGGACCGCCACGGCGGCCGAGTCGAGGAGCATCTGCCGCACCACGGCCGGACTGCGGGTGATCGCGGCGCTCCGGCCCATGGCGATCTTGGTCACCACGCCGATGGGTCCCGGCCCCAGCTGCTCGCGCATCTGGCGGATGGTCTCGTCGTCGCCGCTGACCATCACCACCGGCACGCCGTACTCGCCGGCCACCAGCGCGTTGATGCCGGTCTCGTTGAGGATGCGGCCGTTCACCCGGACGGTGTCGAAGGCGTACACGTGGGCGATGACGCCGGGCGTGCCGGCCCGGGCGTGCATGCCGATGAAGATGGCGGCGCCGGCGCTCGAATCGAGCCCCGTGGTCATCACCATGGGCTTGGGCCAGCCGCGCACCAGCAGGGCGGCGGTGTCCAGCTCCCAGGGCAGGATACTGCCGAACAGGTTGCCGCCGTGCCCTTCGTTCACCACGAACGACCGCGCCCCGGCGCGGCGGGCGCCGGTCACGACGGCGTTCACCTCGCGGGTGATGAGGCCGCGGTAGTGGGCCCAGTAGTCGGGGCTCCCGGTGTTGCGGTACCGCTCACCCTCGTTCCCGGCGATGATCTCGCGGTTGAACACCACGCTCGCCATGCCCTCCATGTCGGCCATGACGAACACCCGGTAGCCCTCGGCGGCCGGCACCTGCGGGTAGGGCGGCATGGACTGCTGGGCGACGAGCGGCGCGGCGACGGCGGCCAGGAGCGGCAGCAGCACGGCGGAACGCATGCGACCTCCTGCGGCGGGTGAACGGGCGTGGCCCGGGGACGCGGGGAAACTGCCGCCCATTCCGCCCGCGCGCCAGACGGACAAGATTGGACGCATGCGCTCCCACGCGTTATCCGCCTGCGCGGCCGCCGCCCTGCTCCTCGCCGCCTGCGCCCGGGCCCCGGGCCCGGCGCCCGCGGCGACCCCCGTTCCCGCCGCGCCCGGCGCCGCCGCCTCCGACTCGGCCGCGTTCGAGGCGTTCCTCGACCGCTATCTCGCCGCGGGCCGCCGCGGCGGTGGGGGTGGCGGCGGCGGCGAGAACCCCGACGCCTTCCTGGAGGCCTACGACCGCTCGGCCGAGCGGCGGGCCGCCGAGCGGGCGGCGGGCCAGCTGACCGACCTCCGGCGCATCGACACCGCCGGCCTGAGCGAACCCCAGCGCATCGACTGGCTGCTGGTCGAGTCGTGGCTGAAGCGGGCCGTCCATGACACGATCCTCAACGCCGCCGAACGGATCCCCGGCCGGTATCTCACGCTCGGCGACCTGTACTGGCGCGTGGCCGGTGACCGCCCGCCCACGCCGGCCGAGTGGGCCGGGATCCGCCGCGACCTCGAGCGGGCCCCGCGCGTCATGGCCCTCGGCCGGCGCCAGCTGTCGGCGCCGCCGCCCCTGTGGGTGCGCCTGGCGGTCAGCACGGCGCTCAGCTACCGCGGCTTCCTGGCCGGCGAGTACGTCGAGCGGGTCAACGCCGCGGCGCCCGACTCCCTGCGGCCCTCGCTGCTGGCCGCCGGCGATTCGGCCCGCCGCGCGCTCGAGGCCTACGCGACCTTCCTGCGCGACACCCTGAGGGCCGGCGGCGAGACGTCGTGGCAGTCCGGCGCGGCGTACTACGACTGGGTGCTCCGCGAGGTGAACATGCTGTCCTTCAGCGCGCGCAGCATGATCGCCGAAGGGCACCGCATCCACGCGGCGACGAAGCTGGCGCTCGATTCCTTCGCCCAGCGGACCCGCCCCGGCACGGCGTGGCGCGTGCTGGCCGACGAGATGCGCACCCGCCACCCGGCCGCGGGGCAGATCACCGAGGCGTACCGCCAGGCCTCCCGGCGGGTGCAGGCCCTGATCGTCCGCGACGGCCTGGTGCGCATCCCGCCCTCGGAGGAGCTGATCTTCGTGCCCACGCCGCCGCAGCTGCGCGAGACCTACGCCTGGGGCGGCTACGGCGGCATCACCATGCGCGACAGCGTCATGGTCGGCCGCTTCTTCGTCACCGACATCGTGCCGGGCATGAGCCCGCGGCAGGTCGAGGAGAAGCTCCGGACCCAGAACGACGGCTGGGTCCACGTGATCGCCCTGCACGAAGGCTATCCCGGCCATCACCTCCAGCAGGTCTACGCGCGGCTCAACCCGCGCCGCCTGCGCCAGCGGGGCGGCAACACCTACTACGGCGAGGGCTGGGCGCTGTACGCCGAGCACTGGATGGCGCGGGCCGGGCTGTTCGCGGGCGATCCCGACGGCCAGCTGGGCCAGCTCCAGATGCGGCTGTGGCGCACGGCGCGCGTCGTCATCGATCCGTCACTGCACACCGGGGCCATGAGCTACGAGGAGGCGGTCCGCTTCTTCATGGACGAGGTCGGCCTGGAGCGCAGCGCCGCCGAGGCCGAGGTGAACCGGTTCACCACCTGGCCGACGCAGGCGCCGAGTTACATCATCGGCTGGCTGGAGATCGAGCGGCTGAAGACCGAGGTGGCGCGGGCCCTGGGCCCGCGGTTCAGCGAGCGGGACTTCGTGGAGAAGGTGCTGGAAGCGGGACCCCTGCCGCTGGCGCTCCTGCGGCGGGCCGTGCTGGACGCCTACGGGCTGCGCTGACCCGCCTCAGGGCGCCGCGGCGCAGGCGGCCCGTCCGGCAGCCGCGGCCTCGAGCACCTCGACGATCTCGCGCAGGGTGCTGCGGCCGGCATCGCCGTCATACCAGGCCTGCTTGTCGCGGCGGAACTGCTCGATGGGAAGGGCCTGTCCCGTCCCGATGAACCAGCGCTGGAGGTCGGCCGGCCGCTCGATCCAGCAGCCGCGCTCCCGGAAGCCCTCGTCGAGCACCACCAGCGTCGGCGTGGCGGCCCGCCGGTCGGGCGTGCGGTGGGCATCCATCACCCAGCGTCCCGCGGTCGGCTCGGCGACCCGGACCTCCAGGTTCGGCGCCAGCGCGGCCAGCCGCTCGAGGTACGGCAGGCTGTTGGCCGAGTCGCTGCAACTGTAGGCGGCGACCACCAGCAGGCGCAGGCGGCCGGCGGCGCGGGCCCGCACGGCCAGTTCGTCGCTCACCGCCGCCCGCCGCCGGACATCGCGCCACAGGTCCTGCCGGGCGTTCACGCCCATGATCCACTCGCCGAAGGGCCGCGCCGACCGCCACAGGGATTCCAGGCTGTCGGACCGGTCGGCCGCCGCCGTCCCGGCCGGCGGGGCCAGGCAGAGTCCGGCCGACAGCAGCAGCGCGCCGGCGCTCAGCACCCTTCAGGCACGCCGCAGCAGCAGTTCATCGAACGTCTCGCGGTAGATGGCCTCGTCGTCGGCTCCGAAGACGCAGGCGACGACGCGGTCGAAGCGCGGCGCGTGCGTCATCATCGCCTCGAGGGCCACCAGGGCCGCCGGCCGCCTGGGGTAGCCGTACACGCCCGTCGAGATGGCCGGGAAGGCCAGCGAGCGGATACCGCCGTGATCCAGCGCGGCCCGGAAGACGCTGTCGTAGGCCCGCCGCAGCAGGGCCGGCTCGCCCTGCGTGCCGCCGCGCCAGACGGGCCCGACGGTGTGGACGATCCAGCGCGCCGGGAGGCGGTGCCCGCGGGTCACGACGGCCTCGCCCGTGGGCAGGCGCGGGTAGCGCTCGCACTCACGCAGGAGGTCCGGACCGGCGGCGCGGTGGATGGCGCCGTCCACGCCGCCGCCGCCGCGGAACTCCTCATTGGCGGCGTTGACGACGGCATCCACGTCGAGCCGGGTGATGTCGGCACGCAGGATGACGATGACGTTCCGGGTCGCCGAGACGGAGGCGGAGGCAGAGGCAGAGGCAGAGACGGTCACGCCGGGGATAATGGCGCAGTCGGCCGGCCGCGGCTAGTCCCGCGGCCGGCGCTCCGGGACACGTCAGTCGGGCAGGTAGCTCCAGCGCAGGCGCGCGCGGTACGGGCCGGCCGGGCCCTCGGTCGAAGGATACGGGGTCAGCTCGGCCAGCTCGATGCGGACATGGCGGAACGTGACGTCCACCGGTCCGGCTGAACGGTTGGTGTTGAGCGCGGCCGACACTTCGGGCCCGGCACTCTGCGCCAGGCCGAGCACGATGCGCGCGTTCCCTTCCCAGACGCAGACGACGCCGACGGCGCAGCGGGACTCCTCGTCCAGGCGCTGGAAGCTGACCGTGAAGGGTGTCCCGGCGAGCGGCCGCGACTGGCCGAGCTCGAGGATGATGTCGCTGGACGGCAGGGGCGCCGGTTCGGTGGACGACCCGCACGCGGCGGCGCCGAGCGCGAGGAGCAGAGCGAGGGACGACTTCATGACGTGTTCAGACACCGGGTGGCCGGCCCGGGTTCCGGGCCCGCGGCGCCGTCACAGCAGGAAACGGTCGCACAGCTCGACCAGCCGCTCGTCCCGCGCGAGGGCGGCACGCGCGCGGACATCCCTGACGTGACCGAACAGCCTGGGCTCGCCCCAATAGTAGCCGGTCGCCTCCTCCGCCGCGCCGGTCTTGCCGTCGCGCGCGGCCTCGAGCAATGCCTCGGCGGCCGCGGCGTCGAAGCCCGGGTCGTCACGAGGCGGAAGGGCGACCCGGTACCCCGGATCGCCCCATTGTTCGTTCTCGCCGACGAATGCGCGGGACAAGCCTTACGGGCGCCTCTGCCGCGCCGGCGGGGGCGGCGCGGGCCGTTCGGGCGCCATCACCGCGGCAAGGCCGCCGTTGAGGCTGCACCGGCCCTCGGCCGGTGTTCCATAGAGGTACGTGCCGTCCTTGCAGCGCATGGTGGCGCCGGCGGGCGGCGCCGCGGGCGTGGCCGGCGTGGCGGCGCGCAGGGCGGACGGATCGGGCGACGCGGGCCGCGGCACGCTCGGCGCCTGGCCGGCCGGGAACCTGGCCACCACGCCGCGCCGCGTGCTGCAGGCGGCGGGATCGGCCACGAACGTGCCGTCCCGGCACTGTGCCGCGGCGCCTGCCGGAACCTGCATGGGCGGCGGTGGTGCCGCAGGCCGCACCGAGTCGGGCGGCAGGCC
>CAZJZC010000002.1:0-49839 GCA_964550365.1 uncultured Gemmatimonadales bacterium | reverse complement strand
ACACCGACTGCACCCTCATCACCATCACCCGCTCGGACTTCGAGCTGCTGATGGACTTCAACCGCGACATCGCCTACAAGGTGCTGTGGGCCGTGGTGCGGCTGCTGTCCACGCGGCTGCGCCAGACCAACGACAGCCTGCGCAGCTTCCTCGCCATGAGCATGTTCTGACCTGAGCCTCACGCCACCCGGCAGCGGGCGTCCAGCGCCAGCACGCGGTCGGGGAACGCCACCAGCGGATTGATGTCCATCTCGGCGATCGCCTCCAGGTCGCCCGCCATCTGCGAGACCCGCTGGACCACCTCCTCCAGCGCCACCAGGTCCGCCGACGTCTCGCCGCGCACGCCCTCGAGGATCGGGTAGCCGCGGATCGCCCTGATCATCTCGTGGGCGTCCACGTCGGTCACGGGGTGGACCCGGAACACGACGTCCTTCATCACTTCGACGAAGACGCCGCCCAGGCCGAACATGACCAGCGGCCCCGCCTTGGCATCGCGGGTCATGCCGACGATGGTCTCGCGCCCGCCCGGCACCATCTGCTGGACCAGCACCGACTCGGGCTCGACGCCGGCGCGCTCCTTGACGCGCTGCAGCATGCGCGTCCAGCCCTCCCGGACCGCCTGCTCGTCCGCCAGGCCGGTGACCACGCCGCCGACATCGCTCTTGTGCACGATGTGGCGGCTCATGACCTTGAGCACGACCGGGAACCCCATGCCGCGCGCCGCGGCGGCCGCGGCATCGACGGTCGTCACCACCTTCCAGGGCACCGTCGGGATGCCATAGGCGCCCAGCAGGGCGAGGGCCTCGCCCTCGTTCAGCCGGTCGCGGCCGTCGGCCCTGGCGCCCGCGATGACCGCCTCGGCGGCCGGCCGGTCGGCCGGGAACCTCTGCACCGCTCCGTCGGGCCGCTCGCGCCAGAGCCGGTAGCGGTTGAGCGCCGCGAGCGCCCGCACCGCCGACTCGGGGAACACGTAGCCGGGGATCCCGGCGTCGACCAGCTCCCGGAGCCCGGCCGGCACGCCGTGGCGGCCGAGCAGGACGGCGATGAGCGGGATCTCGGGCCGGGTGGCCGCCGCGTCGCGGATGGCCAGCGCCACGTCGCGCGCCTGGATGCCGAGCGGCGGGATGAACGACGCGATGACCGCGTCGATGTTCGGGTCCTTCAGCACCGCGGCGACCACGGCACGGTAGCTGTCGGCCTTGGCCGACGCGATGAGGTCCACCGGGTTGCGGACCGCCGCCTCCTCGGGCGCCACCTTGCGGATGGCCGCCTGGGTCGCCGGCGTCAGTTCGGGCACCAGCAGGCCGCTGGTCTCGCAGGCGTCGGTCAGGATGATGGCCGGCCCGCCGGCGTTGCTCACGATGGCCACCCGGTTGCCCCTGGGCAGGGGCAGGCGCGGGAACGCCATGGCGTAGTCGAACAGCTCCTCGACCGACTGGGCGCGGATCACGCCGCACTGCTGCATCAGCACGTCGGCGGCCAGGTCGGTGCCGGCCAGCGCCGCCGTGTGGCTCGAGGCGGCGCGCGCGCCGGCGGCCGTGCGGCCGGCCTTGACCACGAACACCGGCTTGCGCTTCGTCAGCCGGCGGGTGATCTCGGCGAACCGCCGCGGGTTGCCGATGCTCTCGAGGTACATCAGGATCGCGCGGCATCCCTCGTCGCGCCCCCAGTACTCCAGCAGGTCGTTGCCCGACACGTCGGGCTTGTTGCCCACCGAGACGAACTGCGAGATGCCGATGCCGAGTTCCTCGGCGTAGTCGAGGATGCTCTGGCCCATGGCGCCCGACTGGCTGACGATGCTCACCGGCCCGTTGGGCGGCATCGACGGCGAGAAGGTGGCCAGCATCGACACGCCCGGGTCGGTGTTGAGGACGCCCATGCAGTTGGGGCCGACCATGCGCATGCCGTAGCGCCGCACCACGGCCATCAGGTCGCGCTCGCGCTGGATGCCCTCGCCGCCGATCTCGGCGAACCCCGCGGTGATGACCACCAGCCCCTTCACGCCCTTGCGGCCGCAGGCCTCGGCGACCTCGAGCACGAACTGCTTGCGGACCACGATGAGCGCCAGGTCCACCGGGTCGGGGATGGCCTCGACCGACGGCCAGGCGCGGATCGAGTGGATGCTCGCGGCGTTCGGGTTGACCGGGTAGACCGGCCCGTGGAAGCCGGAGCGCACCAGGTTGTCCAGGATCTGGTAGCCGATGGTGTCGGGCTGTCGCGAGGCGCCGATGACGGCGATCGAGCCGGGCTTGAGGATGGCGTCGAGCATCGCTGAAAGCTGACGGCGCGGGGCGGAAAGAGAAAGGCTGGCGTCGGTCGCCGATCAGCCCTCGCCGAAGGTGCGGGTGCGCAGGATCAGGAGGGTCAGCGCGAACAGCCCCGCGCACCAGCCCCCGAGCCACAGCCACTGGCCGGTGGTGAGCGCGGCCTCGCTGAGCAGGTGGTTGGGCGGCAGGAGCGCGTTGAGCACGCGCCCGGTGGCCGACCCCGCCGCCGGATAGCGGTGCCGCAGTATGCTGCTGACCACCAGCACCACGATGGCCCAGAGCCAGTCGCGCGACGAGACGGTCGAGGCCACGTGCGTCAGCATGCCGACGAGCGCGTAGACCGCCAGCCCCTGTCCCACCAGATGCCACGCCCAGACCGGCCGCAGGAACGCGGCGGCCAGCAGCACGAAACCGGCGGAGACCGCCGCCATGCCTGCCAGCGCCAGCGCCGCCGACTGGCCGTAGAACCAGACGGCGCTGACCGGCTTGGCCAGATAGAACCGGAAGTACCCGCGGATGCGGTCCTCGGACACGATGCCGTGGGCCAGGATGATGGCGAAGATGAAGGCGAACTGCCGGTGCACCTCGACCATGACGCGCTCGACGTCGGCCGCGGGCGGCATCTCGGCCATCCGCCTCATGGTCTGGCCGATCAGCAGCAGCATGGCGCCGGCGATGAACCAGCAGCCGACGACGCGCGGACCGGTCCGGTCCACGACCTGCCAGCCCAGGTACCGGAGCGCCTGGCCCCGCATCATTCGCCGCCCTCGCCGCCCTCGACGGCCTCCCTGAACGCGGCCTCGAGGCGGGAGCGCTCCGGGACCACGGCCACGATCTCGGCGCCCGACTCGATGAGCCGGCGCAGTCCGGCATTCAGCGCCGGCAGTTCCAGGGTCGGCAGCAGGTATTCGGCGCCCCGGCCCTCGGCCGCCGGCGCCGCGCCGGCGAAGGCCTGCTCGACCAGGTCGCTGGCCGCCGACAGCACCAGGCGATACCGCAGGGCCGCGGCGGCCGACGGCTCGCCGATGACCGCGATGCGCTGGAGCCGGCCGCGGTCGATGATGCCCACGCGGTCGGCCACCCGCTCGAGTTCGTCGAGGTTGTGCGAGGCGATCAGCACCGTGCGCCCCGGGCGCCTGAGGCCGCGGGCGATCTCGCGGAATCGCTGGGTCCAGATCGGGTCGAACCCGTGCGTCGGCTCGTCGAGGACGATGAGATCGCTCTCCGACAGCAGGGCCTGGGCCAGGCCGAGCCGCTGGAGATTCCCCTTGGAGAGGTGCTTCACCTTCTTCCGGCGGTGCTCGTCCAGGCCCAGCCGGCCGATGGCCGCCTCGACCCGCGCGGCCCGCTCGGCGGCCGGCACGCCGGCGAGCACGGCGTAGCGGTCCAGGGCGCGCCGGGTGGTCCAGGTGGGCGGGATGTTGACCAGCTCGGACAGGTAGCCCACGCCGCGGGTCTCCACGTAGGCGCGCGGATCGAGCCCGTCGACGCGGACGCGGCCCTCGGTGGGCCTGAGGAAACCGAGCAGCATGGCGATGAGGGTGGATTTGCCGGCGCCATTGGGGCCGGCGACGCCGAAGACCTCGCCGGTCCGCACCTCGAGCGAGAATCCGTCGACGGCACGGACCGGGCGGCGGCGCAGCAGCGAGCGGTAGACCTTGGTGACGCCCTCGAGGGCGATCACCGCACGATGCGAAGCAGGCCCGCCTCCGCACTGCCGCGGATGAAACTCTCGGCGTCGGTCACCGGGATCTTCACGCCCAGCTTGGCCGCCCGCTCCGCCGTGCTCTGGATGAACTCGGCGACCGGCCGGTTCGCGAAGCGGGTGTCGTCGTCGCGCATGGCGCCGACGATCTCGTCCCAGGTGCCGGTGTAGCTGGTCCCGTCGAGGGTCGTCACGCGATGCACCTCGCCGCCCCGGGCCCGCCGGTGCATCTCCTGCAGCTCCGTGAGCAGGGTGCCGAACAGCTCGAGCTGCTGCGGGTCCCGGGTGCCGCCCGGCCCGGCCGCCTCGAGTTCGGCCAGGAGCAGTTCGGTCGGGTCGGCCTCGCTGGCCAGGTCGGCCAGGCGCAGCAGCCAGGGCCGCAGCTCCGGATCGCCGTCGCTCAGCCGGTACACGGACTTCTTCAGCTCGATGACGCGCCAGATGCCGAGTTCGTCCCAGTGGTCGTCGGGCTCGGTCCGCTCGAACTCGGCCAGCGATTCCTCGTAGCTGCCGCGGTCATAGAGCACGTTGGCGAGGTAGATGCGCGCCTCGGTGTGCTCCGGCTCGATCGCCAGGGCGCGCCGCAGCCACTTCAGGGCCTCGCGTTCCTTCGACAGGCGGTGCGCGGCGTAGCCGACGCAGGCGGCCGCTTCGGCGCTCTCGGGGTGGGCCGTGCGGGCGGTCTCGAAGAAGCGGGCCGAGGCCTCGACGTAGCCCTCGCGGAACAGGGCGCGCCCCATCTGGAGCACGATGTCGAGGTCCTCGCCGAATCCCAGCGCCAGCACCCGTTCGAAGCACTCCAGCGCTTCGGCCGGCGAGCCGACCTTGAGCAGCACCTCGCCGACGCCGGCGAGGGCGTCCTCGTGGTCGGGCTCGAGCGCCACCGCGTCGACGAAGGCGCGGCGGGCCCAGGCGAACTCCTCCCGCGCCAGCCGGGCGTAGCCCATGCCGATGTGGAGCTCTACGGCATCAGGATAGACCTGCAGGCCCTGCCGGAGGGTTTCGACCGCTTCGTCGTATCGGGCTTCGTTGTACAGCTGATGTGCGCGTTCATCAAACTCGTCCGAGCTCCAGAACGCATCGAGCATCGAGCTGGGCTCCCACGGAGGTTTCGCCAACATAAGAAGCAACTGCTGGCGGGGCAAGAGCTTGGCGGTCGCTCCGGCGACCCGCGGGCCGGCTCACCGGGCGCCGTAGCGGGCCGAGATGCGGTACAGCCCGGTGGCCCGGTCCTGTCCGTAGCTGTTGGCGTACACCCGGTACACCGCTCCCGACTCCACCGTCAGCGTGATGCGCGAGTCGGTCCCGTTGCCGCCGTCGTCGTCGGTGGCGAGCGTGCCGCCCCGGGCGTCCTTGACGATCAGGTAGGCGTCGAAATCGCCGGAGCGCAGGTCGATGGTCAGTTCGCCGCCGCGGGGCGCGCGGAAGGTGAACAGGTCGGCGTAGGTGCTGTCGCCGACCACGCTGTCGCCGGCCTCGAGCCGGCCGAGCGTCACCTGGTCGACGCGCAGGTCCACGGTCCGGCCCGGCCGGGCGATGGCGCCGCCGGGACTGACCGCCAGTTCATAGAACCCGGTGGCCTCGCTGTCGCCGTACGAGCGCGCGACGATGCGGTAGCGTCCGTCGGCCGGCAGGCTGGTGATGATCAGCGCGTCGCGGCCCTCGCCGCCGTCGTCGTTCTCGGCGATCGGGGCGCCGTCGGGGCCGCGCAGTTCGAGGTAGCTGTCGAAGTCGCTGGAGTGCATCTCGACGACGATGTCCTGGCCTCTGCGGCCCTCGAACTCCCACAGGTCCTGCCAGGCGCCGTTGCCCCGCGGGCGGTCGCCCGCCTCGAGCCGGCCGCTGAGGCGCTGGCCGGCGCGGATCGTCTCGACGCGGCCGGCACCGGCCGGCGCGTCGCCGACCGCCAGGGCCACGCTGTACCGGCCGCCGCTGGCCGAACGGCTGTAGGTGGTGACCACGATGGTATAGCTGCCGGTGGACGGCAGGACGGTCGCGAGCCGGGCGTTGGTGCCCTCGCCGCCGTCG
Organism: uncultured Gemmatimonadales bacterium; assembly: GCA_964550365.1. Taxonomy (GTDB): domain Bacteria; phylum Gemmatimonadota; class Gemmatimonadetes; order Gemmatimonadales; family JACORV01; genus DASXPG01. Next base: position 43,839 of record CAZJZC010000002.1, on the reverse strand, counting down.
TCGTTGGAGTCCACGGCCATCTCGCCGTGTCGGAGGAAGACGTAGGCGTCGAACGACGGGCTCATGACGTCCACCCGCGCGATCTGTCCCGCCCGGCCGCTGAAGGTCCAGCGGTCCTCCAGTCCCCGCGGGCCGGTGGCGTCGCCGGCCTCGAGCCGGCCCTCGCGCGTCTCGCCCGCGCCGATGGCGGCGGCCGCGCCGGGATCGGCGAACGCGCCGGTCTCCTCGCTGACGGTGATGCCGTACACGCCGGCCCTGGGCTCGTCGGTCAGCGACGTGGCCACCACCGTGTAGACGCCCGCCGTCGCAGCGCGGAAGCCGATCGAGGCGTTGGTGCCGCCGCCGCCGTCGTCGTCCTGGGCGAGGCGGGCCCCGTCGGGTCCGAGCAGCAGCAGGTAGCTGTCGAAGTCCGACGAGCTCAGGTCCACCCGCAGGCGCTGGCCGGCGCGCGCGGCCACGGTCCAGCGGTCCTCGTACGGCCCGTCGGCGGAGACCGAATCGCCGGGTTCGAGCAGGCCCTGGCGCGACTCGCCGGGCGCGATGGCGACGATGGCGCCCGCCGCGGCCACCTCCGGTGCTTCCCAGCCCGCCACGCTCAGCGTGTAGCGTCCGCGGCCGCTCTCGCTGAACGCCGTGGCGATGATCCGGTACCGTCCGTCGCGCGGCAGGATCACGCGCAGCCGCGCGTTCTGCTCGTCGCCGGAGTCGTCGTCGCTGTCGATCCGGGACCCGATGTCGTCCCGCAGGGTGAGGTAGGTATCGAACGACGACGACGTCATGTCGATGACCAGCCGCTGGCCCCGCCGGCCCTCGAAGGTCCACACGTGGTAGGGCGCGTTGCGCCGCCGGCCCAGGGGATCCGCGGCGCTCAGTTCGTCGCTGAGCGACTGCCCCACGGCGATGGTGCGTGACTGCTGGGCCGTGAGCGGGGCCGCGAGGGCACCCAGCAGGAGGAGGGTGACTGCCCGTGCGACGCGCATGCGGGTTCCTTGGCTGGGGGTCAGGGCCCGGTCCGGCCTCACCGGGTACCGATCAGTTCGTCGGCCAGTGCGCCGGCGTCGTACACCCGGCGCAGCGCCTCGATGATGCCGCGCGAGTCCACCCAGACCGAGCGGCCGCGGGCCTCGGTGAAGAGGAACCGCGACGGCAGCTGTTCGATGTTGCCGTCGAAGATCAGCCCGACGATCTCGCCGTCGCGGCTGATGACGGGGCTGCCGGAGTTGCCGCCGATGATGTCCGGCGTGCCGGCCACGTTGAGCGGGGTCGACAGGCTCAGCGAGTCACGGCGGGCGGTCCAGCGCGGCGGCAGGTTCCAGGGCGGCCGCCCGGCGAAGCCGGCGTGGCGGTCATAGAGACCGTGGTAGGTGGTGAACGGCTGGGCCTGGGTGCCGTTGTAGGCATAGCGGCGGATCTCGCCGTCGGAGATGCGCAGGGAGAACGTGGCGTCGGGCGCCACGGCACTGCCGAACACCGCCAGCAGGGCGCGGGCCACCCGTTCGTCGTTCTGGGCCTCCTGGTTCACCAGCTCGGTCCACTGGCGCTGGATGTCCCTGTCGAGCGGATCGGCCAGCCGCGCCAGCTGCACGAAGGGGTCGGCGGAGGCCGCGATGGCCGCCGCGCCGCCCTGCATGAGCGAACGGCGCTGCTCGTTGGTGAGGATCTGCGAGCCGCGGACCATGGCGCGGGCCGCGTCGTCGGGGCTCCGGCCCGCGAGGGCCGCGCGCAGCACCGGGTCGGTGGCGGGCAGTTCGGCCGCCATGCCGGTCAGGTAGGCGGCCAGCAGGCGGATCTCCAGCAGGGTATCGATCGGGGCGCCGGCGGTCAGGCTCCGCTCGAGCGCCGGGCGGTTGGCGTCGCGGAACGGCGCGAGCCGCGCCGAATCCGCTCGCGCGGCCTCGGCCGGCAGCCGCACCAGCGCCGTCGCCAGGCCGATGAGCCGTGACCCGTAGGCCGCGGCGCCGTAGTACCGGCGGCGCACGTCCAGCGCCTGCATCTGCCGGCGCGATGTCTGGATGTTCGTCCAGGCGTCGCCGTACTGGCGGCGCAGGGCCGCGTCGGCGTTCACCCGGTTGCGGAAGTTCTGCTCCCATTCCCGCTTGCGGGTCATCAGCGCGACGTCGAGCAGGCCCGCCTGGTAGCCGCCGATGGCCTTCTGCGAGTTCTCGGCCGAGAACAGGGTATTGCGCAGGGCCGCGCCGCGCGCCGGGTCGGCCTGGCCGACCGCCTTGTACACGGCGATCTGCCGGGCCAGCTGGGCCAGCTGGGCCGGGTACTGCACGTCGCGCAGGTATTCCAGCTGGGCCACGGTGTTGAGGCGGCCGGTCGATCCCGGGTTGCCCACCACGAAGACCAGGTCGCCTTCCTGCGATCCCGTCCGGCTCCAGCGGAAGAACTCGGTGCGCACCGGCTCGTCGTTGGCGTAGGCGCGGTAGAAGGCGATGTCGAGGTCGTGCCGCGGATAGGTGAAGTTGTCGGGATCGCCGCCGAAGAACGCCATCTGCCCCTCGGGCGCGAACACCAGGCGCACGTCGCTGAAGCGGCGGAAGCGGTAGAGCTTGTACTGGCCGCCGCGGTACATCACCACGACCTGGCAGTTGAGGTCGGGCGCGCCGGCGCCGCAGCGGCGCTGGAGTCCCGCGATGGCCGCGGCCCGGAGGTCGGCCGCGCGCGAGGGCGCGGCCCCGGCCGGCACCGCGGCGTTCACGCTGTCCGTCACGTCGGTGATGCTCAGCAGCTGGTCCACCCACATGTTGGCGCACGGCCGCTCCTCGGACCGCGTGCGGGCGTAGAACCCGTTCTCCAGCAGGTCCTCGCCCGCGCGCGTGGCCGACTCGATGCAGGCACGGGCGCAGTGGTGGTTCGTCATCACCAGGCCGGTGCCCGAGACGAACGACGCCGTGCAGCCCGGCTGGCGCAGGGCCGCCAGGCGCGCGTGGTCCAGCCACTCCTGGGTCGGCCGGAACCCGTAGCGGCGGGCCCAGTACTCGAGCGGCGGTACGTCGAACGTCCACATCTTCCCGGTCTCGAGTCCCGGGAACTCCTGGGCGGCCGGCGCCTGGGCGACGGCCGGCGGCAGCAGCACGGCGGAGGCGACGAGGACGGCGAGGACGGTGCGGCGCGCGGACATGGTTCGGTCTCCTCGGAACGCGGTCAGGAGCAGGTGACGCTCACCGGGCGGGTGTTCCCGCAGCGGATGCTCTCGTCCATGCCGTTGGCCAGGACGCCGCAGGCCGCCGTCTGGGCGCCCTGTTTGGCTTCCTCCTCGGTGGCGCCGGCGCCGCGCGTGCACCGCCGGCCGCCGTTGAACTCGATGCAAACCTCGCACTGCTTCTCGACCCGCGCCATGCTGCCGTACACGATATAGCCCATCAGGAGCAGGACGACGGTGGTCACCACGATCATCGGCTTGCGGCTCACGACTGCCTCCGGTCCGGCGGCGTTGTTAGCTTGATGCGCGACCCATGGAAACTACATCCCCGGGCCCCGATCGCGACGCGGTCCCCTTCGTCCTGGGCCTGGCGCGCGCGCTGCACGTCTTCGGCACGCCGTCGCACCAGGTCGAGGACGCCCTGGGCCAGGTCGCCGGGCGGCTGGGCCTGCCGGCGCAGTTCCTGGCGACGCCGACCTCCATCATGATATCGGCCGGACCGCGCGCCGACGAGCGCACCCACCTGGTGCGGGTCGAGCCCGGCGAACAGGACCTCGGCCGGCTGGCGGCGGTCCACGACGTGGTCCAGCAGGTCGTGCGCGGCGCGATGGCGCCGGGCGAGGGCACCGCGCGGCTCGAGGCCATCGAGCGGGCGCCGCCGCGCTACGGCGCCCTGGCGACCGTCGTGGCCATGGGGCTCTCGTCCGCCGCCGCGTCCCGCTTCCTCGGCGGGGGGCCGCGCGAACTGGCCACCGCGACGCTCATCGGCCTGGTCATCGGCCTGCTCGCCGCCTGGAGCGCGCGCTACGCGCCGCTGGCCCGGCTGTTCGACCCGCTGGCGGCCTTCACCGCCTCGGTGCTGGCCGCGGCGGCCGCCCACCTCGCCGGTCCCCAGTCGGTCTACCTTGCGACGCTCGCCGGCATCATCATCCTGATCCCGGGCTTCTCGCTCACGGTGGCCGTCACCGAGCTCTCCAACCGCCACCTGGTATCCGGGACGGCGCGGCTGTTCGGCGCCTTCACCACCTTCGTCGTGATCGCGCTGGGCGTCGCCATCGGCAGTACGCTGATGAACACCCTGCTCGGCGTGCCCGTGACCGCCGCCCCGCCCCCGATGCCGGCCTGGACCGAGGCGCTGGCGCTCCTGGCCGCGCCGCTGGCGTTCACCGTCCTGCTCCGGGCCCAGCCCCGCGATGCCGGCTGGATCATGCTGGCCTGCATCCTGGGCTTCGCCGGCACCCGGGCCGGCTCCCTGGTCCTCGGCCCCGAGCTGGGCGTGTTCGTGGGCGCCGTGGCGGTGGGCCTGGCCGGCAGCGCGTTCAACCGGGCGCTGGGCCGCCCCGCCGCCGTCCTGCGGGTGCCGGGCATCCTGCTGCTGGTGCCGGGGAGCGTCGGCTTCCGGGGACTCACCGCCCTGCTCGACCGGCAGGTCATCCCCGGCGTCGAGACCGCGTTCCGCATGATCACCATGGCCGTGGCCCTGGCGGCGGGCCTGCTCATCGCCAGCGTGGTCGCGCCCTCCCGCATCGCCAGGTGACCCCGCGGCGGGGCGCGGCCGGACGTAGATACTTGACATGTCAAGTAATATCGGCTATCGTCCACCCATGACGCCCCGCGCCCCGACCACGATCCGGCAGGAGATCCGCCAGTCGCGCCCGCTCGCCGGCACGGCCCAGGAAGCGGTGCTCGGCGTCCTGAGGACGGGCGACCTGCTGCGCCGGCACTTCGCGGCCCTGCTCAAGCCGTACGGCATCACGCCCCAGCAGTACAACGTCCTGCGCATCCTGCGCGGCGCCGGCAAGGGCGGCATCCCCACGCTGGACATCGCCGAGCGGATGATCGAGCACCAGCCGGGCATCACCCGCCTGCTGGACCGCCTGGAGGCGAGCGGCTGGGCACGCCGCGAGCGCTGCGTGGAGGACCGCCGCCAGGTGCTGTGCTACATCACCGCCGCCGGCCTCACCCTGCTCGGCCGGCTCGACGAGCCGGTGCTCGCGGGCAACGCCGAGGCGATGGCCGCCCTGCGGCCGGCCGAACACCGGCAGCTGGCCGCCCTGCTCGACCGGCTGCGGGCCGGCGTGCGGGAGGCGATCGCCGGCGGCTGAGGGTGTCGATCGGCGGCCTATACATGATTGGTCAACTATTTACCCATTATCTTCAGGAGGTCACAATGGTCAGCCTGCGCACTCTCATCCGGACCACCGACGACAGGACCGCGGCGCTCGCGCGCCTGGCGCTCGGGCTGGTGATGTTCCCCCACGGCGCCCAGAAGGCGCTCGGCTGGTTCGGCGGCTACGGGATCGAGGGGACGATGGGGTTCCTCACCGGCGGCGTCGGCCTGCCCGCGGCGCTGGCGGCGACGGTCATCGCGGCCGAGTTCCTCGGCGCGCTCGGTCTCATCGTCGGCCTGCTCGGGCGCGCCGCGGCGTTCGGCATCGCCTCGGTGATGGTGGGCGCCGTGGTCACGGTGCACGCCAAGGTCGGGTTCTTCATGAACTGGTCCGGCCAGCAGCAGGGTGAGGGCTTCGAATTCCACCTGCTGGCCCTGGCGCTGGCGCTCATCGTGATGGTCAGGGGCAGTGGCGCCTGGTCGCTCGACCGCCTGCTGACCCGGCCCGTCCCGGTCGCCGCGGCCCGGGCCGAGGTCCGCCTGGCCGCCTGAGGCCCGCACCGGTACGACACGAGGCGCGGTGGCCTTCCGGCCGCCGCGCCTCGTCCTTCACGCGCTCCGCCGGTCAGCGCATCCGGCGCACCGGGATCGCGACCCGGGTGGTCTCCCATTCCAGGATCAGGTCCGCGTCGCCGCCGGCGACCGGTTCGGCGCGGATGGTGAAGCGTTCCACCGGCGCCCTGGTCGGGCCGGCCGGCGCCCGCCCGCGTCCGGCCTCCTGCGCCCGGACGCTGTCGCTGTAGAGCGATTCGTGGCCCCACTGCATGTACGAGCGGTTGATGACGATCTCCCACTCGCGCTCGCCGGGCACCGTGTACAGGGCGTAGGTGCCGGCGTCGAGGTGCACGCCGGCGATGACCAGGTGGCCGGTGGTGTGGATCATGGTGGCCTCGTTGGCACCGGTGCGCCACAGCCGGCCGTACGGCACGGCCGTGCCGCCGATCATGGTGCGCCCCCGCGCCGACGGGCGGCTGTAGCACACCTTCACCGCCGCGCCGCCGGCCCGGAACGAGACCGAGTCGCGCGGGCTGCGCCGCCGGTCGTCGCTGATGCTGATGACCTCCGGCCCCGGCTCCAGCGAGCGGTTCCAGATGCAGGCGGTATCGGACGGCGCGGAGGCGGCCGCGAGCAGGCCGGCGAGCAGGGCGATCATGGACGCTCCGCGGGCGGGAACGAGCCGGCCGCGCACCCGGCGGGGCGCGTCACAGCAGCAGCCCCGCGATGGTGGCCGACATGAGGTTGGCCATGGTGCCGGCCAGCATGGCCCGGAATCCGAGCCGCGCCAGGTCGTGCTTGCGCTCGGGCGCCAGCGCGCCGATGCCGCCGATCTGGATGCCGACCGAGCTGACGTTGGCGAAGCCCGCGAGCGCGAACGACGCGATCACGAACGAGCGCGGGTCGAGCGTGGCCTTCATGGCGCCGAGGTCGGCGAAGGCGATGAACTCGTTGAGCACGGCGCGCTCGCCGATCAGGAAGCCGATGGCGGTGGTGTCCTGCCACGGCACGCCGATGACCCAGGCGATGGGCTTGCCCACCCAGCCCAGGATGGTCTGGAGGTCCCGCGGCACGAACGCCACGTGGCCATGCACCCAGCCCAGCACGCCGTTGGCGAAGGCGATCAGCGCGATGAACGAGACCAGCATCGCGATCACGTTCAGCATCAGGTGCAGGCCCTCGCCGGTGCCGCGCGAGGCCGCGTCCACCACGTTCACATCGGTCTTCGGGATCACGATGTCGACGTTGCCGCGCGTCTCGGGCTCGCCGTCCTCCGGCTCGAGCAGCTTGGCCATCATGATGGTGCCCGGCGCCGTCATGATGACGGCCGTCAGCAGGTGCCGGGCCTCCACGCCGAAGGCGATGTAGGCCGCCATGATGGAGCCCGACACGTGCGCCATGCCGGCGGTCATCACGGTCATGAGTTCCGAGCGCGTCAGCTTCGGCAGGAACGGCCGGATGGTGAGCGGCGCCTCGGTCTGCCCCATGAAGATGGACGCCGCCACGTTGGTGCTCTCGGCGCCGCTGGCGCGCATCAGCTTGTTCATCACCACGGCCATGCCCTTCACCACCAGCTGCATGATGCCGAGGTAGTACATGATCGCGAACAGGGCCGAGACGAAGATGATGGCCGGCAGGATCTGGAACGCGAAGATCACGCCGACGCTCGAGTGCTGCTTCCCGAGCTCGCCGAAGACGAAGGAGGAGCCGGCGTACGAATAGCTCAGCACCGTGGTGACGATGTCGCCCAGCTTCCGGAACAGCCGCTGGCCGGCGGGCACCCGCAGGACGAAGATCGCGAAGACCACCTGGAGGGCGAGCCCCATGCCGATGACGCGCCAGTCGACCGCCCTGCGGTTGCGCGACAGCGCCCAGCCGGCGGCGATCAGCACCACGATGCCGAGCAGGCCCACCAGGCGCTGGGGCAGCGGGACCGGCCGGGCCTGGGGCGCCGCGGGTGCAGCGGCGGCCGTGGCCGGCGCGGCGGCCGGCGGCGGACCGGCCGGATCGGCCGGCGTGGCCGCGGGCTGCTGGGCGAAGGCCGGGGCGACGGAGTTATAGGCGATGCGCGGCAGCGAGAACACGGCGAGCGCGCACAGGAACGCCACCGCGAACGCCGTCGCGATGCGCATGGGGCCGAACCGGGTCTGGGTCATGTGCCCGAGAAGCTAGCTCACGGACCGAGGCTCGTCACGTCCAGGATCAGGAGGGCCGGGTTGCCGGGGTTCTTCGCCGCGAACACGTAGCGCCGGCCGCCGATCTGCGCGAAGCTGGCCGTGTGGACCCCGCCGGTGACCAGGTAGCGGCCGATGAACGCCGGCCGTGAACGGCTGGCGGTGAGGTCGTAGAAGTACACGCCGGCCCCGGGCCCGTTCTCGGCGCTGAACATCAGCAGCCTGCCGTCGGACGAGACCTCGACGTCGCTCACCGTGCCGATGCCGCTGGTGACGATCGAGTCCACCAGTGCCGGCGCGCCGCCCGCGTTCAGTTGCCACACCTTCAGCGCATTGCCCTGCGCCGCGCGGGTGCCCCACGTGCCGGTGTAGGCGTACCCGCCCGCCACCCACAGGTCGCTGCCGAAGCGCTCCGGCACGTTGGCGCCTCCGGCCAGGACCTGGAAGGCCCCGCCGACCAGCCGCAGCTGCCAGAAGCCGCTGACCATGTCATTGGCGTAGAGCGAGCCGCCCTCGAGCTGGACGCCCCACGTGTAGGTGCCGGACACGCCGCCCGGCCGGACCCGCGCGATCTCGCGGGCGGCCAGGTTGCCGCTCAGCGTCCCGGCCACGTTGATCGCCACCACGCCGCCGTTGTAGTAGGCGGCGTAGAGGATCTCGTTGGTCTCGTCCACCCAGAAGTTGTGCACCCCGGCCGAGTCGCGCGGGGCCCCCAGGCCGCTGAGGTGGAAGAAGGCCACCTCGACGGGCGCCGCCATGTTGCTGACGTCGACCACGTGGATGTCGCCCGACGAGGAGCTCCCGACCGACCCGGGACCTTCCTGCCCGATGAACAGGTAGCGCTTCTGGCCGTTCGGCGCGTGGTACCACCAGGCGTTGTGGACCTGGGCGCCGCCCGAGACCCCGTTGCCCGCCGTGACCAGCGAGCCGATGAGGACCGGATTGGACGGGCTGCCGCCCCGCCCGCCGCCGCCCACGTCGTAGATCATCAGCCCGGTGTTCCAGACGCACAGGAAGGCGATGCCGTCGCGCACGAAGGTGTCGTGAAGGCCGTAGTTGGCCGGCACGCCGAGTTCCTTCGTCAGCACGATGCCGATGGCGCCGGTGGCGCCGAACACGGCCGGCGAGTCCTGCAGGCCGGGCGCGGCGGCCTGGACGGTGATCGCGCCCGCGGCCCCCGGCGTCAGCACCGTGCTCACGGCGCCCGACGAGTCCGACACGCCGGAGGTCGGGTTCACGGTGCCCGAGCCGCCCGTGACGCTCCAGGACACGCTGGTGCCGGCCACGGCGTTGCCGAAGGTGTCCACCACCGTGACGCGGAACGGCACCGGCAGCGGCAGCGAGACGGTGCCGCTCTGCCCGTCGCCCGGTCCCTTCACCAGCCGCTTCGCCGCGCCCGGCGCCGCGGTGACGGTGAACGTGACCGGCGGCAGGCCCGCGACGGCCGCGGTCACGGTGTGGACCCCGGCGGCGGTGCCCGCGGTGTAGGTGGTCGAGGCGTTCCCGGTGGCGTCCGTGAGCGGCGCGGCCGGACTGACGCTGCCCCCTCCCGCCGGCACGCTGAAGGAGACCATGATCCCCGCCAGCGGCGCGCCGGCGCCGTCGGTGACGCGCACCACCAGGGGCGCGGGCGCGGCGGCGCCGACGACGGTCGCCTGAGCGCCGCCCGACAGCGCCGCCGCGGTGCTCCCGGGCGGCAGCCCCGTGGGCTCGGTGCCGCCGCAGGCGGCAAGCAGGAGCAGCATCAGCGCCGAGGCGCGTCGCGCGAGGGTCATCGCGATTCCGTGCGGTGAGGGGGTCGGGGTCGGTGTGGGGGTCGAGCGGTAAACCTAGGGACTGATGCCGGTCACGTCGAGCACCACGACGGCCGGGTTCGGCGGGTTGCGCGCCAGGAACGCGTAGCGACGCCCGCCGATCTCGGCGAACGTGCCGGTGTGGTACCCGGCGGCGGCCAGGTGCGACGTGATCTCGGGCGGGGAGGTGCGGCTGATCGTGAGATCGTAGAAGTGGGCGCCCGCCCCCGACCCACCCTCGGCCGTGAGCATCAGCAGCCGCCCGTCGGACGACACCTCCACGTCGCTGACCGTCTGGATGTCCGGGATCCTCACCGAATCCACGGGCATGATCGCCCCCGCCGTCCCCAGCTGCCACACCTTCAGCACGTCGCCCGGGATCCCGTTGCGCGGGAAGCCGCCCCAGGTGCCGGTGTAGGCGTAGCCGTTCGCCACCCACAGGTCCGAGCTGAACCGCTCGAGCACGTTGTTCCCGCCGCTCAGCACCTGGAAGGTCCCGCCGTTGAGCCGCAGCTGCCACAGGCCGTTCACGAGATCCGCCGCGTACAGCGAGCCGTTGTACAGCTGGACGCCCCACACGTAGGTGTTGCCGGCGCCGCCGGGCTGGACACGCGCCAGTTCCCGCGCGGCGAGACTGCCGGTCAGCGTGCCCGAGATGTCGAGCGCCACCACGCCGCCGTTGTAGAAGGCCGCGTACAGGACCTGGTTGGGCTCGTCGACCCAGAAATTGTGCGCACCCGCCGAGTCGACCGGCGCGCCCAGGCCGCTCATGTGGTACCACGCGACCTCGACCGGGTTGGCGAAGTCGCTCACGTCCACGACGTGGATGTCTCCCGACGACGAACTGCCGATGGATCCCGGCCCCTCCTGGCCGACGAACACGTACCGTTTCTGCCCGCCCGGTGCGTGATACCACCAGGCATTGTGCGCCGCCGCGCCGCGCGCGACGCCGTTCGAGCGGGTGACGAGTTCGCCCATCAGGACCGGGTTCGCCGGGCTGCCGCCGCGCGCGCCCCCGCCCACGTCGTAGATGCGCAGGCCGGTGTTCCAGGCGCTCACGAAGGCGATGCCGTCGCGGACGAACTGGTCGTGCACGCCGTAGTTGGCCGGCACGGCGATGCTGGCGACGGTCACGAGCGTCGTGTCGCCGGGCGCCAGGCCGCCGTCGCCGCCGCCGCACGCGGCGAGGGCGAGCGGCAGCACCGCGGGCAGGGAACGGGGGAATCGCATCAGGGGTGTCCGTCGTGATCGGTGGGCTCGCCCGGCGCTTCGGCGACCAGCCCGTAGCGTCCCATGCGATGCGCCGGCGCGCCCGCGCCGATGCGTACTCCTACGCTCACGGTCCACAGATCGTTCCGTCCGTAGAACATGACCGGGTCGAAGATCCCGGTGATCCGCGTCACGGTGGCGCGCGAGGCCTCCGCCAGCACCTCGAACCGCACCGGCCACGCGGCCGGCCCCGCCGGCCGGGCCACGCCGCCGCTGACCACGTTCCAGCGCGTGATGCCCAGGTTCGAGTTCTCGTGGTGCGGGCGGAGCGAGCGGAACGGCTCGCCGAAGAGCCGCGTCTCCTCCGGCCGGGTGGTGCGTTCGATCCGGGCCCAGGCCCGTCCCGGCCGCGCCGCCAGCTGCGCCTCCACCAGCACCGTCTCGAAGCGGAAGGCGCCCTCTTCGTCGGCGTCCGCCCATTCCGCGAGCATGGTGAGGCGGCCGGCGCCGGTGGCGCGGTCGGCCCGCACGGACGCGCTCCACAGCCGGTGCTCGAGTCCGGCGCCGAGGCGGTGCTCGGGCGACGCGATTCGGGCGCGGGAGACCTGGGCCTCGATGCCCGGCGCGGGCGCCAGCAGCACCCGGGCCGACCACGAATCGCCGAACCGCTTCCAGGACGGCCATTGCGACGGATGTTCCGGCTCATCGCCGTTGAACAGGCCGCCCTCCAGCGTGACCGGCCCGACGCGCACCGCGCCGATGACGACGGCGCGCTCGAGGACCTGGCTCCAGTGGTGGTTGACGGGGAAGCCCACGGCGGGCCGCGACATCGGGTCGTCGGTCCCGTACGGCGCGAACCCCCTGCCGGCGCTCACCGACCAGCGCAGGCGCGGCAGGCGCACCACGTCGACGGCCGAGACCATCAGCTCGTGCACGTAGGTATGGGGATGCCGCCGGTCCACGAACCCCTCGCCCCAGCCGCCGGCGCTGAGCACGCCGCCCGGCATGGTGAGGCCCTCGAGGTTCAGCATGGCGTTGAGACGCAGGCGGCCGTCGAGCAGCGAGGCCGCGCCGTGAAGGGTCGTCTGCACCAGGCGCCCCTCGGTGAGCGCCGCGCCGCCCGGGACCGGGTCGGCGCGCGTCAGGAGCGCGACGGCATGCGCGCCCGCCGAGACCTGCGCGGCCAGACGCGGCGCAGCGGCGCCCGCGACGAGCGCCGCCGCGCTGAAGACCGTGGACCATCGGTGGAACGGAGCGACCGGCATCCTGGCCGAAGGCTAACCGGGGCGCCGGGCCGCTGCCACGCGGCTAGCGCGCCAGCGCGGCGAGCACGCCCGGGTCCAGCTCATGGCCGCCGGGGAAGCGGATGAGTTCGGCGTCCAGACCGAGCGCCCGCGTGCGCGCCTCCTCCTCGGCCACCGCGTCCGCCGTCGCCATCTCGTCGCGATCCCCGAGGACCCGGACCAGCCGGAGCCCCGCCAGCGGGGCCACCGTCTCCCGCGTCAGTTCCGGCGGCAGGCCGCCGGCCCACAGCACCAGGGTCTCGGCGCGCGCACTGCCCTGCGTCAGCCATCGCGCCGCGGTGGCCACGCCCTGCGAGAATCCGAGCACCGTGACCCGCACGCGGTCGCGGCCGCCCGCCTCGAACACCCGTGTGTAGAGCGCGTCGAGGTACGCCACGTAGTCGTGGATCTCGGTCAGACGCTCCTCGCGGGTCATCCACGTGGCGCCGACCCGCGCCTGCGCGGCGCCCGGCCGGCCGGGCTGCTCGATGTAGAAGCGGTTCAGCGCCTCGGGAGCGACGATGAGCCGCGAGCCGTCATCGAGCGCGCGGAAGTGCCGGATGAAGTAGGGGGCCAGTTGGCCGAAACCGTGCAGCACGAACCAGACCTGCCGCAGCGAGGGGCCGCTCTCGCCCAGCGTGGCGTAGCGCGCCGTCCGCCGGACCTGGATGTGGTGCTCGCGCACCGGCGTCTCAGCCACCGGTCCTGACCTGCCGGCGCCGGGCCCTCCCGCGGCCGCCCGTCTGCGCCGGAGGCCCCGGTGGGTTATCATCGGAGGGGGTCACGCGCCCGGTCCACCCGGACCGGCCGACGGCCAGCGTCATCGGGACGACTCCTGCTCGGGGACGCGTCAATCTACATCCAGGCGAACCAACCAACGGAGGCCGAGTGCAACCCAGCCTGTCGCCGCTCTACGAGATCTTCAAGATCAATTCGCGGCTGTTCCTGAACTGCCTCGACGGCATGGACGAGGACCAGGCCCGCTGGCGGCCCAGCGACGCCACCAACAGCGCCGGGTTCATCGCGCTGCACCTGGTGGACTCGAGGTACCGGTTCGCCGCGATGATCGGGCTGACCCTGACCAGCCCGTTCGCGGCGATCACCGAGGGCCGCAGGTCGATCGACGACGTGAAGCAGCTGCCGGCGCTGGACGACATCCGCGCCGCCTGGAAGAGCGTGACCGGCGAGATCCGTGAGCGTTTCAGGGTCCTGACGGCGGGCGACCTGGAACGGGCCGCGTCGATGAAACTGCCGGTGGACGATCCGAGCACGCTCGGCGCCATCGCCTTCCTGCTGCAGCACGACACCTATCACATCGGGCAGATGGGGCTGCTGAGGAAGCAGGCCGGCCTGGGGGCGATGAGCTATTCCTGAGCCGCGGCCCGTGCCGGTCCTCCCATGACCGGCATCGAACTGCGCGGCGGCGCCGGCACGGCGCACGCCGCCGTCCTGACGGACGATGCCCTGGCGTTCCTGGCCGACCTGCACCGCATGTTCGACGGGCGGCGCCGCGAGCTGCTCGAGGCCCGCGCGCGGCGGCAGGAGGCCATCGACGCCGGCGCGCTTCCGGACTTCCTGCCCGCGACCGCGTCGGTGCGTTCGTCGGACTGGACCGTCGCGCCCATCCCGGCCGACCTGCGCGACCGCCGCGTCGAGATCACCGGCCCCGTGGACCGCAAGATGATCATCAACGCGCTGAACAGCGGCGCCAGCGTGTTCATGGCCGACTTCGAGGACTCCAACGCCCCGACCTGGGCCAACAACCTCGACGGGCAGGTCAATCTCCGCGACGCCGTCCGGCGCGCCATCACCTACGACAGTCCCGACGGCAGGCACTACGCGCTCGACGAGCGGACCGCCGTGCTGTTCGTTCGGCCTCGGGGCTGGCATCTCGTCGAGAAACACTGCCTGGTGGACGGACGGCCGATGTCCGGGGCGCTGTTCGACTTCGGGCTCTGCTTCTTCCACAACGCCCGGGAGCAGCTGGCCCGCGGCACCGGCCCGTACTTCTACCTGCCCAAGCTCCAGAGCCACCTGGAAGCCCGGCTGTGGAACGACGTGTTCGTCCACGCCCAGGAGCGGCTCGGCATCCCGCGCGGGTCGATCCGCGCCACCGTCCTGATCGAGACCATCCACGCCGCCTTCGAGATGGACGAGATCCTGTGGGAGCTGCGGGACCACTCGGCCGGCCTGAACTGCGGCCGGTGGGACTACATCTTCTCGTTCATCAAGACGTTCCGCGCCCGGCCCGAGTTCGTGCTGCCCGACCGCGCGCTGGTCACCATGGACAAGGGGTTCCTGGCGGCATACGTGGCGCTGCTGATCCGCACGTGTCACCGCCGCGGGATCCACGCCATGGGCGGGATGGCGGCGCAGATCCCGATCCGGGGTGACGCGGCCGCCAACGAGGCCGCCCTGGAGAAGGTGCGGCTCGACAAGCTGCGCGAGGTGAAGGCCGGCCACGACGGCACCTGGGTCGCGCATCCGGGCCTGGTGCCGCTCGCGCGGGCGGTCTTCGACGAGCACATGCCCGCGCCGAACCAGATCGGCGGGCGGACCGGTCCCGTGGACGTCGGCGCCGCCGACCTGCTGAAGGTGCCCGCGGGCGCCGTCACGGAGCACGGCCTGCGCCTCAACGTCGACGTCGGCATCCAGTACCTCGAGGCCTGGCTCGGCGGCAACGGCTGCGTGCCCATCTACAACCTGATGGAGGACGCGGCCACCGCCGAGATCTCCCGGAGCCAGGTCTGGCAGTGGCGGCGGCACGCCGCCCGTCTCGACGACGGGCGGACGGTGACGCGCGACCTGGTGGAGACGACCATCGCGGCCGAGCTGGCGGACCTGCGCACGCGGCTCGGCGCCCAGCGGTTCGACGACGGACGCTTCGCCGAGGCCGCCCGGCTGTTCGAGCGGCTGGTGACCGACGACGAGTACCGCGAGTTCCTGACGCTCGCCGCCTACGACCACATCGACTGATCCGCCGGGAGCACCCGAATGGACAAGCAGACCTTCGTCACCGAGACCACCCGCCGCTGGCAGGGCCCGCGCTGGACCGGGATCACCCGGCCCTACGGGGCCGAGGACGTCTGGCGCCTGCGCGGCACCGTGCAGGTCGAGCACACGCTGGCCGCGCGCGGCGCGGCACGGCTGTGGCGGCTGCTGCACGAGGAGCCGTACGTGCACACGCTCTCGGCCATCACCGGCGGGCAGGCCGTCCAGCAGGTCGCGGCGGGCCTCAAGGCCATCTACATCTCGGGCTGGCAGGTGGCGGGCGACGCCAACACCGCGGCGGAGACCTACCCCGACCAGTCGCTCTATCCGGCCGACAGCGTGCCCGCGCTCGTCGAGCGCATCAACAACGCCCTCCTGCGCGCCGACGAGATCGCCCACCAGCAGGGACGCGCCGGGACCGACTGGCTGGTGCCGCTGGTCGCCGACGCCGAGGCCGGCTTCGGCGGCCTGCTCAACGCCTACGAGCTGATGAAGCACATGATCGTCCGCGGCGCGGCGGGCGTGCACTTCGAGGACCAGCTGGCGTCGCTGAAGAAATGCGGGCACCTCGGCGGCAAGGTGCTGGTGCCGACCAGCGAGTTCGTCACCAAGCTGGTGGCGGCCCGGCTGGCTGCCGACGTGGCGGGCGTGGACACGGTGCTCATCGCGCGGACCGACGCCCTCTCGGCCACCATCCTCGCCAACGACATCGACCCGGCCGACCGCGGGTTCATCATCGGCGAGCGGACCCACGAGGGCTTCATCCGGGTCCGGCCCGGGATCGAATCGGCGATCGCCCGGTCGCTGGCCTACGCGCCCTACGCCGACCTGCTGTGGTTCGAGACCGGCAAGCCCGACCTGGCCGAGGCCCGCCGGTTCGCCGAGGCGATCCACGCCAGGTTCCCCGGCAAGATGCTGGCCTACAACTGCTCACCGTCCTTCAACTGGAAGATGCACCTCGAGGACGCCGGGATCGCGGCCTTCCAGCGCGAGCTCGGCGCCATGGGCTACAAGTTCCAGTTCGTCACCTTGTCGGCGTTCCACTCGCTCAACCACGCGATGTTCGAGCTGGCGTCGGCCTACCGCTCCCGCGGCATGGCGGCCTACTCGGCCCTGCAGGAGCGTGAGTTCGCGGCGGAGAAGGACGGCTACCAGGCCGTGCGCCACCAGGAGTTCGTCGGGGTGGGCTACTTCGACGAGATCACCGAGATCGTCACCGGCGGCCGCGCCAGCTCGGTGGCCATGAAGGAGTCCACCGAAGCCGAGCAGTTCCACGCGGCGCCGAAGCGCGGCTGACCGCCGGCGTGCCGGCCGCGCTACCGTCGCGGGCGGTTCCGCCCGCGCGCGCGCGACCACGCCATCCACCGGTACACCCACCGCCAGTCGGTCAGCCCGGACAGGCCGACCGCCGTCCAGTAGGCGAAGCCGATGAACAGCACCCGGCCCTCGGACGGCGCGCCGCCGGTCAGGGCCAGCAGGACCGCCGCCACGTAGAGCGTCGTGGTCCCCGCCCAGGCGTGGCCCCAGGCCGTCATCGCCGCATCGTCCGGCAGGTCGCCGAGCACCACGGTCAGCATGCGGTTGGCCATGAGGCCCCAGAAGACCGCCAGCGGCCAGGCGCTCCCCGCCAGCAGGGCCCAGATCGCGAGCGGGACCGTGTAGGCCGCCGCGAGGGCCGGCACGAACATGGCGCGCCGGCGGCGATCCCATCGCGCCACCCACGGCCAGGCCAGGAAGCCCGAGGCGTGGATGACGGCGAACTCCATGATCACGGCGCGCACCAGGCCGTTCACGACCGCCCCGTCGAACGCCGGCCCGTTCACCAGCGCCGCGAGGCAGGCCAGCCCCAGAACGACGTCCGGCGCCGCGGAAGCGGCGCCGGCGAGGCGCAGCCGGCGTCGGGGGCCGGCGGCTCGGACGGTCCGTTCCCCGCTCAGTCGACCGTCCAGGTGCGCCCCTGACGCAGCAGCGCGCCGATGTCGTCCTTCGGCGCGCCTGCCGCGGCCACCTGCGCATGGACGTCGTCGTCGTAGCTCGAGGCCGGATCGCAGTACAGGACGCCCACCGCCACCGGGAACGCCGGCGGCTGCAGTCCGGCCAGCATCTGCGCCATCACCCGGTTGCGCTCGTCATGCACCAGCACGTCGTCGAGGCTCATCCCGTTCCCGCCGACCGTGACGATCTCGAGCTCGAGCCTGCCGGGACGGAGCCGGAGCCCCTTCTGCCGGTCCTTGCCGAACAGCAGGGGCAGGCCATGCTCGAGGTGCAGCTGGTTGTCGGCGGCCGCGGCCTTGGCGGTGAAGTCGTCGAACACGCCGTCGTTGAACACCACGCAGTTCTGGAACACCTCGATGAACGACGTGCCGCGGTGCTCGTGCGCCCGCTTGAGCACGCCGCTCAGGTGCGGCATGGCGGTGTCGATCGAGCGCGCCACGAACCGGGCGCCGGAGCCCAGGGCGAACTGGCAGGCCGAGACCGGCGTGTCGATCGAGCCCTGCGGCGTGGACGGCGACTTCGTGCCCTTGCGGGACGTGGGCGAGTACTGCCCCTTGGTCAGCCCGTAGATCTCGTTGTTGAACAGGATCACGTTGAGGTCCACGTTCCGGCGCAGCATGTGCAGGGTGTGGTTGCCGCCGATGGACAGGCCGTCGCCGTCGCCCGTGATGACCCACACGTCCAGGTCCGGATTGGCCAGCTTGACGCCGGTGGCGAACGCCGGGGCCCGGCCGTGGATGGTGTGGAACCCGTAGGTGTTCATGTAGTACGGGAACCGCGAGCTGCAGCCGATGCCCGAGACGAACACCGTCCGCTCGCGGCTGACCCCGATGTCGGCCAGCGTCTTGTGCACCGCCTTGAGGATCGCGTAGTCGCCGCAGCCGGGGCACCAGCGGACCTCCTGGTCGGACGCGAAGTCCTTCGCCTGCAGTGCGGTCGTCATCTCGGCTCCAGTCGCGCGCGGATCGCGTCGGCGATCTCGGCGCTCTTGAACGGCTTGCCCGTCACCTTGTTCAGCCCCTCGGCCGGGACCAGGAAGGTGCCGCGCAGGATGGTCACCAGCTGGCCGGCGTTCATCTCCGGCACCAGCACCTGGTCGAACCCCCTGAGCAGGTCGCCCAGGTTGGACGGGAACGGGTTGAGATGGCGCACGTGGATGTGCGCCGCGTCGAGCCCGTCGGCCCGCGCCTCGCGGACCGCCTGGTGGATCGGCCCGTAGGTCGAGCCCCAGCCCACTACCGCCAGCCGGCCGGACGTCCCGCCGAGCGCGGGGCGCTGAGCCGGGATGTCCCGGGCGATGCCGGCGATCTTGGCGAAGCGGAGATCGGTCATCCGCTGGTGGTTCTCGGGGTCGTAGCTGATGTGCCCCGAGCCCTCGGCGCGCTCGATGCCGCCCACGCGGTGCTCGAGCCCCGGCGTGCCGGGGACCGCCCAGACCCTCGCCAGGGTCGTCGGGTCGCGCAGGAACGGGTGGAAGCCGTCCGGGTCGGTGCGGAACGTGACCGGGAACTTCGGCAGGCCGGCCGCGTCGGGCAGGCGCCAGGGCTCCGCCGCGTTCTGCAGGAAGCCGTCGGTGAGGAGGATGACGGGCGTCATGTACGTCACCGCCAGGCGCACCGCCTCGATGGCGACCTCGAAACAGTCCGACGGCGTGGCGGTCGCGATCACCGGAAGGGGCGCGTCGGCGTTGCGGCCGTACACCGCCTGGAACAGGTCCGACTGCTCCGTCTTGGTCGGCATGCCGGTCGACGGCCCGGCACGCTGGCTGTTCACCAGCACCAGCGGCAGCTCCGTCGCGATGGCCAGACCGAGCGCCTCGGTCTTCAGGGCCACGCCCGGGCCGCTCGAACTGGTCACGCCGAGCACGCCTGCGAACGACGCGCCGATGGCGGCGCAGATGGCCGCGATCTCGTCCTCCGCCTGGAACGTCACCACGCCGTAGGGCTTCAGGCCCGCCATGCTGTGGAGCAGCGAACTCGCCGGCGTGATGGGGTAGCCGCTGAACAGCAGCCGCTTGAGGCCCGAGGCTTTCAATCCCGCCACCAGGCCCAGGGCGATGCCGTCGCTGCCGCTGATGGTGCGGTAGAGCCCCGGCTCGACCCGGGCCGGCGCCACCGTCACCGCCGGCACGTCGCGGCCGAGCTCGGCCGTCTCGCCGAAGGCGTGCCCGGCGTTGAGCGCGGCCACGTTGGCGGCGGCGATCTCCGGCCGCTTGGCGAACTTCTTCTGGATCGACTCGAGGCTGGTGCGCCGCTCGCGCCCGTACATCCACAGCATCAGCCCGAGCGCCCACATGTTGCGGCAGCGCAGGGCGTCCTTCTGGCCCAGGCCGTGCGGCTTCACCGCCTCCAGCGTCTGCTTGGTGATGTCGAGCCGCAGCAGCTGGTACTTCGCCAGCGTGTCGTCGTCCAGCGGGTTCGCGGCGTAGCCCGCCTTCTGCAGGTTGCGCTCGCTGAACGCGCCGGTGTCGACGACCACGAGGCCGCCGACGCGCAGGTCCTTCACGTTGGTGATGAGCGCCGCGGGGTTCATGGCCACCAGCGCGTCGAGCTCGTCGCCGGGCGTGAGCACGTCGCCGGACCCGAAGTGGATCTGGAACGCCGACACGCCGAAGGTGGTCCCCTGGGGGGCGCGGATCTCGGCCGGGAAATCGGGGAACGTCGTCAGGTCGTTGCCGGCGAGCGCGGTCTCGACCGTGAACTGCGCCCCGGTGACCTGCATGCCGTCACCGGAGTCGCCGGCGAAACGGATGACGACGCTGTCCCGGGCCTCGCGGCCGGTCGGGGCGATCGTGGGGGTCGACATGGCTGTTCGGGAAAACTACCGAAGCGGCCGGGAGGGGGCTAGCCTTCCTTCCTTATGACGCCGGCCGTGACCGCCCTGATCTTCGCCAACCTGGCGATCCACCTGCTGCTGCCGCCCCAATCCCGACTGCAGCTCGAGCTGGCCCTGGTCCCCGCTCAGATGCTGGCACGGCCGTGGACGGCGGTCACCTACATGTTCCTGCACGCCCCCGGCTTCGCGCACATCCTGTTCAACATGCTCAGCCTGTACTTCTTCGGGCCGGCGCTGGAACTGCGCCTGGGCACGCGCCGGTTCGCCCAGCTGTACCTCGTGAGCGGCCTCACCGGCGCGGTGGTGTCGCTGGCGACGCCCAACGCGCTGATCGTCGGCGCCTCGGGGGCGATCTTCGGCGTCCTGCTGGGGTTCGCCTGGTTCTGGCCGCGTCAGAAGATCTACCTGTGGGGCATCGTCGGCATCGAGGCGCGGTGGATGGTGCTGATCATGACCCTGCTGTCGCTGTACGGCGGCGCGTCGGGCGCGCGGGACGGCACGGCGCACTATACGCACCTGGGCGGCTTCGTCGGCGGCTGGCTGTACCTGGTATGGATGCGGTGGCGCTCGCCGGCCGCCATCTGGCAGCGGAAGGTGCGCCCGCCGCCGACCTCGGCCCTGGGTGCCCTCGACCGCCTCAAGCGGGTCGATCCCGCCACCCTGCACCCGGTCAACCGCGAGGAGTTCGAGCGCGTGATGCGGAAGGTCGAGGCCGACGGTCCCGGCGCGCTGACCGATGGCGAGCGCGAGTTCCTGGACCGGTTCGCGCCGAAGTAGCCGCCGTCAGGGGATCAGCAGCAACTTGCCGGTGGTCGCCGCGCTCTCAAGGTCGCGGTGCGCCATGGCGGCCTCCTCCAGCGGGTACTCGCGGCTGACGTGCAGGGTCACCAGCTTCGACGCCACCCACTCCAGCACCTCGCCCGCCCGCCGCATCAGTTCCTCGCGGTCCGCCGTGTAGTCGGCCAGGCGCGGGCGCGTCAGGTACACCGAGCCCCGCGCCGCCAGGGCGAGCGGGTCGACCGGCGGCACCGGGCCGCTGGCATTGCCGAACAGCACCAGGGTGCCGCGCGGCCTCAGGACCGCCAGGCTGCGCTCCCAGGTGGCCAGGCCGATGCCGTCGTAGACCACGTCGACGCCCACACCCTTCGTGCTCGAACGCACGAACGCCGCCACGTCCTCCCGCCGGTGGTTCACCACCTCGTCGGCGCCGGCACGGCGCGCCAGCACCGCCTTCTCGTCGCTGCCGACCGTGGCGATCACCCTCGCGCCGCGCAGTTCGGCCATCTGCACCAGCAGGCGCCCGACGCCGCCGGCCGCGGCGTGGACCAGGCAGGTGTGCCGGTGATCCAGCGCGAACGCGGACGTGGTCAGGTAGTGCGCGGTCATGCCCTGGATCATGGCTGCCGCCGCTTCGCGGATCGTGACGCCCGCGGGCACCGGCACCAGCCGCTCGGCGGGCACGCAGGCGTACTCGGCATAGCCGCCCGGCGTGCCGCCGCCCCAGGCCGCCCGGTCGCCGACCGCCAGACCCCTCACGCCGGCGCCCAGGCCCGCGACGGAACCGGCGGCCTCCTGCCCGAGCGTGAAGGGCAGCGCTACCTGGTACAGGCCGCCGCGCTGGTAGGTGTCGATGAAGTTCACGCCGGCAGCCTCGATGCGCAGCAGCACCTCGCCCGCCGCCGGTGACGGCACGGGGATGTCCTCGAGGCGCATGACCTCGGGGCCGCCGGTCGCGTGGATCCTGATCGCCCGCATGCACCAACACTCCCCGGTCGGCGACCGGTTGTCCAGCGGCCGGGCGTTTGCGGCGCGCACGCCGGCCATCCATCATCCCTGCGTGCCCGACGCCGCCTTCGTGCCCCGCCTGTCCAAGTCCCGGTTCACCACCGGCTGGCAGTGCCATCGGCTGTTGTGGTGGAGGGTGCACGAACCCGACGCCGAGGAGCTCAGGCCCGACGCCGGGACCCAGGACCTCTTCGACCAGGGCAGCCAGGTCGGTTTGCTGGCCCGCGGCCGGTTCCCGGGCGGCACGCTCATCGACCTGCCGCACGGCGACCCGGGCCGCGTGGAGGCGACCCGCGCCGCCCTGGAGGCCGGCGCGCCGGCCATCTTCGAGGCGACCTTCAGCGAGGACGACGTGTTCGTGGCGGTCGACGTGCTGGTGCGGGACGGCGACGGCTACCTGCTCGTCGAGGTGAAGTCGTCCACCGCGGTCAAGGACGAGCACATCCCCGACGCGGCGGTCCAGACGTGGGTCGTGCGGCGGGCCGGCCTCGACGTCCGGCGCATCGAGATCATGCATCTCGACAAGGCCTACCGGCATCCGGGGCACGGCGACCTGTTCGCGCGCGAGGACGTCACGGCGCAGGTCGAGGCGCTCCTGCCGGGCATCCCGGACGTCATCGCCGAACAGAAGGCCGCCCTGGCGGGAGGTCTGCCCGGCGTGGCCATCGGCGCCCACTGCTCCAGGCCGCGGGCCTGCCCGTTCTGGGACCGCTGCTGGCCGGGCGACCTCTTCCACGTCACCCACCTGTATCGCGGCCGCGACAAGGGCCTCACGCTGGCCGCGCGGGGCATCCAGCGGATGCAGGACATCCCGGCCGGCCAGAAGCTGACCGACGTCCAGCGGCGCCAGCGGCTCGCGGCCGAGCGCGGCGGCCTGGTCGTGGGACCCGGGCTCGCGGCCGCGCTCGAGCCCTTCAGCGGCCGGCTCGGGTTCCTCGACTTCGAGACCATCAGCCGCGCCGTGCCGGTCTGGGACGGGCTCGGCCCGTGGACGCCGACGACGGTGCAGTTCAGTTACCACGAGGCGCGGGCCGAGGGCGGCTATCACCATGTCGGCTGGCTCGCCGAGGGCCCGGAGGACCCGCGCGACGCCCTCGCCGACGCGATGCTCCGGGCGACCGCGGACGCCGGGCGGATCGTGATGTACAGCCCGTTCGAGCGCACCCGCATCCGGGAGCTGGCGGCGGCCCTGCCGCACCGGCGCGATGCGCTGCTGGCGCTCGAGGCCCGGCTGATCGATCTGCTCCCGGTGATGCGGGACCACGTCTATCACCCCGGCTTCAGGGGCAGCTTCTCGCTCAAGCACGCCCTCACGCCGCTGGTCCCGGACCTGACCTACAGCGACCTGCTGATCCAGGAGGGCATGACGGCGAGCGTGGAGATCTGGCGGCTGCTGTTCGTCGGGCATCTCATCCCGCCGGACCGGCGGGCCCGCCTGCGGCAGGACCTGCTGGCCTACTGCGAGCGCGATACCTGGGCCATGGTCCGCCTGCTGGAGCGGCTCAGGGAACTGGCGCGGGGCTGACGGCCGCGGGCGACTGCGGCGCGAGCCCCATCTCCTCGAGGAACCTGCCGCCACCCGACGGCTTGCCGTGCCGCCGCTCCACGCGCGTCAGGACCAGCCGGTCGATGGCGCGGGTCATGCCGACGTAGAGCAGGCGCCGGGATTCCTGCGTCATGTGCACCGGGTCGTCGTCGGGCCCGACCCAGCCGGGCATCTGTTCGTCCTCCACGCCGACGATGCAGACCCGCGAGAACTCCAGGCCCTTGGTGGAATGGAGCGTGAGCAGGTTGACGCGGTGCGCTTCCACCTCCGCGCCCTGCGAGGCCGACAGCGCCACGCGCTCGAGGAACCGCCCGATGGCGGACGCGAGCGGCTCCCCGGGCGCCTGGTCGATCAGCGTCTCGAGCCGCGCCACGGCCTCCGGGTAGCGCCGTGACGCGTCGGTCTCCTCGCGCAGACGCTCCATGCGGCCGCGGCCGCCGAGGCGGTCGATGACCTCCTCGAGCGCGGGGCCGCGCGCGCCGGTCCTCAGCCGCTCGGCCTCGTAGTACTCGAGGCAGTCGCTGAACCGGCCCAGGGCGTGGGACTGCGCGATGGCGGCGAGCAGTCTCACCTCCTCGCCGTCGCGGCGGGCGCCGTCGAGCGCCAGCGACAGGCCCAGCCACGGCAGGGCGTTGACCAGCGCGGCCTTGCGCGCCCGCACCACGCGCAGCCGTTCGAGGGCGTGGTAGACGCCCACCAGCGTCCGCGCGTCGTCGAGCGCGTGATGGGCGCGGCCGGCCGCGACGCCGAAGCGCGCCGCCAGGTCGCCGAGCTTCGAGCTGTCGCCCCTGAGCGAGCGGGCCAGCGGCAGGGTGTCGAACACCTGGAGCCCGCCGGCATCGCCGCCCGCCGCCGCGGCCATGCGCCGCAGGACCGGGACGTCGAAGCGCTGGCCGTTGTGCGCCACCAGCGTGGCGCCGCCGACGAACTCGCGGAACCGCGGCCAGACCTCGGCGAACGGCGGCGCCGACGCCAGCGACTCGTCGCCGTGGCCGTGGACCCGTCGGGCACCGGGCGACACCGGCCGGTCGGGCCGCACCAGCGAGTGGAACTCCCCGGCCTCGCGGCCGTCGCGCACGCGCACCGCGCCGATCTCGACGATCCCGCAGGTGGCGATGTCCTTGTCGGTCGTCTCGAGGTCGAAGCTCACGTAGTCGCGCAGGGCGCCGTCGACATCGCGCGCATGCACCGCCTGCAGGGCCTTGAAGACCGTGTACGCCAGGCCCTCAGGCCCGGCATCGGCCGGACCGATGCGCAGATCGTCCAGCTCGGCCTGGGTGACCTCGCCGGCATACCGCGCCAGCTTGAAGCCCGCCGCGAACAGCATGCCGCGCAGGCCGATCTCAAGACCGTTCATCGGCTCGAGGACCACGCGCGCGCGGCCCCGGCGCGCCGCGTCCAGCCGGGCCGCGAGCTTCGCGGCGGCCGGCACATCGAGCGGGTCGGCCAGGTCCTCGTGCCGGTCCTCGAGGGCGTTCCTGAACGGACCGACGCGCTGGCTGAGCAGTTCCTCGACCAGCCCGCGGAGGGTGGCGTGCTTCTGACGCTGGCCGGCCAGGTTCTCCACCTGGTACAGCAGGCGCCAGAGCTTCTTGGCGTCGGGGTCGCCGCGCAGGCTCGACGCCAGGTCGCGCAGGGCCAGCAGGAAGTCGGCCTCGCCTCCGGCGACCTCGGCCTCGAGCCGCTGCATGAGGTGCGGCGGCAGGACACGGTCCGCGAACCGCTCGGCCGCCGCCGGGTCGGCGGGAGCGACGACCAGCCGCAGGGCCGCGATGACGTACCCGATCACCCGGTCGTCGGCCAGCGGCCGGCCCTTGGCCAGCCGGCAGGGCACGCCGGCCTTCACCAGCCGGGCCTCGAGCCGCTCGCCGACCGCGTGGCGCCGGTAGAGCACCGCGTAGTCACCCCAGTGCCGGCCGTGCTCGGCGCGGTCGCCGGCGATGTCGGCCAGGATCCACGCGGCCTCGGCGTCGTCGTCCGGGAAGGCCAGCGCGCGCACCTCGAACGGCGAGAGCCGGTTGGCCTCGAGGCTCTTGTCGAACAGCGACGGGTTCTCGCGCAGCAGCCGCCGCGCCACCTCGAAGATCTGCTGTGAGGAGCGGTGGTTGCGATCGAGCACGATGGGCGCGGCGATGCCGTGGTCGGCGCCGAAGCGCTCGAGGACCCGCGGGTCGGCGCCGGCCCACGAATAGATGGACTGCTCGTCGTCGCCGACCGCGAAGATGTTGCCGTGCGGCGCCGACAGGCGCCGGAGGATCGCGTACTGGGCCGCGTTGACGTCCTGGAACTCGTCGACCAGCAGGTAGTCCCAGCGCGCTGCCACGGTCCCCGCCACGTCGGCACGGTCCTCGAACAGTCGCAGCGTCCGCACGACGAGGTCGTCGAAGTCCAGCATGTTGCGGCGCCGGAGCACCGCCTGGTAGTCGAGGAACAGCTGTTCGTCACCCGCCTGGAGCCGGTACCCCTGCACCCGGCGCCGTCCGAACAGCCGAAGCAGCTGGCCGGCGCGGCGTCCCTGCCCCATCTGCCGGAGCACCGTCCGCTGGTACTCGTCGTCGGCGATGCCGAAGCCGGCCTTGAGGCCGGCGGCGAGGGCGTGCTCGCGCAGCACCTCGACGCACAGCGAGTGGATGGTGCCGCGATGCACCTCCTCCGCCTTCGCGCCGAGCTGGTCCTCGAGCCGCGCGGCGATCTCCTCGGCGGCCTTGTTGGTGAAGGTGACGGCACAGATGCGCGGCGCCGCGATGCCGAGCCTGGTGACCAGGTGGCCGATGCGCCCGATGAGGCAGGCGGTCTTGCCCGCCCCCGGTCCCGCCACGACGAGCACGGGACCGAGCGGGGCTTCGATGGCCTTCCGCTGCTGCGGGGTCGGCGCGACGCTCACGGAGGAAGCTAGCGCCGCTCCCGGACCACGAGCGCCGGCACGTTGGCCTCGCGCACGAGGGCGTTGAAGGCCGGCACGTCGGTATCGACGATGCCGCGCAGCAGGTCGAGCTGCGCCTGGAGCAGACCCGACAGCTCGCCGAAGACCGCGACGGCCTGGTCGGTGGGCCGGGCGTCGCCGCCCGCCACGACCCCCGTCAGCGCCGCGATGCGGTTGTTGAGCCGGATCGGGTAGTTGAGCGGGTCCTGGCCGCTGCGATTGCGGGTCTGGTAGATCGCCTCCTCGACCGCCGTGAGCCGGCGGCGCAGGCTGTCGGCCTGGGCGCGGATGGCCGGCGCGTTGGCGACGCCCTCGAGCCGCGACGTGACCTGGTCGATCTGGCCCCTGAGGTCGCGGATGCGGGTCACCGCGCTGTTGGCGTCGCTCAGCCGGTCGCGGATGCGGATGAGCATCTCGAACTGCGCGGCGTAGTCCTGCGGCGTGGATCGTACCCGAGGGTCGGGCACGAACCGGAACTCGCGCGTCTGGCTGCGGCCGCCGGCCGTCAGCCGCACCTGGTACCGGCCCGGGGGCGCCAGCGGTCCGGTGACGCTCCCCGCCCACATGATGAGTCCCTGGAACGTCGCCGCGTCGGGGTAGCGGAGGTTCCAGACGAACCGGTTCATGCCCGCCCGGAGCGAGTCGAGCCGCTGGTTCCGCTCGCGGGCCCGCGTGGAGTACGTCCGGATCACCGCGCCGGCGGAGTCGAGGAATTCGAGCTTCACCTCGGCACTGCTGTCGGGGGCGGACCGCAGATTGAAGTACACCACGGCGCCGCCCGGCGGATTGGCGCCGGCCAGGGGCGGACGCCCGCCGCCGCCGCCGCCGCCACCGCCGCCAAGCCCGAAGCGGACCACGTCGCGGGGGCGGAACAGGAAGGCATCGGCCGCGGCGACCGAGTCGGCCAGCTGGTGCAGGGGCGTCAGGTCGTCGAGGATCCAGAACGAGCGGCCGTGGGTGGCCAGCACCAGGTCGTTGTCCTTGACGACCATGTCGTGGATCGGCACCACGGGGAGGTTGAGCCGCAGGGACTGCCAGGCGCGGCCGTCGTCGAAGGAGGCGTAGACGCCGAACTCGCCGCCGGCGTAGAGCAGGCCTCGGCGGACCGGGTCCTCGCGGATCACGCGGATGAAGTGGTTCGCGGGGAGGCCGGCGGTGATGCGCGTCCAGGTGCGACCGTAGTCGCCGGTGCGGTAGACGTAGGGAGCGAAGTCGTCCCACTTGTAGCGCGTCGCGGCCACGTAGGCGGTCGCGGCGTCGTGCGGCGACGCCTCGATGATCGAGATCAGCGCCCACTCCGGCAGGCCCGGGGGCGTGACGTTCTGCCAGGTGGCCCCGCCGTCGCGTGTCACGTGCACCAGGCCGTCGTCGGTGCCGGCCCAGACGAGGCCGCGCTCCCGCGGCGAGGGTGCCAGCGCGAAGACCACGTCGTAGTACTCCACGCTGGTGTTGTCCTTGGTGATCGGCCCGCCCGAGGGGCCCTGCTTGCTGCGGTCGTTGCGGGTCAGGTCGGGCGAGATGGTCTGCCAGCTCTGGCCGCCGTCGGTGGAGCGGTGGACCATCTGGCTGGTCACGTACAGCACGTTCGGGTCGAACGGCGAGAGCACGATCGGGAAGGTCCACTGGAACCGGTAGCGCAGGTCGTCGGCGCCCCGGCCCATGGGGTTGTCGGGCCAGACCATGATGTTGCGCTCCAGCCCGGTGCGCGCGTCCTGTCGTTCGAGGTAGCCGCCGTAGCAGCCGGCGTACGAGATGTCGGTCGAGTCCGGCCGCACGGCGATGTAGCCGCTCTCGCAGCCGCCCAGCGTCTGCCAGGTATCCCGCCCGATGAGCCCGCCGGCGGTGCGGCTGGGGATGCAGATGGTGCTGTTGTCCTGCTGGGCGCCGCACACCCGGTAGGGGAAGTCCATCGTGGTGGTGACGTGATAGAACTGCGCCGTCGGCTGGTTCTCCAGCGTCGACCACGTCGCGCCGCCGTTGGTGCTGACCGCGGCGCCGCCGTCGTTCCCGTTGATGATGCGCGCGGGATCGTGCGGATCGATCCACAGCGCGTGGTTGTCGCCGTGGCCCTGCCGGATGCTGGTGAAGGTCCTGCCGCCGTCGACCGAACGGTGCAGGTTGACGTTCATCACCCACACGGCGTCGTTGTTGCCCGGGTCGGCGTGGATGTGGGTGTAGTACCAGGCCCGCTGGCGCAGGCTGCGGTCCTCGCTGGTGCGGATCCAGGTCGCGCCCGCGTCGTCCGAGCGGAACACGCCGCCGTCCTCGGCCTCGATGATGGCCCAGACGCGGTCGGGATCGACGTGCGACACCGCCACGCCGACCTTGCCCACCAGGCCGCGCGGCAGCCCCGGCCGCCGCGTCAGTTCCGTCCAGGTCTCGCCGCCGTCGGTGCTCTTGAACAGCCCGCTGCCCGCGCCGCCGCTCACCATCTCCCACGGGCGCCGGACCGCCTGCCAGAACGCCGCGTAGAGGATGCGCGGGTTGGCGTGGTCCATGGCGATGTCGATGGCGCCGGCGCTGTCGCCGCGGCTCAGGAGCAGGCGCCAGGTGCGGCCGCCGTCGTCGGAGCGGTAGACGCCGCGCTGGGCGCTGGGGCCGAAGGCGTGGCCCAGGACCGCGGCGTAGACCAGGTCGGGGTTCGAGGGGTGCACGCGGATGGCCGCGATCTGGCCGGCGTCGGTCAGGCCGATGCGCGCCCAGGTGCGTCCCGCGTCGGTCGAGCGGTACATCCCGTCCCCCGGCGAGACGTTGCCGCGCAGGGGCGACTCGCCGCCGCCGACGTACACCACGTTCGGGTCGGAGGGCGCCACCTCGATGGCGCCGATCGAGCCGGCGCCCAGGATCGAATCGGCGATCGGGAACCAGCTGGCCCCGCCATCGGTCGTCTTCCAGACCCCGCCGCCGGTGGCACCGAAGTAGTAGACGTCGCGCTGGCCGCTGACGCCGGCGACGGCCGTGACCCGGCCGCCGCGATACGGCCCGATGGATCGCCAGCGCAGCGCCTGGAACAGCGTGGAGTCGAACGCCGGCCGGGCTTCGGCGGCCGGCGCGGGGGCGCGGCGACGCTGAGCCTCGGCCCGCGGCACGAGCAGAGCGGCCAGGGGCAGGAGCAGGAGGAATGAACGGCCGGCGGGTGACATGCAGCCTCCGAAATGGACGGTCGGGTGTCGGGGGCTAAACATGGAGGACCGCACGGGCCGCCGCGAGTCCCGGCGGTCCGGCTCCGGCTAGATTCCGGCATGGGCGACATCCGCATCCCGACCGGCACCCGCGCGGCGCTCCAGGAGCGCGTGGAGCGCGAGAAGACCGTGGCACACCTGCACCCGGGGATGCCCGAGGTCTATGGCACGCCGATGATGATCCACCTGATGGAGCTGGCGGCCGCCACCGCCATCGCGCCGTTCCTGCCGCCGGGCTGGGTCTCGGTCGGCGTGGCGGTCGACGTGCGCCACCTGGCGGCGACGCCGGTCGGCGCCACCGTCACCGCGCGGGCCGAGCTGACGTCATGGGACGGGACGGCGGGGACGTTCGCCGTGGAGGCGCACGACGGCACGGAGATCATCGGCAGCGGCACGCACCGGCGCGCGGCCGTGGACCTGGAGCGTTTCGAGCGGTCGGCGGCGGCGAAGCGCGGCCGGGACCCGAACCGCCCGCCACGCCCCGAATGAAGCAGCGGCGGGCCACCGGCCCGCCGCTGCGGTTCGATCACGTCCCCGCCGTCATTGTCCCACTGGCAGCGTGTTGCCGGTCACGGCCCGATAGCTGTTCAGGCGACCGCTGCCGAACGTCTGGTCGTAGCCGCTGGCGCCCAGGTCGTCGGTGCTGGTGAGCAGCCGGGTCCGCAGCTGCGCGCCACGAAGACCCGTCACCGACGCGACGATCGCGGCCGTCCCGGTCACCTGCGGCGCCGCCATGGACGTACCCTGCAGCCAGGCGTAGCCGCCGTTCTTGTAGGCGCTGTAGATGCAGCCTTCGCTCGTGGTGTTGGAATAGCAGGTTCCACCGGGCGCCGAGATGTCCAACCCCGGCCCGTACTGCGAGTACGAGGCCCGCTCGTCGCGCCAGGTCGTTGCCGCCACGGAGATGGCGTTCGGGTCGCACGCCGGGCAGGCGACCGTTCCGGCGCCGCTGTTGCCCGCCGACGCGATGACGAGCACGCCGCGGTTCGTGGCGTAGAGGATCGCGTCCTTCTCCGCCTGCGACTCGGACGAGCCGCCCAGCGACATGTTGATGGCGACCATGCCGGGGTAGTCCGCCGCGGCATAGATCGCGTTCACGATCGCCGACGTCGGACAGCCGCGCCGGCCGCAGACCTTCTGCGCATACACGCGGACATTGGCGCCCGCGCCGGCGACGCCCGCCACGCCGACGTTGGTGCCGGCCATCGTGCCGGACGTGTGCGTGCCGTGGCCGTCATCGTCGGTCGGGTCGTTGTCGTTGTTGTACCAGTCGCGTCCGGCGATCACCCGGCCGGCCAGCTCCGGGTGCAGCAGATCGACGCCGGTGTCGATGCTCCCGATCACGACCTGCGATCCGCCGGCGGCGAACCCCTCGACGTTGTCCTCGTCCGCATCCGCGAGCGACGCGTACGAGGCGGGCAGCGGCAGGCCTCGGTTCTTCCCGGAACTGTAGCTCATGTTGAGTCCGCCGGGGTTGCGGAACGCCCACAGGCGCGGGTCGATCGCGCTCGGCTGGCGCAGGTAGTTCGGCTCGGCCCATTCCACCCGCGCATCACCCCGGAGCGAGGCGGCGTCAGCCGCTTCGCGGCCGGCCGCGCCGCGCAACACGTGGAAGCGCTGGCCGTAACCGGCGGCCGCCACGTCCAGCCCGCGTCCCCGCGCGACCGCCCCCACGTCCATGCCCGGCCTCACCTTCACCAGGACCTCGCCCGGCATGACCTGTTCGCCTGCCTGTGCGGCCGCCCCGAACGACGGCACCGGGACAGAATCCGGCGCCTGCAGGGAGCCCTCCGAGCACGCCGCCAGGCCGGCGACCGCGAGAATAGAGAACGCACGACCAGTCGAACGACGCATCGCTGACCTCCGGCCCTGGTGATTTCGATGTCGTGGACGGGGAAGACTGCCCGCAAAGGCTATGCCGTGACGTTGCAGCCCGCAACCTGGCTATCCGGCGCCGCTCCTATCCTCGGACCTCAGCCTCCGAACGCGCCGCCATGCCCGGCGTGTGCGCCGCGGCGCGAGCGCCACACCCCGGGCTAGCGACGCTGGTCAGGCCGGCGCCCGCGGCCGCGGCCATCGTCGTCCCGGTCGGCGTCGCCCGGTTCGCGCTCCGTCACGAACCGCCCGTCGGCCGCGATGAAGATGCGCACCATCACGAGCACGCCCGTCCGCACCGGGTCTACGACCCGGACGTGCACATAGTGCCGGTCCGCGCTCGGCCGGTACAGCACCCAGCTGCCGGAGGGAGCCGTGGCCATGATCCCGGCGCACGCGCGCGAGCGCGCCTGGCGTCCGGGCGGCACACCCGGGATCCAGACGCGGCACTGCCCGGGACGCGGCAGGTGGCCGGGCGGGACACCGAGCACGTGCACCGTTGCCGCGTTGCCGCGGCCGGCGGGACCGGGCGCCGGTGCCGGGCGCGCCGGAGGGCTCATCGTGGCCGTACACGCGGAGAGTGCCATGGCGGCGCCCGGAAGAAGCGAGTGCATTCGCATGCGTCGAACTTCCGGGCCGACGGACCGCCGTGCGGTGACGCGAGACACAGTCCGACGCACTGCGGTCAGGGCCGCGCGCCCGGCCCGGCTCCCGGCACCGACTCCTGCGGCATGGGCCGCGGCCGCTCGACCAGGCCGAGGCCTGCCTGGAGCCGCAGCTGGAACGACGGCTCGCGCGGCCACATGCCCCAGCAGACCGGCACGCCCTCCTCGCCTGTCGTCCCGTCCACAGCCTTCGGCCGCCACGCGACCCGGCCGACGTAGATGCGGCATTCTCCCTGGTTCCTCTCGTGCGAGGCCACGGCCCGCCATCCGTCGCGGCCCGCCTCGACCACGCGGACGCGGACGCCGGTCGATGCGGCGAAGCCGGCCGGCAGGACGGACGAATACGACGAGTCGTCGGCGAACACGGCCTCCTGCGCGGTCACCAGGAAGCGCAGATCCGACTTCACCGCGGCCGTGTACGCCTTCCACTTGGGACTGCAGGCGCAGCCCGGTTGGGCGAAGATGCCGAGCACGAACAGGGAGGTGATGAGGATGGCGACGCCGCCGACGGCAGGCTTGAGCAGGGCCATGGCACGACTCCGGACGGGACCACTGAGAAGTGCCGCGCGGGACGGGAACCCGCAAGACCTCAGTCCGCGGCCGCGGCCGCAGCCCCCGTCGGGGCGACCGCGGCCCGCTTGCGGCGTTTCGGCACCAGCCGGGCGCCGAGCAGGATCAGCAGCACGACCCCGACGATCGTCGCATCACGGGTGTCGGCCTTCACCGCCCAGGTGAAGTGGACGACCCCGGCGAGCGCCGTGAGGTAGATGAGCGCGTGCAGGGTCACCCACCGTCTGCCCAGTCGCCGGACCCAGCCCCTGGTGCTGGTCAGGGCCAGCGGGATCATCAGCACGAACCCGGTGAAGCCCACCGTGATGTACGGCCGCTTGGCGATGTCCTTGACGATCTCCTGCCAGGCGAAGGCGGGATCCCAGGGCACCTGCTTGTCGAGGATCACGTAGATGACCAGGAAGTGCACGCAGATGTAGAAGAAGCCGAACAGGCCAAGCATCCGGCGGTACGACTGGAGCTGGTTCCAGCCGGTGAGCCGGCGCAGCGGCGTGACGGCGAGCGTCGCCGTGATGAGCACCAGGCCCCAGAACCCGGTCCGGTGCGTGATGTCCTTGATCCACTCGCCCCGGATCCGCCCCATCCCGAGCTCGTACGACATCCAGGCCAGCGGCACCAGGCATGCGGCGAAGAGCACCGGCTTCAGCAGCCGCCGCACGTCAGAAGTTCCGCCGCAGGTCCATCCCGCTGTAGAGCGATGCGACCTGCTCGGCATAGCCGTTGAACGGCAGGGTGCGGCGCCGGGCGAACTCGCCGATGCGCCGCTCGCGCGCCTGGCTCCAGCGCGGGTGATCGACCTCGGGGTTCACGTTGGCGTAGAAGCCGTACTCGTCCGGCGCGGCGATGGCCCATGTCGTGCGCGGCATGTCGGGCGTGAAGCGGATCCGTACGATGGCCTTGCCGCTCTTGAAGCCGTACTTCCACGGCACCACCAGCCGCAGCGGCGCGCCG
Source organism: uncultured Gemmatimonadales bacterium (assembly GCA_964550365.1). Taxonomy (GTDB): domain Bacteria; phylum Gemmatimonadota; class Gemmatimonadetes; order Gemmatimonadales; family JACORV01; genus DASXPG01. The sequence continues at coordinate 10,249 of CAZJZC010000002.1, read as the reverse complement.
TTCTGGTTCGGCAGGGTCCGGCCGTAGAGCCCGGTGGCCATGATCGTCAGCGGGTGCATGGCCTCGTCCATCCTGAGGCCTTCGACGTAGGGCCACGGCAGGACGCCCCGGCGCTGACCGGGCATCTGCTGGGGGTCGTGCAGGGTGGTGAACTCGACGAACCTGGCGCGCGCGGTGGGCCGGACCCAGTTGACGAGGTCGCGCAGGGGGAACCCCTGCCACGGGATGACCATGCTCCACGCCTCGACGCACCGCAGGCGGTAGATCCGCTCCTCGGACGGGAAGCGGCGCAGGATGTCGTCCAGGTCGTAACGCGCCGGGCGGGCCACCTCCCCCGCGATCTCCACCGTCCAGGGCCGGGTGCGGAAGTCGCCAGCGGTCCGCGCCGGATCGTCCTTGCCGGTGCCGAACTCGTAGTAGTTGTTGTAGCCCGTGACGTCCTCGATCGGCGTGAGCCGGTCCTCCTGCGACCGCCCCGCCGACCGCTCGGCGCACGCGAGACCCGGGAACGCGATGCTGCCGGCGGCGACGCCGGCGGCGGCGATGAACGCTCGGCGCCCGAGGTACGAGGCTTCGGGCGTCACCTCGCTCGCGCGGATATCCGGCGGACGGCGGATCAGCATGCGGCGGCTCCGTCGATCTGGGGGTCACGGGCGGCGCCCGCGAGGCGCCGCCCACTCCCATGACTACGCCGAGCCGCGCCCCACGGTTCCCGCAATCGGGATTCCGCGGCCCGGTGGGCAGGGACGTATCCCCTGCGTATGTTGCGACCGTGACCGTGTCCGTGCCGCATCCCGCCCTGCTGGCCGCCTGTCTGGTGCTCACCGGCATCGCCGCCCAGGCCCAGACGCCCGCGTTCGCCGACCGCTGGCGTTGGGCGCGGTTCAGCACCATGACCGGACTGCCGTCGAACACCATCACCGCCATCGCGGAGACCCGGGACGGCACGCCCTGGGTCGCCACGACCGCGGGGTTCGCCTGGTTCGACGGCTACCGATGGCACCCGATCGGTCCGGCGGCGCGCAACGAACCGGAGGCCCGCAGCCCCGTTCTGGTGGCGGACCCGGGCGGAGGGGTGACCGGTGTCCTGGATGGCAGGCTCTTCCGAGGCGACACCAGCGGCCTCCTGGACATCACGCCGTCGATCGGTGGCGGGGGGACCCTGGTCCTCGACGCCGAGCCGACCCGGGACGGCGCCCTGGTGATGTACCTGTCACCGGATTCCGCCATCGCGTTCGGCGTTGTCGGGCCGGACGGCTTCCGCACCATCCCGCCGCCGGGCCCGGCGCGCCTCTCGGTCACCGAGTCGTCGCTCTGGGGCGGCCACGGGCCCGTCATCCTGACGACCCCGTCCGGGGCCAGCGCCTGGTCCGGGGACCGCTGGAGTCCCTTCCTTGGCATCACCAGCGAGGGATCGAACACCCACGTGGCGCTGGCGCCGGCCGGCCGGATGCTGCTCTACTCCAACGGGCCCGGGAACGACGGTCTCTGGGAATCGCCCGATTCGCGGACCTTCCGCCGTCTGGTCCTCGAGGGCGCGCAACAGGCCGTGGCCCTCGCCGTGCGGGACGACGGCGAGGCCATCGCGGCCTACGAGGCCGGGACGGTGCGCTATCGCTCGCGCGACCGGTGGCGGTCGATCGAGCCCGTGCCCGCCGGGCTGCGCGACGTGACCGTGCTGGCGTTCCGGGCCAACGGCGACCTGTGGACCGGGACGCGGCACGGGCTCTACCTGTACCGCCGCTCGTCCGCGCGCTGGACGACGTCCGAGCGGCCGTTCCCGGACCGGCGCAACCGTGTCAACGCCATCGCGCTCACGCGCGAGGGCACCGTGTGGCTCGGCACCGGCGACGGCGTCGTGGTCCGGCGCGCCGACGGGACCGAACGGAGCATCACCCACGCGGCGGGCGTCCGCCTGGGCGCGGTCACGGCGGTCGCGGTCGACTCCCTCGATCGGGTCTGGCTCGGGAGCGGCGCGGCCTTCGTCGGCGCGGTGCGGTTCGACGGCCGCGTGTGGCGACGCTTCGGCCCGGCCGACGGACTGCCGGCCTACGTGCACCGCATCGAGCGCGACCGGCAGGGACGGCTCTGGTTCCTCGGTCTCGGCGGCCCCGAGGGCGCGGCCTCGCGCGGCGCGTTCGTCGCCGACGGCGGGCGCATCGAGCGCTGGGACCGGGGCGACGTGCTCACCGGCCGCCGGGTGTACGCGTTCGCCGAGGGTCGCGACGGCGCCTACTGGTTCGGCACGTCCGCGGGCCTCAAGCGCTGGCGCGGCGGCCAGTGGACCCAATGGCCCCGCCCGCAGTGGTCCCTGGTGCGCCGGGTGTTCACGCTGGCCGTGGACGATTCGGGTCAGGCGTGGTTCGCGGATCAGCACGGCGGGGTCGGGGTGGCCGGCCTCGACGACAGTCTCCGCCGGTACACCAGCGCCGACGGACTGGTGGACGACCGGGTCTGGGAGATCCGTTCCGGCCGCGACGGCCGGATGTGGTTCGCGACCGCCGGCGGCCTCGGCTCGTACCGCAACGGCGTCTGGGCCAGGTTCGGCGACGACCAGGGACTGGAAGCGCCGCAGCTCTGGCCGCTGCTGCCGCAGGACGACCGGGTGCTGGTCGGCACCCTCGGCAAGGGCCTCACGGTGCTGAGCCTGGAGGAGGAGGACACGCCACCGGTCGTTCGGATCGAGCCGGCCGGGGTGTTCGGCCGGACCGCGCAGCTCCGGTGGCAGCCGCTCTCCTACTGGGGCCTGGCGCCGCAGGAGAACATCGCGACCCGGTATCGGATGGACGAGGATTCCTGGTCGCCGTGGAGCACGGACCACGAGGTCGCCGTCGCGCTCGCCGGCGGACGGCACCGGATCGAGGTCCAGGCGCTCAGCATCTTCGGCCGCGTCGGGCCGACGGCCAGCCGGTCGTTCGCCGTGCCGCGTCCCTTGCCCCTGCGGCCCGGCTTCATCATCCCCGTGGGTCTCGTCGTCGCCGGGCTGGGCGGCCTGGGAGCACGCGCCGTGGCCCAGCGGCGGCGCGAGCGCCGCCAGATGGCCGCGCTCGAGGACCAGCTGCGGCAGGCGCAGAAGATGGAGGCCATCGGCCAGCTCGCCGGCGGCGTGGCGCATGACTTCAACAACATCCTGACGGCCATCATGGGTCACGCCGAGCTGCTGGCGGCGTCGCTCCCGGCGGCCCAGGCCGCCGCCAGGCAGGATGTCGAGGAGATCCGCGTCACGGCCGAACGTGGCGCCGCGATGATCCGCAAGCTGCTCATGTTCGGCCGCAAGGGACGGCTCGAGGTCGGTCCGGTCCGCCTGGCCGCCGTCGCCGGCGACCTCACGGCCATGCTGGCGCGGCTGATGCCGGAACGGATCCGGCTGGTGGTCTCGCAGCAGGGCGACGTGACCGCGCTGGCCGACCGCGCCGCGCTCGAACAGATCCTCGTCAATCTCGCGACCAACGCGCGCGACGCCATGCCGGACGGCGGCGAACTCCGGATCGCCGCATCGGTCCGCCGGCTCGACCTGGTCGAGGCCGTCCGCTGCGGTCTTTCAGCGGAAGGCTCCTATGCCTGCCTGGAGGTCAACGACTCCGGCATCGGCATGAGCGGGGAGATGCTGACACGCATCTTCGAGCCGTTCTTCACCACCAAGGAGCCCGGCAAGGGCACCGGCCTCGGCATGGCGATGGTCTACAGCCTCGTGCGCCAGCAACAGGGCGGCATCGAGATCCGGTCGGCACCCGGCGCGGGAACCCGTGTGCGCCTGTTCTTCCCGCTGGCACCGACCGACGGGGTGCCGGCCGTGCCGGCCGCGCCGGCGCCCGACTCCCCCGACTCGGCGCGCGACGGCACCATCCTGGTCGTGGAGGACGACCCGACGGTGCGCGCCGCGACCGGCCGCCTGCTGGAGCGGAAGGGCTACCGGGTGGTGGCCGCGGCGGACGGCGAGGCCGCGCTGGCGATCCTCCGGCGTGACGCCGCGCGGATCGACATCGTGGTGACCGACGTGATGATGCCCCGGATGAGCGGCTTCGCGCTCCATGCGGCTGCCCGGGCCGAAGGCCTCGACGTCCCGTTCATCTTCACCAGCGGCTACTCCGAGCACCCGGACGCCGGCGCGCCGCCGCAGGATGCCGTGTTCCTGCCGAAGCCGTGGGCCGCGGCCGCCCTCCTCGCCCAGGTCGGGCAGTCGCTGGAGGCCGCCCGGGCCGGAGACTAGGACGGCCGGCGGGGCCCTACCGGCCCGCCGACGGCTCCTGCGCCGCCCGGGCCCGTTCCTCGGCCCGCCCCAACCGCAGGCTGACCGCGATCCACAGCGCCGAGGCCGGCGCGAAGACCAGCGCGATCGCGCTCAAGGACAGACCCAGCGCCGCGAGTCCGGCATACGCCCAGCCGCTCACCAGGTCGCCGCCGCGGTAGACCGCCGCGTCGATGAAGGCCTTGGACTTGTAACGCTCCTCGCGCGGCACCAGGGTGAACAGCACCTCGCGCGCCGGCTTGGCCAGCGAGTGCCGCCCGGCCGTGTACAGGACCTGCACGACGACCAGTACCGCCAGCATCGGGTACAGGCCCAGCCCGACGAAGCCGCCGAACGCGACGAGCGGGACCAGCGCCAGCGTCCACCCGACGCCGACGCGCCGGATCACGTGCGCCACCAGCAGGCTCTGGGTCAGCACCGTCAGGACGTTGACCGCCAGGTCCATCCGGGCCAGCAGGACGCGCCGCGCCGCTCGGTCGCTGATCGCCTCGCCCAGCACGTGCGATTGCTGGAAATAGAGGAAGGTGGACGCGAAGGTCATGAGCAGCAGCCACAGGGCGATCTGCCGCAGATAGGGCGAGCGGAACACCTGGCCGATGCCGCTCAGCGCCGTCCCGCCCACGCGCGCCTCGCGCTCGGCATTGAGCACCGCCGGCTCGCGCCCGGCATGACGGTCGAGCGCGCGCGCCAGCTGGGCCGCCAGCTCCAGCGGCACGATCGCGATCAGCAGCAGCGCGAAGGCCGGCAGGTGACCGGCGAGGAGGGCCGTCGTCGACGAGCCGGCGATGCCGCCGAGCGACGAGCCGACCGCGATGAAGCCGAACAGCCGCTTGCCCTGTTCGTTGCGGAACAGGTCGGCGACGAAACCCCAGAACACCGTGACCACGAACAGCGCGAAGACGCTGGTCCACACGTAGAAGATCCGGTCGATCCACAGCCGCGCCTCGACGGGCAGCAGGACCAGGGCGCCGTAGAACGCCGCGAGGTTGGACGCGAAGAACCGGTTCGCCAGCGGGATGAAGACTCCGCGCCGCCAGCGGGCCACCGCCGCCGAGTAGAGCGGCACGGCGACGAGCATCACCAGGAAGACGGCGGTCCACAGCAGCTGCAGGTTGCCCCGGTCCGCCGCGCCGATCTCGTCGCGCACCGGCCGCAGGAGGTAGTAGCCGAAGAGGATGCAGAACCCGTACGCCGTGGCGAGGAGCAGCGGTGCCGTCTCCCCCTCCCGGACCGGCACGACGCGCGTGACGAGGTGGCGGAGCATGGTCAGCCGGCCGCCGGACGGACGGCGCACCGGCCGATGCCGGGTGCCGGCCGGGCCGGCAGGTCGGCGGCATCCGGGATCCGGCACGGCGAACGGGACATCGCGGCTCCAGCGAGGGGTGTCTGGCTACGCGGCGCCCGAGGCCTTCGTTGGACCGGCCGGCCGGAAACGCGGAGCCCGGACCGCCCACGTCGGGACGGCCCGGGCCCCGGAAGCACGGTGGCCTAGTGCGCGGCCGCGGAGCCCGCGGAGGGCCGGGGTCCGCTGGCCCTGACCGCCCGCACCCGCTCGGGCGTGACCACGGTGCCGTTGTTGCCCCACTGACCGTAGACGTAGGTCAGCACGTTGGCGACGTCCTCGTCGCTGAGCGCCAGGGCCGGCATCACGCCGTTGAACCGCGTGCCGTTGACGGTGACGGGGCCGGTGAGCCCGTTCAGCACCACGCCGATGGCCCGCTGGGCGTCGGCGTTGAGGAAGTCGGACCGCGCCAGCGGCGGGAACGCGCCGGGCAGGCCGCGCCCGTCGGCCTGGTGGCAGGCCTGGCAGTTCTGGGCGTAGACCCGGCTGCCGAACTCGGCGCGCTGTGCCGGGGTCCGCGCCGCCGGCGCGGCGCCCTGCTGCGACGGGATGCTCTGGATCGCGCCTCCCTCCGGATGGTAGATGCCCTCGGCGATACGGCCCGAGTAGATGCCCGAATCCTGCGCGCCCTCCACGCGCATCATGCCGAGCGCGCCCTTGTTGAAGGCCCTGAAGATCGAGTGGTCCACCAGGATGAATGTCCCGGGCACGTCGACCCGGAAGTCCACGATGGCGGCGCCGCCGGCGGGGACCAGCGTGGTCTGGACGTTGGAGTTCGCCACCGAGCCCGCCTCGTCCCACACGCGGTCGAAGATCTCGCCGATGACGTGGAACGAGGAGATGAGATTGGGGCCGCCGTTGCCGACGTACAGCCGCACGGTCTCGCCCACGTTCGCCTGGAGCATGCCGTCGCCCGTCAGCGAGCCGACCGCACCGTTGAACACCACGTATTCCGGCTGCTCCTGGATCGCCTTGCGCATGTCGAACGGCTGGACGCCGGCCACGCCGAACGGATCGCGGGTGTAGAACTCGCCCTGCATCACGTAGTACTCACGGTCCACGCGCGGCAGGCCGCCCGGCGGCTCCACCAGGATGAGCCCGTACATGCCGTTGGCGATGTGCATGCCCACCGGGGCGGTGGCACAGTGGTACACGTAGAGGCCCGGGTTGAGCGCCCGGAACGCGAAGGTCGCCGACTGCCCGGGCGCCACGAACGACGAGCTGGCGCCGCCGCCCGGCCCGGTCACGGCGTGCAGGTCGATGTTGTGCGGCATGTGGCTCTCGGGGTGGTTGTTCAGGTGGAACTCCACCAGGTCGCCCTGCCGCACCCGGATGAACGAGCCGGGCACGCCGCCGCCGAAGGTCCAGAAGCGGTACTCGACACCGTCGGCCAGCCGCGCGACCGCTTCGCGGGTCTCCAGGTTCACGATGACCTTGGTCGCGTGGTTGCGGGTGATCGGCGGCGGCACGTTCGGCGCCTGCGTCAGCGTCGCCGTCTCCTCGCCCCGGATGGCGTCCGAACCGCCGCAGCCGGCCGCGGCGCCGGTCAGACCGGCCAGCACCGCCAGCATCCCCAGTCGCCCTGTCATCACATCGTCCCCCGTGTGTTTTGCCGACGTGCCCGGTCCCGCTCGCGCAGGACCGGGCGGTATTTCGCATCTCGATATGCGAAAATATGCCGGGCGTTCCTGAAGCCATTGTGAAACTGGTCACAAGCCCCCTTCACGCGACGAGGGCGGCCGGCATCACGCCGACCGCCCTTCAAACGCACGCCGACCGACCCTGCGACGGGAGGCGCTACTTGGCGCGCTCCAGGTAGAGGCCCGAGCGCGGATCCACCCGCACCCTGGTGCCCTCCTCCAGGAACTCCGGCACGTTGACGGTCGCCCCGTTGCTCAGCTTCGCCGGCTTGGTCGAAGCGGTCTTGGTGGCTCCGCGTATGACCGGCGCCGTCTCGACGATGGTGTACTCCATGGACGCCGGCAGCTGAAGCCCGACGGCCTTGCCGTCGAGCAGTTCGGCCTGGAAGTGCATTTCCGGCTCGAGCCAGACCGCCAGGTCGCCCACCACCTCGTTGGAGAAGGTGTACTGCTCGTAGGTGGTCGAGTCCATGGTGTGCACGCCGGACTCGTCCTTGTAGAGCACCTGGAATTCCTTGGTGTCGAGCCGGGCCTCGTCGAGGAAGTCGGTGGCGCTGAAGCGGGAGTCGAAGGTGTTGCCCGAGATGAGGTTCCGCATGCGCACCTGAACGAAGGCGCGGAGGTTCCCCGGGGTGCGGTGCTGGAAGTCCATCACGCGGCACGGCTGGCCATCGACCATGATCACGTGCCCCTTCCTGACGTCTGAAGCCTTCATAACCGCCTGTCCTGCTTGATGTTACGCTGCTGGTGACCGGCCTTGTGCCGGCGGGGAAGGTAACCGGCCGCCAGACCTGCGCCAAGGAGGCGCCTGAGGGTCCGGCCAGGATCGCCGATCCACCGGGTCGGTGTCCTCGGCGGCGTGCGCAGCATGCGACGCCGCACTGGCGCGGACAAGGGCGTTGCGTCACTATCCGCTCATCGATGATCCAGCGACGTGATTTCGTCGCCCTGGCGGGCGCCGGGTTCGGCGCGGCCTGGCTGGCGGCCGACCCCGACCGGCTGCGCGCCTCGCTGACGCGCGCGGCGGACCTCGCGCACGCCGACCTCGAGGTGCTGACAGTGGAGCAGGCGGCGGACGTCGAGGCCGTCGCCGCGCTCATCGTGCCGACCGACGATCTGCCCGGCGCGCGCGAAGCGCGCGTGGTGCACTTCATCGACCACTCGCTGGCCTCGTGGGGCAGCGACCAGCGCGGGCCCTTCCTCCAGGGACTCGCGGCGTTCGATCAGCGGGTGGCGGACGCTCATCCCGGCATCGCCCGCTTCGCCCTGCTCTCGCCGGAACGGCAGCTCGCGTTCCTCCAGGCGAACGAGCGCGAACCGTTCTTCCAGCAGATGATCTTCCTGACCCTCGTCGGCACCTTCGCGCACCCCTCGTGGGGCGGGAATCACGAGGGGAGCGGCTGGCGCATCCTCGGCTATGACGACCGCGGCGTGTGGCAGCCACCGTTCGGCTGGTACGACGACCGGGCGAACGGCGGGCCGAACTGATGCCGCAGGCCCGGCCGGCCGGCCGCCCGCGGGGCGCGGCGCGGTTCGCTCCCTCGACGCTGGTGGACTTCGTGCTCGTCGGGTCGGGCGCGGCCGGCGGCATCGTGGCCAAGGAACTGGCCACCAGGGGCTTCACGGTCGTGGTGCTCGAGCAGGGGCCGCGCATCGACCCGGCGCAGACGGTGCACGACGAATTCGGCTACTGGTTCCGGGACCGCTACGTCAACCGGCCCGATGACCAGCCTCAGCGGTTCCGCCCGGGTCCCGCCGCGGCGTACCGCCGCACCAACGCCCTCCAGTATCACCGCGTCGTGGGCGGCGGCTCGCTGATGTACAACGCGAACTACTGGCGGATGCGGCCGCTCGACTTCGACGAGTTCAGCCGCCACGGCGCCGTCGCCGGCGCGAGCCTGGCCGACTGGCCCATCACCTACGACGAACTGGAGCCCTACTACACGAAGGCGGAATGGGAGCTGGGCGTCTCGGGTGAGCCCGGCCCGTTCGATCCGCCGCGCTCGCGCCCCTACCCCATGCCGCCCCTGCCGATCAAGGGTTCCGGCGTGCTGTTCGAGCGCGGGGCCCGCGCCCTGGGCCTGCACCCCCAGCCGGCGCCGATGGCCATCCTCAGCCGCCCGTTCAACGGCCGGCCGGCCTGCATGCAGTGCGGCTACTGCTGGGGATTCTCCTGCGAGCATCGCGCCAAGTCGTCGGGCCCGGTGACGACCATCCCCGTGGCCGAGGCGACCGGACGCTGTGAGGTGCGCCCCGAGAGCTACGTCCGCAAGGTCGAGACCGACGGGCGCGGCCGGGTCACCGGCGTCGTGTACTTCGACTCGAGCAAGGTCGAGCATCTCCAGCGCGCCCGTGCGGTGGTGCTCTGCGCCAACGGCGCCGAGACCCCGCGCCTGCTGCTCAACTCGGCGTCGAACCGGTTCCCCGACGGGCTGGCGAACTCCAGCGGCATGGTCGGCCGGCACCTCATGTTCAACGGGAACGGCGTGACCAGCGGCCAGTTCGAGCACGAACTGATGGACTGGAAGGGCGCCCAGGTCACGCGCATCGCGCTGGACTACTACGCCACCGACCCGGCGCGCGGCTTCTACGGCGGCGGCGGCTTCGACGGCCGGTTCTTCGGGTTCCCGCTGTTCTACCTGTTCGGCGGGATGCCGCCCGGCACGCCGCGCTGGGGCGCGGCCTTCAAGCGGGCCGCGCGCGAGGGGTTCAACCGCACCATGGACGTGTTCTGCCACGGCACGTCCCTGCCGGTCGAGACCAACCGCGTCGAGCTCGACGCCGACCTGCGCGACGCCTGGGGCGTACCGTGCATGAATGTGACGTACCTGGACCACGACGACGACCTGGCCCTGATGCGGTTCCTCGCCAGCAGGGCCACCGAGATCCTCGACGCCGCCGGCGCCCGGCGCTCCTGGGCCCAGCCCGTCGGCCCGCAGGGCATCGGCATGCACCTGCTGGGTACCTGCCGCATGGGCAACGATCCGCGCTCGTCGGTGGTGGACCGGTTCCACCGCA
>CAZJZC010000001.1:0-104342 GCA_964550365.1 uncultured Gemmatimonadales bacterium | reverse complement strand
CGGGGCCGGTGTCGCGGGGGCTGGGCGCGTGGGTCACGCGGCAGCTGAGCTGATGCGCGGGGCGGCCCTGCGGCTGGTGGTGCTCGGCTCGAACTACAATCCCTTCAGCGTTTCATGCCTGTCAGGGTTGGTCGAAGCCGGTATTCCCGTGACCGGGGTGGCCATCGACGATGCCGCGCGATCTGGCTTCGGCGCGACTGTTCGTACGGCGCTAGCCCGGCATGGTGGGGTCTTCGTGGCGCGTCGCGCGGTTGATCTGTTCCGGGCCCGTCTGCGGTTGGCGAGGTTGCGTGCCGGATCGTCACCCGCCGGCACGGCGCGGTCGCTCGAGGAAGTCGCGCTTTCGAGGCGGATTCCGTGCCGGCCGGTCCCCGACGTCAACGGGGAGCGGTCACGAGGCTGGCTGGCGTCGTTGGCGCCCGACATCCTCCTCGTCGCGGGATTCGGCCAGATTCTGCGGCAACACGTTATCGGATTGCCGCGCGTCGGCTGCCTGAACGTACATCCGTCCCTGTTGCCGGAGTACCGAGGCCCGAACCCTCTGTACTGGGTCCTCGAGCGTCGAGAGCGGCGCACCGGTGTGACCGTTCACATCCTGGAGGCAAGAGTGGATGCGGGTCCTGTCGTCGTGCAGGAAGCCGTCGACATTGCGGCGGACGACACGGAGCGGTCGCTGCGAGACCGGACCGGCGCCCTGGCGGCGAGAATGCTACCGCCCCTCCTGGAACAGATCGCTCGCGAAGGCGTGATTCATGGTGAGCCGCAGGACGAGAGCCGGGCCAGCTACTTCCCCCTGCCGCCCCGAGGTCGATCGACCCTATGAGCCAGGTCTCGCCACAGGCCGCGGCGGTGTACGGGAGCCAGATTCACGTGGGGTTCAGCCGCCTTCTTGGCCTGCTGGACCGTGAGCCGGCCTCCCGGACCTTCGGGAGCGCCGACCGCGAATACTGGGCCTGGAAGTTCCGCGACTACCCGCACGCCATGGCGCAGTATGCGCTGGTGCCGCTGGCCCGCGCCTGGTCCGGATCGGCGCCGTCGCAGGACCTGGCCCGCAACGAGCGCCTGCGGTCGTGGCTGGAGGGCGGCCTCAGCCACACGCTGGCCGCCCAGCGGCGCAACGGCGCCTTCGACTCCATCGCGCCGTTCACCCAGGATCACGGCGTCACGCTGGCCATGGTCTACGTCGTCACCGAGGTCCTGCGTGAGCTCGGCGCCGACCTCCCCGCGCCGCTGCGCGACCGGGCCTGCGAGGCCGTCCGGCGCGCGTGCGCCTTCGCCGCCCGCTCGGCCGAGGACTATGCGTTCATCAGCAATCACCATGCGCTGTTCGCGCTGGCCTGGCACAACGCGGCCGAGGTCCTGGGCGACCGGACCCTGACCGGGGCGGGTGCCGCCGCCGAGGCCGCCATCGTCGAGCGCCAGTCGCCTGAAGGCTGGTACGCCGAGTACGGCGGGTGTGACCCGGGCTATGAATCGCTGGGCATCCACTACCTTGCCAAGGTGTGGGAACGCACCGGATCGGCGTCCCTGCTCGAGTCGTTGCGCCGCAGCATCGCCTGCTTCCAGTACTGGGTCCACCCCGACGGGAGCGTGGGTGGCGCCTACGGCAGCCGGCACGCGCAACTGTATGTCCCGTCTGGGTTTGAGATCCTCGCGCCGGTCGTCCCGGAGGCCGCCGCGGTGGCCCGGTTCATGCGAGAAAGGCTGGCTCGCCGGAACGTGGTCACGCCGGCCGCGAGCGACGCCGAGAACCTCGCCGTCCTGACAGATGGCTATGCCGAAGCGGCGCGGGCCTGCGGCGACCTGCCGGGCGGCGCGGTGCCGTGCGAGGGCTGGGACGGGCTCATGTCGTTCCCGGGTGCCGGGCTCATCGCCGCGGGGACGCGCCGCTACTATGCGGTGATGGCAGCCTCGCGCGGCGGCATGCTGCGCATCTTCGACCGGCGGCGCGGCCGGCTGGCGTTCGAGGACGCGGGCTACCTGGTGCGTGCGCAGGGCCGGCTGTGGTCGTCGCAGTTCCTCGGGCTGGGACGCTCGTCGCTCGCCGGCCTCGATGCCGTGAGCGAGACGACGCTGGCCGAGGTGGTGCAGACGCTGCCGACCCCCTGGCGATTCGTGGTGCTCCGTCTCCTCAATCTGACGGCCTTCCGGAGCCTGCGGCTGGGAGCGTGGATCCGCCGGGCCGTGGTCCGCCGCCTGATCACCGCGCGCCGCCCGGGGCCGTGGCGGCTGGTGCGGCGGGTGGGGTTCGGGCCCGAGGCCGTGCGCGTCAGCGACGAGCTGAGCGGACCGGCCGGCGCTCCGGTGACGGAGGTCCGGCTGACGCGGAGCTTCACCGCGGTGCACATGGGATCGGCGAAGTACTTCGTGAGCGCCGACCTCGACGCGGTGCCGGCGGTCGACTGTGCCGGCTGCGCCGCATCGCTGGGACGCAGCGGCACGGCGTCCCGCGCGTTCATCCTCCGGTTCGACGAGGCGGGCGTGTCGCTGGCGCCCGATTCCACCTGAGCGCACCCGAAACGGGAACACCATGATCTGGATCCTGCTGCCGGCCTACAACGAGGAGTTGTCCTTCGCCCCCCTGATCGAGAAGATCCGGGGCACGCTGGAGCAGCTCGGCGCCAGGTACCGCGTGGTGGTCGTCAACGACGGCAGCAAGGACGCGACCTCGTCGGTGCTCGAGGGCGTGGCGAAGATCGTGCCGCTCGACGTGCTGACGCACAAGTACAACCGCGGCCTGGGCGAGACCATCCGCGACGGCCTGGAGTACATCGCCGAGCGGGCCGATCCGAACGACGTGATCATCCGCATGGACTGCGACGACACCCACGAGCCCCGGTACATCCCCTCCATGCTGGCGAAGCTCGACGAGGGCTACGAGGTGGCCCTGCCCTCGCGCTTCGCGCCGGGCGGCGGGCAGGTGGGGCTCGACGCGTGGCGGACCTTCATCTCGTACTCGGCCAACCTGCTGTTCAAGCTGTGGTTCCCGATCAGGGGCGTGCGGGAGTACAGCTGCGGATACCGCGCCTACCGCGCCTCGCTCATCCAGGACGGCCTGGCGGTGTTCGGCAACAAGTTCATCGACCTCAAGGGCCTCGGGTTCACCGGCACGCTGGAGAAACTGGTCAAGTGCCGGATGCTCCACGCGCGCATGGCCGAGGTCCCGTTCGTCCTGCGCTACGACCAGAAGCTCAGCGACAGCAAGTCGGTCGCCAAGATCACCATCCTGGGCTGCTTCGTCCTGTTCGTGAAGCACATCCGCTGGTGGGGGGCCGAGGGCCAGCGCTGGAGGGCGGCCTGCGAGGCGCGCGGGCGGCGCATGGCCGGCGTCGTGCTCCCCCCGGTGCGGGTCCGCGAGTGACCGGCGGCGGACCGACCGTCGAGGACGTCCGGGCCTTCTGGGAGCGCAACCCGCTGTACAGCGGCGAGGCGGCGCACCCGGCGGGCTCGGCCGAGTTCTTCGCGGCGCACGAGGCGATGACCCTGCGCGAGCACTCGGGCCGGCCGCACCCGGTCCACTTCCGGGACGTCGGCCCCGGCCGCGCGGTGCTGGACGTGGGCTGCGGCAACGGGTTCTGGACGGTGCAGCTGGCCCGCCGTGGTGCGGTGGTCAGCGCCTGCGACCTGACCGAGGCCGCCTGCGACCTCACGCGCCGCCGGCTGGCGCTCGCGGGACTGGCGGCCGAGGTCCGGGTCGGCAACGCCGAGGACCTCCCCTATGCGGACGGCACCTTCGACCACGTCAACTGCCAGGGGGTCATCCACCACACGCCCGACACGGCGCGGTGCGTCGCCGAGTTCCACCGGGTGCTGAGGCCCGGCGGCACCGCCTGTTTCTCGGTCTACTTCCGTTCCCTGCCGCTCAGGTCGCGCGCCCTGTTCCGGCTGGTGGCGGCGCTCGCCGGCCGGATCATGATCCTGCCGGGGCGGGGCAGGGAGTCCATGTTCCGCGTGTCCGACCCCGACGACTTCGTGCGGCGCTATGACGGCGCCGCCAACCCCATCGGACGCGCCTACACCCGCCGCGAGATGCGGCGGATGGCGCGCGGCCGGTTCACGGTGCTCGAGGAGGTCCGCATCGGCTTCCCCCGGAAGGTGCTCCCGTTCGCCATGCCCGACGCCCTGCATGGCCTGCTGTCGCGCCGCTTCGGCCTGATGCTGGTGCTGCGGTGCCGGCGGCTGGACGCGCACGCGGGAGCGGCCTGATGTGCGGCATCTGCGGTGCCGTCAACCGCGACCGCGAGCGCCCCGCCGACCGGGACGCGCTGGCGGCCATGATGCGGGCCATCGTCCACCGCGGCCCCGACGACGAAGCCGCCTGGGTGGAGGGCCCGGTGGCCCTGGGCCACCAGCGACTCTCGATCATCGACCTGGCGACGGGCCGCCAGCCCATGTCCAACGAGGACGGCACGGTCTGGATCACCTACAACGGCGAGATCTACAACTACGTCGAACTGCGCCGCGACCTCCAGCGCAACCACACCTTCCGCACCCAGAGCGACACCGAGGTCATCATCCATCTCTACGAGGAGCTCGGCGAGCGCTGTCTCGAGCGGCTGAACGGCATGTTCGCCTTCGCCATCTGGGATGCGCGCCAGCAGAAGCTCTTCGCCGCCCGTGACCGCCTGGGCGTCAAGCCGTTCTACTGGCACCTCGACGGCACGCGCCTCGCCTTCGCCAGCGAGCCCAAGGCGCTCATCGCCGCCGGCGTGCGGGCCGAGGCCGACCGCCAGGGCCTCGAGGAATACCTGACGTTCCAGTTCTGCCTTGCCGACCGGACGCTGTTCCAGGGCATCCAGAAGCTCGAACCGGGGCATTACCTGACGTTCCGCCCCCAGCGCGACAGCGAGCCGGCGCTGGTACAGTACTGGGACTTCAACTACGAGATCGACACCCACCACACGTCGGAGTACTACGCCGACCAGCTGCTGACCCTGCTGCAGGACTCGGTGCGGCTCCAGCTGCGCAGCGACGTGCCGGTGGGCGCCCACCTCTCGGGCGGCATCGACAGCTCGACCGTGGTGTGCCTGGCCGCGGGCGCCTACGGCGGGACGTTCCACACCTTCACCGGCGGGTTCCGCGAGGGGCCCCAGTACGACGAGAGCCGCTATGCCCGGATCGTCGCCGGGCAGGTGCAGGCCGCGCATCACGAGGTGTGGCCGACGGGGCAGGAGTTCTGCGACATCATGCCCGGCCTGATCTACATGATGGACGAACCGGCGGCCGGCCCCGGCGTGTTCCCGCAGTACATGGTCTCGCGGCTGGCACGCCAGCACGTCAAGGTGGTCCTGGGCGGCCAGGGCGGCGACGAGATCTTCGGCGGCTATGCCCGGTATCTCATCGCCTACCTCGAACAGGTCATCAAGGGCACCATCTTCGACACCCAGGAGGAGGAGAAGCACGTCGTCACCTGGGACAGCATCGCGCCCAACCTGTCCCTGCTCAGGCAGTACCGCCCGCTGATGCAGAGCTTCTTCCGCGACGGGCTGTTCGAGGACATGGACCGGCGGTACTTCCGGCTGGTCAGCCGCCTCGAGGACGCCTCGGCCCTGTTCTCGGCCGACGTGTGGACGCCGGCCAGCGGGCCGCGCATGTACGAGGCCTTCACCGGCGTGTTCAACGACCCGTCGACCCGGAGCTACTTCAACCGGATGACCAACTTCGACCTCAAGACGCTGCTGCCGGCGCTGCTGCAGGTCGAGGACCGCACCAGCATGAGCGTCTCGCTCGAGTCGCGCGTCCCGCTGCTCGACCACCGCATCCCCGAGCTGGTCACCCGCATGCCGCCGGCCACGCGCTTCCGCGGCGGCGACACCAAGCGGGTGTTCCGGGAGGCCGTGCGGCACCTCCTGCCGGTGGAGATCTTCGGCCGGCGGGACAAGATGGGCTTCCCGGTGCCGCTCGCCGAGTGGGCGAAGGGGCCGGCCCGCGCGTTCCTCCACGACACCCTGCTGAGCGAGCGGGCCCGCCAGCGGGGCGTGTACCGCATGGACGGCGTGGAGGCCATGCTCAGGGGCGAGCAGGGCTACGGGCGCCAGCTGTGGGGCCTGCTGTGCCTCGAGCTGTGGTTCCGCGCCTACATCGACGGCGACGGCAGCCCGCTGCCAAGGATGACATGAGCGCGCTCCCGCTGCCGCCGCGCCGGGCCTTCTTCCACGTGGACATGGACGGGCTCGACGCCATCTTCCGCGGCCACGGCCAGGCGCCGCCCGCCGGCCCCGACCGGTTCTACACCTCCGCCGTGGAGGGCTCGCTGGCCCTGTTCGCCGAAGCCGGCGTCACGGCCACGTACTTCCTGATCGCCCAGGACCTCGACGATCCGCACAAGCGTCCGGCCATCGACGCGGTGGTGCGGGCGGGGCACCGGATCGCGTCGCACAGCCTCGCGCACCGGTACCTCGACCGCATCCCGTCGGCCGAGAAGCGCGTCGAGATCGTCACCGGCCGCGACATGATCCAGCAGACCCTCGGCGTGGCGTGCGAGGGCTTCCGGGCGCCGGGCTACTCGATCGACTACGAGTCGCTCACGCTGCTGCGCGAGGCCGGCTTCACATACGACTCGTCGATCTTCCCGACCTATGCGTTCCGGACCCGGCTGGGCCTCCAGCGGCTGTATCCGGAGCCTTTCGCGCTGTGGCCCGGCGAGCGGCCGCTGTTCGAGATGCCCCTGCCCGCGCCCGGTCCGGGCCTGCCGCCCTGGCACCCGTGCTATGCGTTCGAACTGGGCGCCTGGTACTTCCGGCGCGGGGTCGACGCCTTCGCGAAGGAGCACCGCTACCTGACGGTGCTGTTCCACCTGACCGACTTCGCGGCGCCCCAGCCGATCGGCGGCGGGCGGCGCCTGCGGCTGTTCACCAACAACGGCCGGTCGCAGGCCGCCAAGCTGGCCTTCCTGCGCCGGCTCGTCGCCCACGTCCAGCGGGACTTCACGGTGAGTTCCACCGAGGCGTTCCTGGCCGGCTGGCCGGCCAGCGCGCCCGACCTCAACCCGCGGACCATCCTCGGCATCAGCACCACGCACGAGACCGGCGCCTGCGTGGTGCGCGACGGCGTCCTGCTCTCGGCCGTCAGCGAGGAGCGGATGAGCCGCGTCAAGCTCGACAACCGCTACCCGCCGAAGGACGCCATCCGCGAGGCCATCCGGCTGGCGGGCGTGGCGCCCGGGGAGGTGGACGCGGTGGCGGTCGCCGGCCTGCACTGGAAGGACCTGCTGCCGCAGACCTGGGACAGCTTCAGGCGCGACGTGAAGGACTACCACGCGCTCAACGACTACCTGCCGCACTTCGTGCGCGTGGCCTATCGGCTGTACTACCTGTGGCGGGCCATCGGGTACGGGAGGGTCCGCGACTTCCTGTTCGCCGAGTACGGCATCCGGCCGAAGCTGTTCCACGTCGAGCACCACGAGGCGCACGCCGCCTCGGCGTTCCGGACCGGCCCGGCCGACGACGCGCTGGTGATCACGGCCGACGGCGTGGGCGACGATGTCTGCATCACGCTGAGCCGCGGCACCGGCCCGGTCCTGCGGCGCCTGGCGACGTACTTCTATCCCCACTCGCTCGGGCAGTTCTACACGGCCTGCACCCAGGTGCTGGGCTTCAAGGGCGGGCGGCACGAGGGCAAGATCACCGGCCTGGCGGGCTTCGGCCGCGAGGACCCGGAACTGATGCGGAAGGTCGAGGGCACCCTGCTCAACGGCGACGGCGGGTTCCGGCTCCACAAGAAGTACTACGCCGAGGGGTTCGTGCGGCTCCGCCTGTCGGACCTCGGCCGGCTGGTGCGGGGCACCTTCGGCGCCCTGACCGTGGACTACCGCAACTACAAGCCGCCGCTCAAGCGCCTGCTCCGCGGCTACCCGCGCGAGAACGTGGCCTACGCCTTCCAGGCCCTGCTGGAACGGGAGCTGGTCCGGATCACGCGGCCGCACGTCGAGCGCGAAGGCACGCGGGCCATCGTCCTGGCCGGCGGCGTGTTCGCCAACGTGAAGGCCAACATGGCGGTCTCCGAGGCCTTCACGCCCGAGGCGCTGTTCATCTTCCCCGCGATGGGCGACGGCGGCCTGTGCGTCGGCGCCGCGCTGAACGTCACGGCGCCCCGGCGGCGCGAGGCGCCGCCCATGTACCTCGGCACCGCCTACGACGCCGAGCAGTGTCGCGCGGCGCTGGACGCCTACCCGGACCTCAAGGTGGGCCGGCCGGCGGACCTGGCCGGCGCCGTCGCGGCCGAGATCGCGGCCAGCCGCATCGTCGCGCGCTTCGACGGCGCCATGGAGTTCGGTCCGCGCGCCCTGGGCAACCGGTCCATCCTGTACCACGGCGCCGACCGCTCGGTGAACACCTGGCTCAACAAGCAGCTGAACCGCACCGAGTTCATGCCGTTCGCGCCCATCGGCATCTACGAGGACGCGGCCGAGTACTTCCACCTGCGCGAAGGGGAACGGCGCCCCTGCGAGTACATGACGCTGGTGGTGCGCTGCACCGAGAAGATGGAGCGCGAGTGTCCGGCCGCGGTGCACGTGGACGGCACCGCCCGGCCGCAGCTCCTCAAGCGCGAGACCAATCCCGGGATGTACGCGATCCTCGAGGCCTACAAGCGCCGCACCGGCATCGCGGTCATGATCAACACCAGCTTCAACATGCACGAGGAACCGATCATCCGGTCGCCCGACGAGGCCATCCGCTCGTTCCTCCAGAGCCGCATCCACGCGCTGGTCCTGGGGCCCTACCTGGTCCACCAGGCCGACGATGCGACGGTGCCGGCGTGAGCCGCGCACGGGCCGCGGCGCTCGCCGCCGGGCTCGTCCTGTCGGCGGCCGCGGTGCTGGCCGATGTCGTCCGCGGTGGGCCGTTCGACCTGGGCGCGGCGCAGCTGCTGCTGCTCGCCGCCGGGGTCGGGCTGACCGCGGCGGGCGGGCTCGGCCCGCGCCTGCCGGGCGCCTGGCGCGGCGCCGGCCTGCTGCTGCTGAACGTGATCGTGCTCTTCGGGGTGGCCGAACTGGCGGCCAGGATGGCGGTCGGACGGCTCCCGACGCCGCGGTATGCCGGGAGCGTGACGCTGGCCTGGTACGACAGCCAGCCCTGGATCGCGCCGTTCCGTGCCGAGCACGAGCAGGTGTACGCCATGTACCGTTTCGCGCCGCTGCTGCTCTGGGAGGGGGCCCCGTTCGCCGGACGCTGGATCAGCGTCGACTCGTCGGGCCGAAGGACCACGCCCGGGGCGGCCTGCGGCGACGGCGCCTGGACCGTCTGGCTCTTCGGCGGCTCGGCCATGTGGGGCGTCGGGGCGCCGGATTCCCTGACCATCGCCGCGTTCCTGCAGACCGACCTGGCGGCCAGCGCCGTACGGCCGATCTGCGTGGTCAACTTCGGCGAGCGCGCCTACGTCGTGACCCAGGAGCTGCTGCGGTTCGAACGTGAACTGCGCCGGGGCGGGCGTCCCGATGCCGCGGTGTTCTACGACGGCGCCAACGACGCGACCTATGCGCTGCGGTACGGCCGTGCCGACGGGTTCCAGAACATGGACCGCGTCGAGCGCCGGCTGTACCAGCGCGCGCCGTTCGCCCAATGGGTCGAGGGCTGGGGCCTGTCCCGGCTCCTCGTGCGGCTGCGGGAGGCACGCGGTGCCGGGGAGGCGCCGGGGCCCTGGGCGCGGGGGACGCCTGCCGAGTCGCTGGCGCGCGCCGTGGCGCGCGAAGTGCATGCGACGCACCGCCTGGCAGCCGCCATCGGCGCATCGGAGGGCTTCCCGGTCCTGTCCGTCCTCCAGCCGATGATCGCCGTCGGGGCGAAGCCGCTCACCGGTCCGGAGCGGGACAGCGAGCAGGCGCTCGGCCCGATCCGTCGCGACTTCTACCGCGCGGTCTACGCGGCCATCCGGGCCTCGGCGCCGCCGCGCTGGTTCGACGATGCCTCGGGCGCCCTCGACGCCGTGAGCCAGCCCGTCTACGCCGACTGGTTCCACGTCACGCCGGCGGCGAACGCCATCATCGCCCGCCGGATGGCCGGCACGCTGACGGCCCTGCCGGGGTTCCCGCGCGCCGCGCCGACGCGCGTGCCGCACGGCTCGTGAGCAGGCTGGGTCGGTTCCGCGAAGCGCCGTGGCGGACGGCGCTGATCCTGGCGGTCCTGGCACTCGCCGTGTACGTCCCGGGCTGCCGCTGGGGCGTGCCGCACGTCACGGCACCGGAACGCACGCACGCATGGGGCAACGACGACCTCCTGCCGCTGGCGCCGCTGGCCGAGATGTACAACACCTTCGTGCGTTCGGGGCCCGACCGGAACGTGGCCTACCCCTGGG
The DNA here is from genome assembly GCA_964550365.1 of uncultured Gemmatimonadales bacterium. GTDB lineage: Bacteria > Gemmatimonadota > Gemmatimonadetes > Gemmatimonadales > JACORV01 > DASXPG01. Next base: position 94,049 of record CAZJZC010000001.1, on the reverse strand, counting down.
GCGCCTACGCGATCCCGGCGGCGGCGAGCGCGCCCTATCTCGCGTGGCTCGCGGCGACCGGGCAGATCCGCCGCCCCTCCGGTGTCTATCCGTTCGGACTGCGGGATCCGGCCGGCGCGATGCGCACCCTGACGCACTTCGGCCGGCTCCTGGTCCTGACGATGGCCGTCCTGACGGTCCTCGGCGTCTACGTGGGGGCGCGCGCGCTCGCCGGCGAGGCCGCCGGTGTCGCCGCGGCGCTGTCGGCCACGGTGATGTACCCGATGGCGTACTTCGCCCGTGTCGGGAACCCGGACATGATGGTGCTCGCCTGGTCCAGCCTGGCCCTGGCGGTGCTCGCCCGGTGCCTGACGATGGGGATCACGCCGCGCCGGGCGCTGTGGTTCGGCGTCTTCGTCGCCCTGGCGGGCGCGACCAAGGACCAGGCGGCCGGGTCGTTCTTCCTCCTCGTCCCGGTTTTCGCCTGGTGGCACTGGCGCGGTGCCCTGCCGAGCCCGCCGGGTCCGCCGCGGAGCCGCTGGGCCGCGCCGCTGGCGGGTCTGGCCGGCTTCGTGCCGGCGTACCTGCTCGCCAGCGGCATCCCGTTCGATCCTCAGCGCTATGCCGAGCACATCGGCAAGCTGGCGCGCGTCGGCGCGGCCGGCGTGCTGTACCTGCGGTACCCGGCGACGGCCGAAGGCTACCGGCACCATCTGGCCGACCTCGGCTGGCTGCTCGGCGACGTGATGAGCTGGCCGATGATGGCGCTGGCGGCCGTGGGCGTCGCGGCGGCCTGGCGCACGCGGCGCGCGTCGCTGGTGCTGCTGCTGTCGTCGCTCGGCTTCATCCTCATCCTGCTGCCGGTGCGCTTCAGCCGCATTCACTACCTCCTGCCGGTCGCGCTGCCGTTGTGCTACTTCGTGGGACTGGCGGTGGCCGTGCTGTGGCGCGCCTCGCGCGTCCGGGCCGCGCTGGCGCTGGCGGCCGGCCTCACGCTGCCCCTCCTGTGGACCGTGGACCTGACGCACGACATGCTCCGTGACTCCCGCTATGCGGCGGGGGAGTTCCTGGCGCGCGCGGGCCGGCCCGGCGACGTGCTGGTGTCGTTCGGCGCGCCGCTCAAACTGCCGCACCTTTCCGCCGGGATCCGGACCGTCATGGTGGACGCCCGGGCGGACGCCCTGCCGACCCTGCTGCGCGAGCGGCCGGCCATCGTGGTGATCGGCCCCGAGGACACCGACGAGGGCCGCAGGCGGGTCGAGTGGCGCGTCGGGCCCCGCTCGGTCTGGAGCGCCTATGTCCCCGACAGCGTGGTGCAGGGTCTGGCCGACGGCCGGCTGGGCTATCGTCTCGTGGGCCGTTTCCAGTCGGCGCGGCTGATGCCGTGGCTGAGCCGGCCGTTCCTCTCCTACGGCACGGTGAACCCGCCGGTGCTCATCTTCCTGCGCGACGACAGGGCCGGCGACCTGCCGCGCCTCGACCTGTGGACGACGGCGCCGCACTACCCGCCGGTCCGGCGCGTCGACCGGCTCACGGTGGAGTACCAGGCCGGCCTAGAGGGCGTGAACCGATGAACTGGACCAACCGCCGGCTGCACAAGTGGCTGGCCGTCAGCGTGAGCGCGATGCTCCTCGCCTGGGCCCTCACCGGCATCGTGATGGAGGTCGGTCCGCCCGCCCCCGCGCCCGCCGACCCGCCGCCCGCGGACTGGACCGCGGCGCGGGTGGCGCCGGCCGCCGCGGTGGACGCGGCGCGCGCGGCGCTCGGCCTGGATGCCGCGATGCCGGTCCGGCACGTCGGCCTGCGCCGCCTGGGCGCCCGAACGGCCTACGAGGTGGTGCTCCAGGGCGGGCGGGCGATGGTCGACGCGGCCACCGGCGAACGCATCGTGGTGGATTCGATGCTGGTCGTCGCCCTGGCGCGTGCGGCCTGGCCGCAGGGCGACGCCGGGGCGCTGAACGCCGTGCTGCTCACCGCGCACGACCTGCGCTACCCGTGGGGCGACCTGCCCATCTGGCGCGTGGAACTCGGCGCCGGCGGCACGCTGGCCTACGTGAGTCCCGCGAACGGCGCCGTGGCGCTGAGCGATCGGCGCAGCCGGTTCATCCAGGCGTTCGTCAGCCTGCACGACCTGTACACGGTGCGGTTCGTCACCGAACGCGACGGCGTCCGCGTGTTCCTGCTGGTCGCCCTCTCGCTGGTGCTGGTGGTGGTGGTGGTGACCGGCCTGTGGCTCGCCCTGCCGCGCCGGCGGGCGCCGCGGGCACCGGCCGCGTGAGCGCACCGGCGCCGGACGCGTCGCCGGACGCGTCGCCGTCGCTGGTGCGCCGCGTCGCGTTCGGCGTCCTGCGCGGCGCGCTCGGCGTCGCGGTGCTGGTCCTGCTCACCCGCTCGGGGACCATCCGCTGGGCGGCCCTGCTCGAGCTCGCCGGCGCCTGGCAACTGGTCGCGCTCGCGCTCGGCATCCTGCTGTTCGACCTGGCCGTCACCGCCTCGCGTCTCAGCCTGCTGCTGCGGCCGGTCGGCTTCCGGCTTCCGCTCGAGGCCGCCGTGCGGCTCAGCCTCATCGGCCTGTTCTTCAACCTGTTCCTGCCGGGCGGCGGGGGCGGCGACGTCGTGCGGATCCTGTACGCGGTGCAGGGCAACGCCGGCCGCCGCACCGAGGTCGCCACCATCATGGTGCTCGACCGGGTCCTTGGCCTCTACGCCATGCTGCTGCTGCCGGTGCTGGTCGCGCCGCTGTTCGTCGGCATCCTGGGACCCGTCGCGATCCTGCGCGCCTTCGTCTGGGCGGGCGTCGTGGGCGCGCTGGTGATGACCGGCATGTTCGTGGTCGCGCTGTCGCCGCTGCGGGAGTCGCGGCCGGTGACGTGGCTGCTGGGTCGCCTGCCGCTGGGCGGCTACGCGACGCGGGTGCTCGACACGGTGCGGACCTTCCGCGCGCACGTCGGTGTGCTCGTCGCCGCCGTGGCGATCTCGCTGACGGCCCACGCCCTGAGCGTCACGGTGATCGCCCTGCTGGCCGAGGCCATGTCGCCCGGCAGCATGGCATGGGTGATGTTCTTCGTGATCCCGCTGGGGTTCATGGCCAACGCCGTGCCGCTCACGCCGGGAGGCCTGGGTGTCGGCGAAGCGGCGTTCGAACGGCTGTTCGCGCTCGCGGGGCTCGCGGGCGGGGCGGAGGCGATGCTGGCCTGGCGGGTGATCTCGCTGGTGCCGTCGCTGCTGGGGCTGGTCGTCTGGGTGCAGGGCCGCCGGCGCTTCGTCGAGGCGGCCGACGCGCCCGGTGCGCCGCCGGGCGCCTAGGGCCGGCGGCCCAGGCAGCCGGCGGCCTCGCCGGCGCTCCAGGCCGCGAGCAGCAGCACGATGGCCGGACTGGCGAGCAGGAACCGGCCGAGGTCGTGCCCGCCGAGGCGTCCGCGCAGGTGCCGGAGGTACAGCACGGCCGGCAGCAGCGGCGTGAGCGCCGCCAGCAGCCAGCGGTGCGCCGCGGACACCTCCCGCCCGCGCGTCCAGGCGAACAGCCGCGCCCACGCGAAGCGCTCGCGCAGCAGCGGGCCGAGCGCCAGGCGGCCACGATGCTGGACCACCAGCGGGGCGGGCGAGAGCCACAGCGTCGCGCCGTCGCGCGCCAGGGCCCAGTGGACCGTCGTCTCGTGGTAGCGCTCGGCCCACAGCGCGCGCGTGGCCTCGATCGCCGCCCGCTTGTAGCAGACGTTCACGTCGGTCACGAACGGGCGCGGCCCGGGCGCGAACGGCGGCTGATAGCGGCCGAAATCGCAGAAGTAGACCGCCTGGTTGAGCAGCGACGGACTGCCGCAGGCCACGGCGCCGCCGATGACGGCGTGGGGCAGGGCGGCGTGGGCGTCGCTCATGGCGCGCGCCCAGTCGGCGGCGGGCACGCCGCGGTCCTCGACGATGGCCACCAGTTCGCCCGTGGCCGCGGCGAGGCCCGCGGCTCGGCGACGGTCGAAGAGTTCGTGCTGTCCGGCGAACGAATCCGCCGGCCGGTCGGTCGGCAGGCGGCCCAGGGCCAGGACCCGCACGGCGGGGAAGCGCGCGGCGATCGCGGAGGCCTCGGTCGCGGTCTCGTCGACGGGGACCAGGATCTCGAGGCTCGGCGGCGCCTGCTGGCCCGCCAGCGCCGCCAGGCAGCGATCGAGCGCCGGGCCGCCGTCGACGACGGTGACGATCACGGACAAGCGCGGAGCGGATGATGGCATGGGATGACTGGCATAGTATAATGGGCGCCATGCCGACCGCGCCTCGCCCAACTCCGCGCGCCCCGTGGCGCCGCCGGTGAGCGCGCCGGCCCCGGCCGGCCGGCTGCGCGCCGTCGCCGCGGCGCACCGGGACGAGCTGGTCCTCGCGGGGCTGGCGCTGCTGCTGTTCCTGCCCGGCCTGTGCTGGGGCCTGCCGGCGGCCACCGACGCGGTTCGGCCGCGGAGCTGGGCGATCGACGCCATCACGCCGATGGGGCCGGTCACGGACCTGGCGGCCGTGTGGGACGCCGGGCGCGACTACGGCTACACGGCCTACCCGTTGCTCCACTACCTGGTGCTCGCCGCCGTCTTCGCGCCCTATCGCCTGTTCCTCAGGGCGACGGGCGGGCTGGGCGAGGCCACCTGGGCCTTCCCCCACGGTTTCGCCGACCCGGCGCGCGCGCTGATCGTGCAGGAGGTCCTGGGCCGGCTGGTCTCGGTGGCGATGGCGACCGGCATCGTGCTCGCCGCCTACGCCACCGCCCGCACGCTGTGGGGCCGTACCGCCGGGCGCGCGGCCGGCGCCATGGTCCTGCTGATGTACCCGCTCACCTATTACTCGCGCACCGGCAACCTCGACGTGCCGGCGTTGTTCTGGACCGCGCTGGGCCTGCTGACGGCGGCGCGGATCCTCGTGTCGGGGGTGAGCCTCGGCCGCTTCGCGCTGTTGGGCGTCTACACCGCGCTGGCCACGGGCACGAAGGAACAGGCCTGGGGCGCCTTCGCACTGCTCCCGCCGCTGCTGCTGTGGCTGATGGTGCGTCGGGCGAAGGAGGCGGGCCGGTTCGACTGGCGACCGGCGGCGGCGGGCATCGCCGCCTGCGGCGCCGTGTACGCGGTGGCCGGCGGGCTGGCGCTCAACCCATGGCGCTGGGTGGCGCACGTCCGCTGGCTCCGCGACCACGTGCCGTTCCCGATGGCCGACAACGCGCCGCCGACGCTGGCCGGCTACGCCACCCTGCTGGGCTGGACGGCCGGTCATGTCGTCGATGCCGTCGGGCCGCTGGTGCTGGCGGCAGCCCTCGTGGGCGTCGTCGCCGCGGCCCGCGCGCCAGCGGAGCGGCTCAGCCTGGCCCTGCTCCTCGCGGTGGCCGGTCATTTCCTGCTGGTGCTCGTGCCCGTCCGGCTGTCGCTCCTGCGCTACGTGATGCCCATGGCGTACGTCGCCTGCCTGTTCGCGGGACGGGGCTTCGCCACCGGCTTCGCCGCGGCCCGCCCCGTGGGCCGACGCGTCGGGCAGGCCGCGTTCGCCGCGGCCTGCGCGTGGGGCCTGCTGCTGAGCGCCGACCTGACCTGGCAGTCGGTGAACGACTCGCGCTATGCGGTGGCCCGGCAGCTGGAGCCGATGCTCGCGGACGCCGACACCGTGGCATCGGTCGTGTCGGCCTCGCAGCTGCCGCCGCTGCCGGCCGGCGTGACCTATGCGTTCATCGGCCGCGACTCCGCCTCGCCCGGGCGCGTGGAGGACCTGCGCCCGCCGTTCATCATCGTGCAGCCGGACTGGACCAGCCCGCCGGGCCTGCCGCACCCCCGGGGCTTCCCCGCATCGTTGTACGCCGCGCTGGGCGACGGCTCGCTCGGCTACCGGCGCGTGGCGGTGTTCCGGTCGGGCGGCCTGTTCACCCGCCAGCGTCTCGACTACCCGACCGTCAACCCGCTCGTGACGCTGTTCGTGCGGGCTGACCGCCTGGGGGCTCGCCCGTGAACGGGCTGCGGGACTGGGTCCGCCTGCTGCGGCCGGCGCAGTGGCTGAAGAACGGCTTCGCCCTGGCGCCGCTGCTGTTCTCGGGCCGGGCGCCCTCGCGCACCGCCGAGCTGCTGGCCGCGGCGGCGTTCCTGGCCTTTTGCGCCGTGTCGAGCGCCATCTACGCCTTCAACGACGTCGCCGATCGCGAGCAGGACCGCCTCCACCCGGTGAAGTGCCGGCGGCCCGTGGCCTCGGGCCGCATCGCGCCGTCGCATGCGGTGGCGCTGGGCGTCGTCCTCCTGGCCGTGGCGCTGTTCGTGGCCTGGCGTGTCGCGCCCGGCCTGCTGGCGGCCGTGGTCGCCTACGCGGTGCTCAACGTGGTCTACACCGTGAAGCTGAAGCACGTGGTCCTGCTGGACGTCTTCGCCATCGCCACCTCGTTCGTCCTGCGCCTGGTGGGCGGCGCGGCCGCGATCGGCGTCCGGCCTTCGGAGTGGCTGGTGCTGTGCGGCGGCCTGCTGGCGCTCTACCTCGGCTTCGCCAAGCGCCGCCACGAGATCCTCACGCTGGCCGAGTCGTCCGGCGGCCATCGCAAGGTGCTCACCGAGTACTCGCCGGCGTTCCTCGATCAGATGTCGGGCGTCCTGCTCGGCGTCACCATCGTGTGCTACATCATGTACACGCTCACCTCCGAGACCGCGCGCCAGGTCGGCGCCGTGAACCTCGCCTACAGCACGGTGTTCGTCCTGTACGGCGTGTTCCGCTACATGTACCTGGTCCACCGGCGGGACCTCGGGACGCCGATGGACACCATCTTCACCGACCGGCCGCTGATGGTCGCGGTCGCGGCCTGGCTGGCCTACTGCTTCTGGGTCATCTATCGCCCGTTCTGAGTATTGCGACGGCGCAACACCGGTCGTCCTTCCGCCGTCCTTCCGTGTCGCAATCCCAAGTGGGGTATTAGCTTGTGCTGGGTCCTCCCGGCGGCGGACCGCGGCACCGCCCTTGCCGCAACGGCGGTGGTCCGATGCCTTGGCGAACGGAGGAGAGACTGGACGACCGCGCGAGCGAAGGCCCGATGGCCGGCGGAGTGGCGGCCGAGCCGCCGCCGGCCCGCGCCGGGGCGGTCACGGCCGAGCGATGGGCCCTCGCCGGCCTGCTGGCGCTGGCCCTGGCGCTCCGGCTGGTGGATCTGGGCGACGGCCTGTGGTACGACGAGATCGTCACGCTGGTCAACTACGTGCGCCGGCCGCTGGGCGACATCGTCACGACGTACGACAGCCAGAACCAGCACCTGCTGTATTCGATCATGGCGCGGGTGTCGGTGAGCGCCTTCGGCGAATCGGCCTGGGCCCTCAGGCTCCCGGCCGCGCTGGCCGGTGTGCTGAGCCTGTGGGCGGTGGTCGCGTTCGGCCGCCGGGTGGTCAGCGCGCGCGAAGCCCTGCTGGCCGCGCTGCTGCTCGCGGTCTCGTACCATCACGTGTGGTTCTCGCAGAACGCGCGCGGCTACACCATGCTGCTGGCCGGCACGCTCGCGGGCACCGCCGCCCTGCTGGCGCTGATGGAGCCGGACCAGGCCGGGGCCGCGCGGCGCCGCGTGGCGGCGTTCGCGCTGGTGACCGCGCTGACGCTGTACACGCACGTGACGGCGGCGTTCGTGGTCGCGGCCCAGGGCCTGGTCTGGCTGACGCTGGTCGCCGCGGGCCGCACCGACCGGCCGTCGCGCGGACGGGTGCTGACGGCGTTCGCCGCGGCCGGCGTGCTGGCCCTGCTGGTGTACCTGCCGGTGCTCTCGCAGTTCGTCACCACGCTCACCCGGCCGACCATGGCCGGGGTCGCGGTGGAGTGGAAGAACCCGCTGTGGCTGGTGGCCGAGACGGCGCGCGGGCTGTCGCAGGGTGTTCCGGGCGGCTGGCCGGTCCTCGTGGCGGGTGTCGTGGTGTTCGGGACGGGCGTCGCGTCGTGCGCGCTGCGCGCGCCGGCGGCGCTGGGGCTGATGGTTCTGCCGGTGGTGCTGACCGCGGCGGCGATGCTCGCCACCGCGCACAACCTCTGGCCCCGGCTGTTCTTCTTCGCCGCCGGCTTCGCCGCGCTGATCGTGGTCCGCGGCGGCTTCGCCGTGAGCGAGCGGCTGCTGCCCCGCAACGGGCGCGCGCTCGCCACCGCCGGGTGTCTGCTGGCGGCCTTCGCCAGCGCCGTGACGGTCCCGCGCGCCTGGGCGCCCAAGCAGGACTACGCCGGCGCGGCCGCGTACCTGGCCGCCCAGGCCGGTCCGCGTGACGGCGTCGCGGTCGTGGACATGACACGGTTCCCGTACCAGCGCTGGCTGGGCGAGACCTGGCCGGCGGTGACGACCGCGGCGGACCTCGCGGCCCTGGAGGCCGCGTCCGAGCGCACCTGGGTGCTGACCACCATGCCCACACGCCTCGCGGCCGTGGCGCCCGACGTGTGGGCCACGCTGCAGCGAAGCTACCGGGAGGCGGCCCGCTTCCCGGGCACGCTGGGCGGAGGAGCGATCATCGTGATGGTGAACAGATGAGCGAGACGCCAGGCCGCATCGAGGAGGTGGCCGAGAGCGGCACCGTGCTCCCGCACGCGGTGTCGGTCGTCATCCCCGCCTTCAACGAGGCCGAACACGTGGCGGCCGAGGTCGCCGAGGTCCGGAAGGTGCTGGAAGCGACCGGCTGGACCTGGGAGATCATCGTGGTCGACGACGGCTCGATGGATGCCACGGCGGAGCGGGCGGCACAGGCCGGCGCCCGGGTGATGCGCCGCGCGCGGAACCGGGGCTATGGCGCAGCCCTGAAGCTCGGCATCGCCGCCGCCCGGTACGACTGGATCCTCATCACCGACGCCGACGGCACCTACCCGCCGGCCGAGATCCCGCGGCTGCTCGCCCGGGCGGACGCCAGCGACATGGTGGTGGGCGCGCGCACCGGGACCACGGTACGGATCCCGCTGGTGCGGCGGCCGGCCAAGGCGTTCCTCCGCTGGCTGGCGAGCTACCTGGCGGGTCAGCGGCTGCCCGACATCAACTCGGGCCTGCGGCTCATGCGGGCCGACCTGATCCGGCGCTACGACCACCTCCTGCCGGCCGGCTTCTCGTTCACCACCACGATCACGCTGGCCGCCGCCTGCAACGACCACAGCGTGGAGTACGTCCCGATCGATTACCTGGCGCGCCTGGGGCAGTCGAAGATCCGGCCGCGTCACGCGTACGACTTCACCCTGCTGATCCTGCGCACCGTGGTGTTCTTCAACCCCCTCAAGGTGTTCATCCCGCTCGGGGCGCTGCTGGCCGTCGCGGGGCTGGCGAAGTTCGCCTACGACGTGGTGAAGGACAACCTCTCCGAGAGCGCGGTGCTGGCCCTGCTGGGGGCGCTCATCGTCTGGGCCGTGGGACTCCTCGCCGACCAGAACGCCCGCATCGCCGTCTCCCGGCGATGAAGGTCTGGGTCAAGGCGGCCGTCAGCGTGGGCATCCTGGCGCTGCTGTTCGCCCTGCTGCCCTGGAGCGACGTGCGGACCGCCGTCGGACGCCTGCCCGGCGCGGTCTGGCTGGGCGTCCTGGCGGGGTTCCTCGCGGGCCACGTCGCCGGGGCGGTGAAGTGGCGCCTGCTGGTCCGCGCCAGCCGCGGGCGCCTCGGCGCGGCCGACGCGGCGCGCTGCTACGCCGCCGGCCTGTTCGCCAACGTCTGCCTGCCGAGCATCGTGGGAGGCGACGTCCTGCGGGCGGTGCTGGCCGGCCGCGCCACGGGGCGGCCCGAGGCCGCGGTGCTCGGCGGCATCGCCGACCGGGCGCTCGACATGACGACCATGGCGCTGCTCATCGGCGCCGGGGCGCTGGCCTCACGCGAGGCCCTGCCCGGATGGGCCGCCCAGGCGGTCACGGTCGGCGTGGTCGTGACGGCCGGGACCCTGCTGGTGTTCTCGCCGCTCGTGGTGCGCCGCCGACTGGCGCGCTGGCCCCGGCGACTGCGCCGGCCGATCGGCCGTGCCCTCGTCTCCCTGCGGCACCTGGCCCGCAGTCCCGTCGCCGCGCTGGCAGCCCTGGCCATCTCGCTGGGCATGCAGGCCTTCTTCGTCCTGCTCAATGCCTGGATCGGCGCGTCGGTCGGCATCCATGTCGCGCTGAGCGTGTGGTTCATGGCCTGGCCGCTCGCCAAGGTCGCCGGGCTCGCGCCCATCAGCCTGGGCGGCCTGGCGGTGCGCGACGCCACCTTCGGCGCCCTGCTCGTGCCCTTCGGCGTCGCGATGGCGACCGGCGTGGTGGCGCACCTGGTCTGGCAGTCGGTGATGATCGTCGGCGGCCTCCTCGCCGGCGGCGCGTGGTGGCTGATGAGCCGCCGCGCCGCCGCGCCCGGCGCGCACGACCTGTCCGGCGCGCTGCACGCCGCCCACCCGCACCCGCACGCCGGTGGCTGAGCCGCACGTCGTCATCCTGGGCGCCGGCCCGGCGGGCCTGGGCGGCGCCTACGCCCTCCGCCGCGACCGCCGCGCCCGGGTCACGGTGCTCGAGCAGGCGCCGGCCGTGGGCGGGAACGCGGGCAGCTTCGAGTGGCAGGGCCAGCGGCTCGATTTCGGCAGTCACCGACTGCACCCGGCCTGCGACCCGGCCATCCTGGCCGACATCCGACGCCTGCTGGGCGGCGACCTGCTCGACCGCCCGCGGCACGGGCGCATCCGCCTGCGGGGGCGCTGGATCCACTTCCCGCTCAAGCCGGTGGACCTCGCCCTGCGGCTCGACCCCGGCTTCGCGCTGGGCTCCCTGCGCGACGCGGCGGCGCGTCTCGTCGCGCGGCCCGACGAGGGTGACACCTTCGCCTCGGTGCTGCGCGCCAACCTCGGCGGCACCATCTGCGACGACTTCTATTTCCCGTATGCCCGGAAGATCTGGGGCCGGGCGCCCGAGGAACTCTCGGGCATCCAGGCGCGCCGGCGGGTCTCGGCGGGCTCGTTCCTCAAGCTGGCGCGCAAGGTGCTGAACGCGGTGCCCGGCCTGAAGCCGCCGGGCGCCGGGCGCTTCTGGTACCCGCGGCGCGGCTATGGTCAGATCAGCGAGGCCTACGCCAGGGAGGCGACCGGCGCCGGCGCCGAGGTCCTGCTGGGCTGGAAGGTCGTCGCCGTCGAACGCGCGGCCACCGGGGCCGGCTGGACGGTCGAGGCCGAGCGGGGCGGCGAGCGCCGGCGCTTCGATGCCGACCACGTCTGGAGCACCATCCCCATCAGCGTGCTGGCGCGGCTCGTCCGGCCGGCGCCGCCGGGGCCGGTGCTGGACGCGGCCGGCGCCATCGAATTCCGCGCCATGCTGCTGGTCTACCTCCAGCTCGACGTGCCGCGCTTCACCGAGTTCGACGCCCACTACCTGCCCGGTGCCGACATCGCCATCACCCGGCTGTCGGAGCCCAAGAACTACGCGGCGCTCGCCGAGCCCGCCGCCAGCACGGTGCTGTGCGCCGAACTGCCCGCCTCGCCCGGCGACGGCCGCTGGGAACTCGACGACGCGGCGCTCGGCGCGCTCGTCGCGAAGGACCTCGCCACCGCCGGACTGCCGCTGGCCCGGCCGCCCGTCGCGGTGCAGGTGCGGCGCCTGCGGCAGGCCTACCCCATCTACACGGTCGGCTACGAACGGCCCTTCGGCGTGCTCGACACCTGGTCCGAGAGCCTGGACGGCCTGCTGACCTACGGCCGCCAGGGCCTGTTCGCGCACGACAACACCCATCACGCGCTGTACATGGCCTACTGCGCCGCCGACTGCCTCGCGGAGGGCCGCTTCGATCACGAGCGCTGGCGCCGGTACCGCACGGTCTTCGCCACCCATGTGGTGGAGGACTGATGTGGCGCGGCTGCCACGGCGCCGGCCATTGTCGCCGTAAGGCATTGCGATATCATGGTCTGGGCCCGGAACGGGCCCGCACGGAACTTGCATCTGCGGGATGACTTCATGAGCGCACCCTCCACCGTGGCCCCCATGACGACCCGTCAGCTGGCGTGGCGGATCTTCTTCACGGCCTGGATGGTCTACGCGCTCCACTTCGCCACCGACATCGTCCGCGAGCACTATCCGGCCCTGGCGCTCGGTGACCGGCTGTCGTTCGACCTCGAGGGCTACTGCGGTCTGCACCCCGACCTGTTCGAGACGCCGGGCCGCGGCTGTCACATCGGCAACAACCCGGGCATCTCGATGTTCGCGGCGATCCCCTACGCCCTGGCCCGTCCGATCATCGATCCCCTGGTCGAGGGCGTGCTGGCGAAGCGACGGGCCAGCGGTCAGACCGAGCCGCCGGCCTTCAACAGCCCGTGGCCCAACGCGCGGCGGTTCTACGCCCAGGCCTGGCAGCGCGGCCTCGACATCAAGCTGGGGCTCGCCGCGTTCGTGATGCACGCCTTCTTCATGGCGCCGGCGTCGGCGGCGGCCGTGGCGCTCATGTTCCTGGTCCTGCGGCCGGTCTTCCGCGACCGCTCCGCCATGTGGCTGGCCCTGCTGTACGCCTTCGGCACGCCGGTCTTCTTCCGCACCGGCTTCCTCAACCACAACCTCATGCTCGGGCACATCGCCTTCGCGGGGCTCGCGGTGGTGTGGAACCCGTGGCAGGGCGAGCGGCTCTCGCGCCGCGCGCGCGACGTGCTGTGCGGCGTGGCGGGCGGGCTGACCATCCTGTTCGACTACACCGGCGTGGTGCTGATCCTGGGCCTGGGCGCCTACCTGGTGCTCAAGCGGTGGCGCGAGGACGGCCTGTCGGCCGCGATCCGGAGCGCCGCCTGGTACGTGGCGGGCACGCTCGGTCCGGTGGGTCTGCTGTGGTGGTACCAGTACCGGGCGTTCGGCAACGCCTTCCTGCCGGGTCAGCACTGGATGCCCCCGGTGCAGTGGATCGACCGCGGCTACCAGGGCTACGAGTTCCCGCCCGATCCCTCCCTGCTGTGGATGCTGCTGACCGACCACCGGTTCGGCCTGTTCGTGGCGGCCCCGGTGCTGCTGCCGGCGCTGGCGGCGCCGCTGCTCGAGCGCGGCGAGAAGCGCCGCCTGCCGGGCCTGGAACTGTGGGCGCTGCTGCTGCTGGCGGCCGGCACCTGGCTGTTCTTCGGCGGCAGCAACTACACGCGGCTGCAGTACAACACCGGTATCCGGTACCTGGCGCCGATCTTCCCGTTCCTGTTCGTGCCGGCCGCCGTGGTGCTGATGCGGATGCGCCTCGTGACGGCCGGGGCCTGGGCGCTGGCCGGCGTGCTGGTGGCGTGGCCGCTGGCGATGTACCGCGAGGTGGAGCGGCCGCTGGGCCTGCTCGACCCCATCGCGCGCACCTTCTTCGGCGGGTTCTCCCTGCCGGCGCTGAACACGCTGGCGGAGACCGGCGGCCAGTACGGCGACTTCTTCCGGCACGGCACCTCGCCCCTGCCGTTGTTCGCGCTCACCGGCGTCCTGCTGTGGGCGCTGTGGTCGCCGCGCTTCCGCCGAGGCCGGACCCCATGAGCGAGCGCCCGCTGGTGGACGTGACCATCCCGGTCCTCAACGAGGCCCACGTGCTCGATCGCAGCGTGCGGACCGTCCGCGCCTTCTGCGCCGAGCATCTGCCGTACCGCTGGCGGGTGGTGGTGGTCGACAACGGTTCCACCGACGGCACCCAGGACGTGGCGCGGCGGCTGAGCGAGGAGTTCGCCGACGTCGCCTTCCATCACCTGCGCGAGCGCGGCCGGGGCCGGGCCCTGCGGCACGCCTGGACCCGCAGTCCGGCCGACGTGTGCGCCTACATGGACGTGGATCTCTCCACCGAACTGGCGGCCCTCCCCAAGATCGTGGATGCGATCCTCACCGGCGGCTGCGACGTCGCGACGGGCTCGCGCCTCCAGAAGGCGTCGCGCACCACGCGCTCGGCCAAGCGCGAGTTCATCTCGCGCTGCTACAACCTGGTGGTGCGGCTGGTCCTGCGGACCGGGTTCAGCGATGCCCAGTGCGGCTTCAAGGCGGTGAGCCGCCGGGCCATCGAGCGCATCGTCCCGCAGGTGCGCGACGAGTCGTGGTTCTTCGATACCGAGCTGCTGGTGCTGGCGGAGAAGCAGGGGTACCGCATCGCCGACATCCCGGTCGAGTGGATCGAGGACGACGACAGCCGCGTCAAGATCGTCCGCACCGCGTGGGACGATCTCAAGGGCATCGCCCGCCTGCGGTGGCTGCTGTGGCGCGGCGGGGCGCGGGCGCCGCTTCCGGCGCCCGCGCCGGCCGTGCCGGCACCGGAGGATTCGCACGCCGGCCGCTGACGCCGCGCCGGCCGGCGCGCTCGTCGTCACCGGCGCTTCCGGGCTCATCGGTCGCCGCGTGCTGGCGCGGATCGACCCGGCCGCCTTCGGAAGGGTCATCTGCCTGAGCCGCCGGCCGGCGCCTCCAGGTTCGCCGCACGCCTGGCTCCAGGGCGGGCTCGCCGACGCCGATGTCTATCGGCCGCACCTCGGCCCCGATGTCAGCGTCCTGCACCTCGCCGCCGCCACCGGCCGGGCCGGCGCCCGCGAGCACGACGCGGTCAACCGCGCCGGGACGGCGGCCCTGCTGGCCGCCTGCGCCGCGGCCGGCGGCGCCCGGCGGTTCGTCCTCGCCTCGTCCATCGCCGCCACGTTCCCCGACGACCCCAGGTACCATTACGCGCGCAGCAAGCGCGCCGCCGAGGCGCTGGTCCGCTCGTCCGGCCTGCCCTGGGCCATCGTGCGGCCGACCATCGTCGCCGCGGCCGACGCGCCGGCGTGGCGGCGGCTGGTGTCGCTGGCGCTCGCCCCGGTCCCGTGCATCATCGGCAGCGGGTTGGCGCGGGTCCAGCCGGTGTGGGTCGACGACGTGGCGGACGCGCTCGTGGCCGCCGTGACCGGGCCGCTGGCCGACGGGCGGGCCTGCGACCTCGGCGGACCCGAGACCCTGACCATGCTCGACCTGATGCGGCGCATGCGCGCGGCGGGGCGCGGCCGGCCGGCCGGGACGTTCCTGCACCTGCCGTATGGCGCCCTGCGGGCGGCGCTCGTCGCGCTCGGCGGCCTGCTCGGCCCGGCCAGCCCGGTCGGCGCCGGCCAGCTGACGGCGTTCGTGGCCGACAGCGTGGGCACGTCGAATCCGCTGTGGACCGACCGGCAGGGCGCCATGCTCGGCGTGGACGCGATGATCGCCCGGACCCTTGGCCATGGCTGAGGCCGCCGGGTCCGCCGACCGGCGCGAGGTCGGTGTCTTCACCCGCTACCTCGTCGGCCGGCCGCCCGACGAGGCGGTCGCGTCGGCCTATGCGCGGGGACTGGCGGCCGTGCCGGTCCAGGGGACCTCCTGGGACCGGACGCTGGTCGCCGTGGCGCGGGTGCACCCGGCGGCGACGCGCTGCGCCGACGCCTACGCCCGCTTCTTCGCGCGCCGCGGACTGCTGCGGCATCGGCTCGTCCTGCTGGCGGCGATCCTGGAGAGTCGCGCGCCGTTCGCCGCGGCGTTCGATGCGCCGCCGCCCGGGTCGCCGGTGCGGGTGGTGCTCCGGCTGGCCTGGACGGGCGCGGTGTTCATGCTCGCGGCCGCCGCCGGCCTCCTCCTGCTCGGTCCCCTCCACGCCGCCGCCAGGGCCGCGGGGCGCGCGTGAGCCGGGTCGCGGTCGTGGGCTCGGGCCCGAGCGGCGTCCACTATGCACGGACGGCGCTCGAGCTGGGTCACGAGGTGATCATGCTCGACGTCGGCCACGAGCGCCCGGCGCCGGTCCTGCCGGCGGCCGGCTTCGACGAACTGAAGGCGCAGCTCGACGACCCCGTGACGTGGCTCCTCGGCGGCCGCTTCGAGGGGGTGCTGTGGCCGGCGGGCGGCGGCGAGTACTACGGACTGCCGCCGAGCAAGGGGTTCGTGCTGGCGCCGGATGCCAGGAACGCGGCGCGCGCCGACGGCTTCGCGCCGCTGTTCTCCTTCGCCCAGGGCGGACTGGCCGAGGCGTGGACGGCGGGGGTGTATCCGTTCAACGACGCCGAGCTGGCCGACTTCCCGTTCGGCTACGCCGACCTGGCCCCGCACTACGAGGAGGTGGCCCGCCGCATCGGCATCGCCGGCGAGGCCGACGACCTGGCGCGCTTCATGCCCCTTCACCGCCACCTGATGGAGCCGCTGCGGCTCGACGCGCACTCGGCCCTGCTCGTCGATCGCTACCGCGCCCGCGCCGCCCGGATGAACGCGGAGCAGCGCTGCTGGCTGGGACGCTCGCGCATCGCCACGCTGAGCCGGGCGCACGAAGGGCGCGAACCGTGCGGCTACCTCGGCCGGTGCCTGTGGGGGTGCCCGCACCAGGCGCTCTACACGCCCTCGGTGACGCTGGCCTGGTGCCGCGCCCAGCCGCGGTTCCGGTACCTGCCTGACGCCTGGGTCTCGCACCTCGCGCTGGCGTCCGGCCGCGCGCGCGGCGCCGTGGTGCTCCGCGCCGACGGCGCCTTCGACGAGGTGCCCGCCGAGCACGTGGCGCTGTGCGCCGGGGCGCTCTCCTCGGCGCGCATCCTGCTCGAGTCGGTCCACCGGGACGGCGGCGGCGTCCTCACCCTGCCGGGCCTGATGGACAACCAGCAGGTGCTGGTGCCGTTCGTGAACGCCGGCATGCTCGGCCGGCGGGCGGACCCGCGCAGCTACCAGTATCACCAGGTCTGCCTCGGCTTCGAGGCCGACGAGCCGAAGCACTACCTGCACGCCCAGCTGACCACGCTGAAGACGGCCATGGCGCACCCGGTGATCCAGAGCCTGCCCCTGGACATGCGCTCGGCCACGGCGGTGTTCCGCGCCCTGCGCTCGACGCTCGGCGTGGCCAACCTCAACCTGCACGACACCCGCCGGGACGACTGCGCCGTCACGCTCGAACCCGGGCAGGGCGGCCGGCCCGGGTCCCTGCTGCTCAGCTACCGCCCGGCGGCCGGGGACGACCGCGCCGTCGCGGACGCGACCGCCAGGCTGCGCCGCGCGCTCGGTGCGCTCGGGTGCCTGGTGCCGCCCGGCATGTCGCACGTGCGGCCCAAGGGCGCCAGCGTGCACTATGCCGGCCTGGTGCCGATGGGCTCGGGCACCGCGCCGATGCGCGCCGGCGACGACGGGCGGTGGGACCGGGCCACGAACGTCTGGCTGGCCGACGGCATCACCTTCCCGTTCCTGCCCGCCAAGAACATCACCTTCACGCTGATGGCGAACGCGGTGCGGGTGGCCCGGGCCCTGGCCTAGCGCTCCGCGAACACCATCCCGGTGGCGCCTCGCCGCCATTCCGCCCTGATCGTCAGTCCTGCGGCCGTGAGCCGCTGGAGGGCGCCGCGGTGCCGATCCTCGCCATGCGTTTCCATCGCGACCCGCGCGACGCGCCGCAGGGTCTCGCGGGCGCCGTCCAGGATCTCCAGTTCCATGCCCTCGGTGTCGAGCTTGAGGAAGGCGACCGCCCCGATGCCGGTGGCGCGGGCGTACTCGTCCAGCGGCACCACCTCGAAGGCCTGCGGCTGCGTGGGCCAGCTGGTATCGACCGTGCTGGCCATGATCGCGTGGGCGTCCACCCGAAGCGTGACCGTGCCGGCCTGTCGCCCGAGGCCGCCGGGCGCGATGACGGCCGACGGGCAGTTGAGCGCGATCATCCGCCGGTTGGCCGCCAGCGGCTCGAAGCAGTGGATGGCGCGGCCGGGGTTGTGCGCCGCGGCCCACGCGGCGAACAGCCCGATGTTGGCGCCCACGTCGAGGATGACCCCCTCGCCCTCGAGCCGCTCCAGCCGATACTCGTTCTGCAGCCATACCCTGGGCAGGTTGGTGACGTCGCCGAAGTTGTCGCGCAGGTGCACCGGGCCCCAGCGCGTGCGCACCAGGTGCACGACCTCCGGATGGTAGCGCGCCAGGCCCAGACGGACGCGGACGTTCTTCGACAGGCGCCAGAGGATGTCGGCGCGGTCGCGGGCGCTCTCGCCGAGCACCAGCGCCGTGCTCAGGAACAGGGCGACCTTGTTCATGGCGCCGCCCGTTCACGCTCCGCGACGGCGAGCAGCAGCGGCCCCACGACCAGCAGCAGCCAGCGGGTCAGCGGCACGAACGCCAGCGCCGTGTACACCGCGGCCGCCGCGCGCAGCATGGGCGGCAGTCGGCGCCGGTGTGCCGCCGGGACGTCCGGCAGGAAGACCCGCGGGCGCGCGAAGCCGGCACGCCGGAGGACACGCGCCAGCGACCGCGAGGTGTGAAGGCGCCGCCGCGGCGGGATGGCTCCCTGGCGGCGCGCGATCGCGGCGACGACGCGCTCGGGCAGCAGGCCGGCCCCCCAGGTCCCCACGTGCGGGTCCGGGCCCAGGCTGAAGCGGTTCGGCGTGGCGATCACCAGCGGCGCGCCGGGTCGCGCGACGCGCGCCGCCTCCGCCAGGGCACCCGCCTGGTCCTGAACGACCTCCAGGACGGATTCCATGGCCACGGCGTCGAACGCCGCGCCGGCGAACGGCAGTGCCTCGGCGTTGGCGCACACCAGCATGGTGTCGACGCCGCCTTCGGCCAGCCGCTTGTGCGCCACGACCAGCCACCGGAACGCCACGTCGACACCGACCAGGCTGCGTACGCGCGGCGCCGTCGCGACCAGCAGGGGTCCCGTGCCGCAGCCGACCTCCAGCAGGTCGCCGCCGAGGGCCGCGCCGCCGCCGGAGACCAGGTGCGCGTCCCAGGCCGCCAGGCTCGCCGCGGCGCGGGCTTCGGCGGCCAGGAGCCCGCGGGTGTAGGCGCGGGCGTGGTGGGCCGGTACCACGTCGGTGTGGGCGTAGTACCAGGCGACCAGGCCGGCGAAGTCCAGGTCGGCGGCGCGTTCGGCGATCGCGCGGCCCTTGGCTCGGTCGGCGTCGATGCCGATGTACGGGTCGGGCGCCACCCTGAGGTCGGGGATGCCGCAGATGACCGGGTAGGTCCGGTCGCAGGCGGCGCACCGCCACGCGGGCTCGCTGATGCCGTCGAGTCGGAGGGGTTCCCGGCAGCGGGGGCAGTGCAGGGCGGGGGGCGAACCTGTGCCTTCGCCGGGCGATCGGATACTCTTCATCCCGCTCCTACAGTAGGGGCGAACGGTCACGGTGGCCAGCGCCGGAGCCGGAGTCCTCGATGCTGGAGCCGGATGACCACGCCGATCCCCTCTCCTCCGTCCGTCCTCCCGGCCCGTCCGATGACCCGCTCCCGGGCGGCCGGCATCGCGGCCGCGGTCGCCGTGATCCTGCTGGCCACACTCCCGCCGACCGGCGACGTCGCTCCGGTCATCGGCCTGTTCGGCCCGAGCGCGGTGGCCGACATCGTGCGCAACGTGCTGCTGTTCCTGCCCCTGGGCGCGGCGCTGAGCGGGCTCGGGTGGTACGACCGGCGCGTCGTGCTCGCCGCCGCGGCGCTCTCGGCCGCGGTGGAGGTCGCCCAGCTGGTGATCCCGGGCCGCGACCCCTCGCCCATCGACCTCATGTCGAACGCGGTGGGCGCGGCGGTCGGCGTGCTGATCGCGCGCAGCTGGCCGGCCTGGCGCGCCGCCGATGGCCGCTGGGCACCCGGACTCGCGGCCGCGGCGGTCGCGGCCGCCGCCCTGGCCTACGCCGGGCCGCCGGCGCTCTTCGTACCCTGGCCGTCCGACGCCGCCTTCTTCAGCCAGTGGACGCCGAACCTGGCGCATCTCGGGGTCTACCGGGGTCGGGTCCTGGCGGCGACGCTGGCAGACCGGCCCCTGCCGCCCGGACTCGTCTGGCACTCGCCCACGGTCGGCCGACTGCTCCGCGCGCAGGTGCCGCTGAGGCTGACGGTGGTCGCCGCGCCACCCCCGGACCAGCTGGCCGACATCTTCAGCATCTACGACCACTTCCAGCACGAGGTCCTGCTGGTGGGGGCCGTCGGCAGCGACCTCATCATCCGCCAGCGCACCTTCGCGGCCGAGCTGGGACTCGACGGTCCCGAACGCCGGCTCGCCGGGGCCCTGGCGCCGTACGCCCGCGGCGACACCTTCGACCTCGCCATCACCCGCGGCGAACGCGGCGCGTGCGTTGCCGTCGATTCGGCGGTACGGTGTGGTGTCGGCTACACGGCCGGCGACGGCTGGACGCTGGTCTGGTATCCGCGCAGTATCCCGGGCTGGGCCCAGCGGCTGCTCGGCCTGCTCTGGATGGCGGCCTTCGCCTTCCCGTGCGCCTATTACGTTTCACGCGTCTGGCTGGGACCGGCGGTCGGGGTGCTGGTGGCTGCCGCCGTGCTGGTGCCGCTGTGGACCGGCCAGCCGCCAACGAGGACCGAGGAGTGGGCGGCCGTGGCCATCGGGGTCGTGGCGGCCCGCGTGGTGCGCCGCCGGGGCGCCGGCTAGCGCGTCAAAGGTTCAAGTCTGTGCGGCGCCGATGCTTGTGACGCCACCACAGCGACTGATGCGGGCGCGCAACAAAATGCCGTGCTCGCCGACCAGTCCGATGCAGTTCAAGTGCTTGTGGTACAATTGGTTAACGCTACTGCCGCTGGCGGGTGTAGAACTTGCACAATGTTCGGCCGAGGCGGGAACTGCCCCGGCTACGCGGTTCACGAGGCGTGAGGGGGGGTAGTTCCGAGATGACCGAACGTCAGGGGTATGGTGCCGGTCCCGGTTGGGGCCTGGTCGCCGGTCTGGGTCTGATCGCCGCGGTGGTCGGCTGGACCGACGTGACGATGGTGTTCATCCCTTGGGGCTACGGCAGCCCGGAGTGGGAGTTCGGTTCGATCAGCGCGGCGGTCGATGGCCTGCCGCTCGGCACTCTCGGGTTCGGTCTGTTCGCCGCGGGTGCGATCGAGATGGGTTGGCGGATCCCGGCGCGCATCGCGACCGTGTTCGCCTGGCTGGTGGCGGCGGCGGTGATCGGGGCCCTGGTGATCTTCGCGCTGGACGTGCCGCTGGCGCTCCGCGCCATGAACCCGGCTCAGAAGCCGGCCCTGATCAGGGCGATCATCAAGACCGGACTGTTCTGTCTGTCGTACATCGTGTTCTACGTGGGTTTCGGGATCGCGATCCATCGGCGTCAAGGCGCCATCCGAAAAGGGAGCAACGCATGAGAGTCAGT
Organism: uncultured Gemmatimonadales bacterium; assembly: GCA_964550365.1. Lineage (GTDB taxonomy): Bacteria > Gemmatimonadota > Gemmatimonadetes > Gemmatimonadales > JACORV01 > DASXPG01. The sequence continues at coordinate 73,089 of CAZJZC010000001.1, read as the reverse complement.
GGAGTAGTGGTGGGTGCCAGCGTGGCCGTGCTTGCCGCAGCCAGCCAGTTGCGCGCCGACACCAGGGACTTCCTGAACTACTGCAGCCCCGGCGCGATCCGCGCCTGCGCCAGCCTGTCGGTGCAGACGTCGGCCCGGTCAGGAGGCGGGACCAACGTCATCATCCGGGTCCGCAACCTGCAGGGCTACGGGTGGCAGGGCGACAACACGGGTGGCTCGATCATCCGCCGCATCGGCCTCATCACGCCGGCGATCGTCGGCGCCGGCAACCTCTCCGTCTCGACGACCGGTTCTGTCGGCGTCACGGGCAGCAGCGCGTCGAACTGGACCCTGCGTCAGCCCGACGGCCTGGGCGGCATCATCGAGGTCGCGGCCGGCGTGCCGCTGAACGGCGAGGGCGGCATCGAAGGATGCCAGCGGTCGACCCGGAACCCGTCGTCGTACTTCACGACCTGCGGCGATGCGTCCGGCTGGGTGGTGTTCTCGTTCGAGACCAGCAACGACTGGTCCGCGAGCCAGGCCGAGGTCGCCTGGCTGACCGACGGCTTCGTCGCCGGCGGGGACGCCGAGTGCGGCAGCGACAACAGCTTCGGCGGCGACGGCCGGGTGCCGTGCGCCATGGTGACGCCGGAGCCGGTGACGATGACACTGCTGGGTACCGGGCTGGTGTTCCTGGGCGGCGTCGGGCTGGTGCGGCGTCGGAACCGGGACGAGCAGATCGACCAGTTCTAGACCGCCGCGCGGTCGGTCGGCCAAGAGGGCCCGGTGGGTGCCGGGCCCTTTGTGCACCCATGAGGGCCGGGCCGGCGACCGGTTCGTGACTGGATGTAGGCGGTGTAAGTTGCTAGTATTACGCAAGATGGGTCCTTTGGAGGCAGGCCGTACCGGCCGACGGGCGTCGGGTCCATGCTGATCCTTCCGGGCCCGGCCCTGGGCTGGCTGCTCATCGCCGGCGGCGCGGCGCTGCTGGGCTATGCGTACCTGGTCTACCCCTGGATCGTGGCGCGGCTGCCGGCCAGGCCCCCGCGGCCGGCCGATCGGCCCGCCGCCGCGGCCGTGACCGTCGTGATCGCGGCGCGCCGGAGCGGGCGCGCGATCGCCGACAAGGTCTCCGCCCTGCTGGCGCTTCCCTCGACCCTGCGGCTGGACGTCGTGGTGGCGCTCGACGGCCCCGACCCCATCGCGCATGAGGCCCTCCAGGCGCTTGGACCGGACCGCCTGACGGTGGTGGAACTGGCGTCGTGGGGCGGCAAGGCGTCGGCCCTGAATGCCGGCGTCGCGCAGGCGCGGGGCGAGGTGCTGGTCCTCACCGACGTGAGGCAGCGCGTCACGGCGACCGCGATCGAGCGTCTGGTCGCCGAGCTGGCGTCGGACGACGTGGGGGCCGTCTCCGGCTGCCTCGAGCTGGCGCGACCGGCGGGCGGGGGGCTGCTCGACTGGTACTGGCGCCGCGAACGCGAACTGCGCGCCGCCGAATCATCGTGGCACAGCGTGCCGGGTGTCACCGGCGCGCTGTACGCCATCCGGCGCGAGTCCTGGCAGGCGATGCCGGCGGGACTGATCCTCGACGACGTCTGGATCGCTCTCAGCGTGGTCCGCGCCGGGCGGCGGGTGCGCTTCGCGCGCGAGGCGCTGGTCCATGACGTGCCGGTGGGTGACGACGACACGGAGTTCATGCGCAAGGTGCGGACGCTCACGGGGAACTTCCAGCTGATGGCGCTCATGCCCTGGGCGCTGGTGCCGTGGCGCAACCCCATCTGGTGGCAGTTCGTCTCGCACAAGGTGCTGCGCCTGGCGACGCCGCTGGCCAGCGTGGCCGTCACGGCCGGCGTGCTCGTCGTGGCGGGGCCGGGGGCGTTGCCGCTGGCGCTCGCGGGCGTCGTGGCGGCCGGGCTGGTGTGGTGGCTGCCGCCCAGTGGCAGCCCCGGGATCCTCCGGCGGGTGCACGGCGTCCTCAGGAGCGCACTCATGCTCCACGGGGCGCTTCTCGTCGCGGCCGCCAACGCGGTGCGCCGCCGCTGGGATGTCTGGGCCGACCCGGTCCGGCCGTCCGTGGACAACGGGCTCGCATGATCCCCCCGCCGGCCGTGAGCGAGGTGCTGCAGGTCGCGCCCGTGGGCCGCCGCCGGCCGCCGGCCCCGGCCAGGGTCCCCGTGATCGAGCAGGTACGCCTGCGGGCCCGCGGCGCCATGGGGACGTTCTTCCGCCTGGTGCTTGCGCTCTACGTGGCCGTGTCGGTCGCCAAGGTCCACGACCTCCAGCCCGCGCTGGCGAGCCTCCAGCCGGCCAAGATCACGGCGGCGCTGCTGCTGGTGCTGGCCCTGTTCGTGCTGCCCTGGCGCGAGGTCGTGCGGGCCGTCCAGGCCCGGCCGGCCCGCTGGATCTGGCTCACCGCCCTGCTCGCCGTCGCCACGCTGCCCACGGCCCTGTGGAAAGGCTACGCGGTGGCGTTCCTCACGACCGAGTACTGGAAGCTGCTGCTGGTCTTCGTCATCAGCGCGGCCGCCTGGGCCGAGCGCCGGACGCTCATCACCTCCCTCGGCGGGGTGGTCATGGGCGGCGCGGCCGTGGCCGGGCACCTGGTCATGTTCGGCGGGAGCTGGCGGCCGGGCGCCGGTCCCGCATTCGATTCGAACGAGTCGGCGCTGATGTTCCTGGTGCTGCTGCCGCTGGCACTCTACCTGGCGAGCCGCAAGGGGTGGTGGCGGGTGCTGTGGTACGCCTGCGCCGTGCTGCTGCTGGTGGCGATCGTCAAGACGGGCTCGCGCGGCGGTTTCGTCGGCCTCATGGTGATGGGCGCCTGGCAGGTGGCGCACGCGCCGCCGAGAAGGCGGCTGCGGCAGATCGTCCTGGCGGTGGCCGGCATCCTGGTGTTCGCGGCCTCGGCCAACGAGACGACGAAGCAGCGGTTCACGTCCATCTTCGAGCCGACCGAGGACTACAACTTCGACGCCCGCGAGGGCCGCTTCGAGGTCTGGAAGCGCGGGGTGAAGTACATGTACACCCACCCGCTGCAAGGCGTCGGGATCAAGAACTTCGGCATCGCGGAGGGCATGATCTCGGGGAAGGCCGACCTGGGCTACGGCATCAAGTTCAGCGCGGCGCACAACTCGTTCGTGGAGATCGGCGCCGAGCTGGGGGTGCTGGGCCTGATCGCCTTCACCATGACGCTGTGGACCGCGTTCAAGGGGCTGGGACCGGTGGCGCTCGCGAGCCGCCAGGCCCGCGGCCGGCCGCGGCCGGTGATCGACCTGGCGCACGACGAGGCCGTGCTCGGCAGCAGCCTGCGCGCGGCCCTGGTGGCGTTCGCCGCGGCGGGATTCTTCCTGTCCTTCGCCTACCATCCGATCACCTACTTCCTCATCGCGCTCTGCGTCGGCGGGCGCCTGGGCATCCCGCCGGCCTTCATCCCGCCGACGGTGTCGGCGCGGGAACGTCGCGCCGCCCGGGCGCTGCGACGCTAGGACGATGGCCGTCGGCGGCGCGCCAGGCGACCAGGGTCCCGGCTCTCGACAGGTCTGCGTGCAGGTCCTGCTGAACCTCGGCAAGGGGGGCATGGAATCCATGGCGGTGGGGCTGGCCGCCGGCCTCCGCGCGCGCGGGTACCAGCCGGTCCTGGTGGCGCTCGACCGCGGAGGCGAGCACGAGGCGGCGCTCCGCGAGGCCGACGTCCCGTACCACGTCATGGGCGGCCGGCGCTGGCTGGATCCGCGCGCGCACCTGAGGCTCGCCGCGCTGTTCCGTCGCCTCGGGGCCGCCGTGGTGCACACGCATCACTTCGGATCGCTGTTCCACGCCCTGCCGGCCACCGGCCTGGCCGGAACGCCGAGGCTGGTACACACGGAGCACTCGTTCGAGTACCTCAAGTCGCGCGGCGACTACCGGCTGGCGCTCGGCGCCATGGCGCTTCGATGCGACGCGTTCGCCGTCGTGGGCCATTCCATGGCGGACTACTACCGGGACCGGGTCGGCGTCGGGGCCGACCGGCTCCGCGTCATCACCAACGGCATCGATCCGGAGCGGTATCGCCGGCCCGCCGACGCCGCCGCGGCGCGCGAGCGCCTCGGGCTCGACAGCGGCGTGCTCGTGGGCACGGCCGGCCGGCTGTTCCCGGAGAAGGACTACGGCGTGCTCATCCGGGCGTTCCACCAGGCCTCGGCGGAGCTCCCCGCGCTGCGGCTGGCGATCATCGGTGACGGCCCCCTCAGGGGCGACCTCGAGGCGCTGGCACGGTCGCTGGGGATCGCCGACCGGGTCCGCTTCCTCGGTTGGCGCGAGGACGTCGCGGCCCTGCTGCCGCTGCTGGACCTGTTCGTGCTGAGCTCGCTGCACGAGGCGCTGCCCCTGGTCATCCTCGAGGCCATGGCGTCGGGCGTGCCGGTCGTCTCGACGCCGGTCGGCGAGATCCCCGCGGTCGTCGGCGGGAGCACCGGCGGCGCGTTCTTCCCGGTGGGCGACGTCCCGGCGCTGGCGGCACTGCTGGGCGAGCTGGGACGCGACCCGCAGCGGCGGGAGCGACTGGGGTCGGCGGCCCGCGAGCGGGTGCGGGCGCATTACGGCCATGCGACGATGGTGGACCGCTACCTGGAGGCCTACGGTGTCTGAGCCGGCCGCGGCCCCTGCCCGGCGCCTGCGGGTCGTCGTGTCGGCCCCGGGGCACATGCTCGGCGGGCAGGCCCAGGCGGCGTCGGCCATCGTGAGCGGCTTCCGGTCCGACCCGTCGGTGGACGCCGAGCTGGTGCCCATCGATCCCCGGCTCGGCGGCCGCGCCCGCCGGCTGACCGAGTGGCCGCTCATCCGCTCGGTGGTCCGGCCGTGGCTGTACCTGCGCGCCCTGCGGCGCGCGGCCCCGCGCGCCGACGTGTTCCACGTGTTCTGCGCGGCGCACACGGCGTTCCTGTTCGGGGCCGTGCCGGCGGTCTGGGTCGCCCGCCGCTTCGGCGTCCCGGTGGTGCTGAACTACCACGACGGCCGGGCGGCGGCGCACTTCCGCTGGTGGGGGCCGGTGGTCCGCTGGGCGGCGCGACGGGCGGCCGTGCTGGTATTCCCCTCGGCCTATCTCCAGCGCCTGTTCCGGAGCCACGGGCTGGACGGCGTCGTGGTGCCCAACGTGGTGGATACGTCGGCCTTCGCATGGCGGCGGCCGGAGCGGGTCCGCCCGCGGCTGGTCTCCGCGCGGCTGCTCGAGCCGCTCTACGCGGTCGAGAACACCCTGCGCGCCTTCGCGCTGGTGCGCGCGGCGGTCCCGGACGCGGTGCTCGACATCTACGGCGCCGGGCGCTCGGAGCGGTCCCTGCGCCGGCTCGCCGCGCGGCTCGGCGGCCGCGGCATCACCTTCCATGGCGCGGTGCCGCACCGGAGCATGCCGGAGGTCTTCGGCGCCGGCGGCGTGCTGGTGAACAGCTCACGGATCGACAACATGCCCCACGTGCTGATCGAAGCGATGGCGGCCGGTCTGCCCATCGTCACGACGGCCGCAGGAGGGATCCCCGACATGGTGACCACCGAGAAGACGGCGCTGCTGGTGCCGATCGACGATCCGCCGGGCCTCGCGGCGGCGGTCCTCCGGGTGCTGAACGACGACGGCCTGGCGGGCCGCCTCGCGGACGCCGGCCGCGAGGAATGCCGGCGCTACAGCTGGGAGACGGCCGCGGACCTGTGGCGCGCGACCTACCGCCGCGTCGCGCGCCTGCCCGCGCCGGCGCCGCTCGCCGTGCCGGCCGAGCCGGTCCGCACGTCGGCCTGGGAGCGCACGTGAAGCAGGTCGTCCTGCGGGAAGGTCGCGCGGAAGTCGTCGAGGTGCCGCCGCCGCGCGCCGGGCGCGGCGCCGTCCTGGTGCGGACCACGTGGTCGGTCATCAGCACCGGGACCGAGCGCGCCAACCTCCAGAGCACCGGCGAGTCGGCGCTGGACAAGGCCCGCCGCCGGCCCGACCTGGCCATGCAGGTCGTCCAGTCGGCCCTGCGCGACGGCATCGGCGCCACGCTGGCGCGGGTCCGCAGCAAGCTCGAGAGCGACGTCGCCACCGGCTACTCGTGCGCCGGGATCATCGAGGCGGTCGGCGAGGGCATCGACGACCTGCGCGTCGGCCAGCGGGTGGCCTGCGCCGGCTCCGAGTGCGCCTGGCACGCCGAATTCGTGGCGGTGCCCCGCAATCTCGTCTGCGCCGTGCCCGAGGGCGTGCGCGAGAGCGACGCGGCCTCGGCCGCGGTCGGCGCCATCGCCCTCCAGGGCGTCCGGCAGGCCGAGCTCGAGATCGGCCACGTGGTCGTCGTCTCGGGGCTGGGCCTCGTGGGCATGCTCACGGTCCAGCTCGCCCGCGCGGCGGGTGCCGTGGTGGTGGCCGCGGACCCGGTGGCCGGCCGGCGGGACATGGCCCTGGCGCTCGGCGCCCGGGCCGCGGCGCCGCCCGAGGACGTCGCCGCCATGGTGCGCGAGCTCACCGGGGGACTCGGCGCCGACCGGACCATCATCGCGGCCGCCACCAGCAGCGACCAGCCGATCCGCGACGCGATGGCGTTCACCCGCAAGCGGGGCGCCGTCGTCGTCGTCGGCGACGTCGGCCTGTCGCTGACGCGCTCCCCGTTCTACGAGAAGGAGATCGAGGTCCGCATCTCCTGCTCGTACGGCCCGGGACGCTACGATGCCACCTACGAACAGCAGGGGCACGACTATCCGGCCGCCTACGTGCGCTGGACCGAGAACCGCAACATGCAGAGCTACCTCGAGCTGCTGCGCTCGGGCGCGGTCCGGTGGGATGCCCTGGTCGAGACCGAACTGCCCCTGGACCGGGCGGACGAGGCCTTCCGGCTCATCGCGGGCGCGTCGTCCCCGCTCGCCATCGCCCTGCGCTACGACGCGGCGCCGGCGGCCCCGGCCGTCCCGGCACCGGCGCCGCCGGCGGTTCCCGCGCGGACCGCGCCGGCCCGGGGGTCCGTCGTCCGGCTCGGGCTCCTCGGCGCCGGCGCGTTCACCCGCGCGGTTCACGTCCCGAACCTCCGCGGCATGCAGGACCGGTTCCAGGTCACGGGCGTTGCGACCCGCACCGGCGTCAGCGCCCGCAACGCGGCCCGGGAGGCCGGCGCGTCGTTCATCACGACCGACTACCGGGAACTGCTCCAGCGGTCCGACGTCGACGCGGTGCTCATCGCCACGCGGCACGACCGGCACGCGGAGATGGCCGTCGCGGCGCTCGAGGCCGGCAAGGCGGTGTTCCTCGAGAAGCCCCTGGCCCTCGACACCACCCAGCTCGACGCCGTCCTCGCCGCGGTGACGGCGACGGGGCTCCCGTTCCAGGTGGGGTTCAACCGGCGCTTCTCGTCGGCCGCGGCGTTCCTCAAGGCGCGCATCGCCGCGCACCAGGGAGCGCCGATCGTGGTGTACCGGGTCAACGCCGATCCGGGCACCGGCGCCGACTGGACCCACGGCGAGGAGGGCGGCGGGCGCGTCGTGGGCGAGGCCTGCCACATGGTGGACCTGCTCCACTTCCTCGCCGCCGGACCCTTGGCGAGCGTGCAGGCCATGGCCGGCTCGGCCGGGCGCCCGGACGCCAACTTCTCGGCGCAGTTGCGGTTCGCCGACGGCACACTGGCCACGCTGATCTACACCACGCAGGGGCACAAGCAGCTCCCCAAGGAGCGGATCGAGGTCTACCTGGGCGGCGAGGTCGGCGTAGTAGACGATTTCCGCCGGGCGCGCAGTCACCGCGCCGGCCTCCTGAGCGGCCGGCCGGTGGGCGTGAACAAGGGCCTGCGGGAGGAGTGGGAGGCGTTCCACCGTGCCGTGACGGAGGGGCCGCCCCTGCCGATCGACGCCGCCACCCTGCGGTCGGTCACGGAGGCGACCTTCGCCATCCGCGACCAGGTGCGCGGCTGATGTGCGGCATCTGCGGCGCGATGGCGCTGGAGGGTGCCCCCCCGGTCACGGCCGCCGTGGTCGAGCGGATGCGCGACGCGATGGTCCACCGCGGGCCCGACGACGCGGGGACCTACGTCGACCCCTCGTGCACGGTGGGCATGGGCCACCGGCGGCTGTCGATCGTCGACCTGTCGGCGGCGGGGCGCGGCCCGATGGCCAACGAGGACGGCTCGGTCTGGATCTGCTACAACGGCGAGGTCTACAACCATGCCGAGTACCGCGCGGGGCTCGAGCAGGCCGGGCACCGGTATCGCTCCCGGACCGACACCGAGACGCTGATCCACCTGTACGAGGAACACGACCTGGGGATGCTGGACCGCCTGCGCGGGATGTTCGCCTTCTCGATCTGGGACGCGCCGCGCCGCCGCCTGGTGCTCGCGCGCGACAGGGTCGGCATCAAGCCCCTGTACTACGCCGTGTTCGGACGCACCCTGCTGTGGGGCTCCGAGATCAAGGCCATCCTCGCCCACCCCAGCGCCTCGGCCCAGCTCGACGAGGCGGCGCTGGCGCAGTACCTCACCTTCGCGGCCGTGCCGCCGCCGGCGACGCTGTTCGCCGGCATCCGCAAGCTGCCGGCGGGCCACGTGCTCATCGCCGACCCGTCGGGCCGCATGGAGACGCGGCGCTGGTGGTCGCCGGCGGGCCACGCCCTGCCGGCCGGTCTCGCCGGGGCCGGCGAGGCCGAGGTCGCCGACCACCTGCTCGGCCTGCTGGACTCGGCGGTGATCGAGCAGACCATGGCCGACGTCCCGCACGGGCTGCTGCTCTCCGGGGGTCTCGATTCCTCGCTCATCCTGGCCCTGCTGAGCCGGCACCTCGGCGCCGCGGTGCAGACCTTCTCGGTCGGCTTCGACGGCCAGCCCCATTTCGACGAGCGGCCGCACGCGGCGCGGGTGGCGAAGCACTTCGCGGCCGACCATCACGAACTGGTGCTCCAGCCCTCCCAGGTCGCCGGCATGATCCCCGAGCTGGTGCACGCCCAGGACGAACCCCTGTCGGACTGGGTGTGCCTGCCGCTCAAGCTGCTGTCCCGGCTGGTGCGCGACTCGGGCGTCATCGTGGTGCAGGTGGGGGAGGGCAGTGACGAGCTGTTCGCCGGGTATCCCCGGTACCGGCGCTATGCCGCCGTCCAGCGGCGCTACTACGCGCGCTACCTCGGCCTGCCCGCGCCGGTGCGCGCGGCGGTCGGCGCGCTGGCGTCGGGCGCCCTCGCCGGCTCCAGCCGCCTGCGCGAGGTACGCGACCTGTTCGGCCGCGCCGCGCGCGGCGAGCCGCTGTTCGTCAGCGGCGCCGTGGCCAACTGGGACGGCGAGAAGCGACGGATGCTCACGGCGGCCGCCGCGGACCGGCTGGCGCCGGTGCTGTCGAGCGCCGCGGTGGCGGCGGCCAACCAGGCCGAGTTCGCGGCGCTGAGCCCCGAGGGGGACTACGCGGCGGCGATGGCGTACCAGGACTTCATGGTCCGCCTGCCCGAACTGCTCCTGATGCGGGTGGACAAGATGACGATGCTCAGCTCCATCGAGGCCCGGGTGCCGTTCCTCGACCATCGCGTGGTCGAGCTGGGCTTCGCGCTGCCGGCCGCGATGAAGCTCCGCAACGGCCGGACCAAGCACATCCTCAAGCGCGCCGCCGAAGGGCTGGTGGGCGAGGCCGTGGCGCACCGCCCGAAGAAGGGCTTCGACGTGCCCCTGGCCGACTGGCTGCGGGCCGAGCCGCTCGGCGCCTGGGCCGAGGACGCGGTGCTCGGGTCGAGCATCATGCGCCGCGACATCTTCGACGCCGACCACCTGCGCGCGCTGTTCCGCGCGCACCGTGACGGCCGTGCCGACTACGCGTTCCGCCTCTGGAACCTGCTGAACCTCTGCGCCTGGTACGACCACTGGGTCGACCCGCGCTGAACCTGGCGGCCCGGATGGGCCTGTCGGGCCTGTCGGCCGCCGACGCGGCCCGGCTGACCGCCTGGAAGGCGATGCTGGCCGCCCGCCGCACCGCCGACCGGCGCCTGGGCGGGTTCGCCCGCAGCGCCGCGCGCGCCGACGCCTGGGCCCGGCGCTGGCGGACCGAATGGGGCGGGCGGCCGGCGCCGATGGCGGCCTGGCTGGCGCGCCCGGGCGGCGGCCGGCTGTGGCTGCCCGCCGGCGGCGAGGTCGAGTGGGCCCGCTCGACCTGCACCGACGCCGACGTCGCGCTGGCCGACCGCGCCGCCCGGGGCGTCTTCGACCTCATCGGCTCCGGTCCGGTGGACCTCGGCATGCCGCCCGCCTGGCGACGCGACCTCTACAGCGGGCGGGAGTGGCCTCTGCGCGGCCTGGGGCATCACGATATCGTCCGCGGCGACGGGTCCGACATCCGCACCGTCTGGGAGCTGTCACGCTGCCGCCACTTCCTGGCCCTGGCCCGGGCCCATGCGCGGACCGGCGAGCCGCGCTACCGCGACGCCTTCGTCGGCCAGGTCCGCTCGTGGATCGACGACAACCCGCTGGGCCTCGGCCCGCACTGGATCGCGCCCATGGACGCCGCGATCCGGGCCGCGAACTGGATCCTCGCCGCCAGCATCTTCGCGCACGACGAGGCGATCGACGCCGGGACGTGGTCGGCCCTGCTCGCCGACCTGCTGGTCACCGGCCGCTTCGTGGAACGCTACCTGGAGTGGCACCCCGTCTACCGGGGCAACCACTACGTGGCCGAAGCGGCCGGGCTGGCGGCCCTGGGCGTGTGCTTCCGCGGGACGCCGCAGGGCGACCGCTGGCTGCGCACCGGCGCGCGCATCCTCGGTGCCGAGATCGGGATCCAGGTGGGGGACGACGGGGTCTCGTTCGAGGGCTCGATCGGCTATCATCGGCTGGTGACCGAGTGCTTCGCCTGGAGCCGGGACCTGCTGGCGCACAACGCGCCCGGCGGCGTCGATCTGCGCTACGACCAGCGCCTGCGCGCGATGTACGCGTTCATCGCGGCCTGCCTGCCGGCCGACGGCCAGGCGCCGCTGCTGGGCGACGCCGACGACGGGCGGCTGTTCGCCATGGACGCCGCGGCCGAGGACGCGCCGCGCCGGCACGCCCTGGGCCTGCCCGACGACTGGTGGCCCGCCGGACCGCCGGGCCCGGCGGCCTTCCCGGCGGGCGGCTTCTACGTCCTGCGGCACGGCGACGACCACTGCGTGGTGCGGTGCGGCGCCGTGGGACTGCGCGGCGCCGGGAGTCACGACCACAACGACCAGCTCGCGTTCGAACTGGTCATCGGCGCGCGCCGCGTGGTGGCCGACAGCGGCACCTACGCCTACACGCGTGACCTGGCGGCGCGGTACGCCTTCCGGTCCACCGCGGCGCACGGGGTCCTGCAGGTGGCGGACGAGGAGCAGAACCCCATCAGCGTCGAGCGTCCGTGGCGGGTGCTGGCCGACCGAACCCGGTCGGCCTGCCGCACGTTCGCCGCCGACGCGGACCGCCAGATCTTCGAGGGCGAGCACCACGGCTTCGCGCACCGCCCCTCGCGCGCCCGCTGCCGGCGCCGGATCGAGTTCGAGGCGGCCGCCCGCACCTGGACGATCACCGACACGCTCGAGGGGCGGGGCCGCGAACCGGTGACCTGGCGCCTGCACCTGGCGGCCGGCGAGGTCGTCAGCCGCGCCGACGGGCCGTCGGCCTGGCTGGTGCGTCTGCCCGGGACGCCCGCGGTGGTGATCCGCGTGGCGCTCCCCCCGGGCCTCGGGTTCGAGGTCGGCACGGCGCCGGCGAGCGACCGCTATGGCACGCGCTACGAACGGCCCAGCCTGCTGGCGCGGGGCGAGGTCACCATGCCGATGCGGGTGGTCACCACGATCGCCCGGGGAGATGACGCGTGAGCGCACCGACGGCGGGCGCCGAAGCGGCCCTGCGGGCCGAGATGCGCGGCCTGCTCGAGGCGTGGCCGACGGTGGTCTGCTTCGCCAACGACTGGAACGGGGATCCGACCAGCAAGCACCACATCATGCGTCTCTACGCCGAGGCGACCGACGTCGTCTGGGTCGAGTCGAGCGGCATGCGGCGGCCGAAGCTGTCGAACGTGATGGACCTCCAGCGCATCGCCCAGCGCCTGCGCCGCTCGGCCGGGGCCGCGCGCCGGCCCAGCGAGGGGCGCCTGCGCGTGGCCAGCCCGCTCAGCATCCCCCTGCCGGGGAACCGGCTCGCGGAACGGGTCAACGCGGCGCTCTACCGGCGCGCCGTGCGGCGGTCGATGGCCGGCCTGGGCGACGGGGCCCCGCTCCTGTGGGTCTACACGCCGACCGTCGCGCCGTACCTGGACAGCTTCCCGCGTGCCGGGCTGGTCTATCACTGCGTGGACCGCTGGTGGGCCTTCGGCGACTACGACGGCGACGTCATGCGCTCGTGCCACGAGCGGCTGTGCCGCGAGGCCGACGTGGTGTTCGCCTCGGCCGCCGCCCTGCTCGAGGACTGCCGGGCCCACACCGACCGCGCCTACCTGCTGCCCCACGGCGTCGACTGGGCGCACTTCGCCGCCGCCGCGCTCGAGCCCACGAACCGCCCGGCGGACATCGCCGACATCACCACGCCGATCCTGGGGTTCTTCGGCCTGCTGCACGAGTGGCTGGACCAGGACCTGATCGTGCGTCTCGCGGAGGCCTTCCCCGCGACCACGCTGGTGCTCATCGGCCGCGCCCAGGTCGACGTCGGCCGCCTCGAACGCCTGCCGAACGTCCGCCTCCTCGGCCAGCGCCCCTACGACACCCTCCCGGCGTACACGGCCGCCTTCGACGTCGCGCTCATCCCGTTCGTGGTGAGCGACCTGACCGTCGCCGTGAACCCCATCAAGCTGCGCGAGTACCTCTCGGCCGGCGCGCCGGTGGTCGCGACCGCCCTGCCGGAGATCCGGGCGCTGAGCGGCTACGCCGGCCTGCGCACGGCCTCCGACCCGGACGCGTTCGTGGCGGGTGTCCGCCACTTCCTCGAGGCCGGCCACGACGCGGCCTGGCGCCGCGACCAGGCGGGGGCGATGGCGGGCGAGTCCTGGAGCGGGCGGTGCCTCGAGATGGCCCGGCTGGTGGGGACGCACCTCGGATGGTAGGCCTGCCGCAGCCGCCCAGCCCCGACCTCCTGCGTGCGAGCGTGGCGCGGGGCGTCTACGCCGCGGCGCGATGGTCGGGCGCCGACGCCCTCCTGCGGAAGCGCAACGCGCGCGCCCTGCCCATCCTCTGCTACCACAGCATCGTCGCCGAGCCGCCGCCGCCCTGGGTGGCGGCCGGCGGCCTGCACCTCGGGGCGGACCGGTTCCGCGACCACCTGGAGTACCTGGCGCGGCACTACGCGGTGGTGCGTCTCGAGGACGCGATCGCGGCCCTGCGGCGCGGCGCGGACCTGCCCCGCGCCGCGCTCGCCGTGACCTTCGACGACGGCTACGCCAACAACCTGGAACTGGCGGCGCCCGAGCTGGAGCGCCTCGGCCTGCCCGCCACGATCTTCCTCGCCACGGACTACCTGGACGCCGGCGGTCCCTACTGGTGGGACGAGCTCCCGGCCGTGCTGGCCGAAGGGCTCGGCCGCCGGGTCCCGGTCGAAGGCTGGGGCGAGCTGGACCTCACCACCGGGGCGGGGATGCAGGGCGCGCTGTCACTGGGCGCCGAGCGGCTCCGCGGCGCGACTCTGGCCGCGCGGCGCGAGGCGCTGGGCCGACTGCGCGACGCCCTGGGCGTGTCGCCGGCGCGCGAGGGGGCGGGGCCGTTGCGCCCGATGACCTGGGACGAAGCGCGCGCCGCGCCGGGCGCCGTCGATTTCGGCGGCCATTCGGCCGCTCACCGGGTGCTCGATGCGCTGACCGATGACGAGGTGCTCGAGGACCTGCGCCGCTGCCGTGCCGCGCTCGACGCCCGGCTGGGCGCTCGGGCGGGAACGGCCTTCTGTTATCCGGAGGGACGGACCGGGCGCTCGCCCGCGCTGCTGGGCGCCGCGGGGTTCCTGGGCGCGGTCACCGCGACGCACGACCCGGCCGCCGAGCGGCTGGCGGCCCGGGGGGACGACCCGCTCCTGCTGCCCCGGATCGGCGTCAGCGCCAGGACCACGGTCACCATGCTGGCCGGCAAGGTCGCCGGCCTGCGGAGCGCGCTCGGCCGCCTGGCTCCCTGAGCGGCCGGCCTACTGGCGTTCGCGCGCCCCGAGGTCCGGCGCCGACCCGAGGAACGGGTGGTTCGAGATCACCCGGCCGGCGTTGATCGCCGGACTCGTCGTCTGCAGGATCACGTTGTCCTGCGCCTCGTTCGTGAACAGCGGATCGCTGGTGGTGATGTTCGTCCAGCCGGTGAAGGTGGCGAGCGCCGCGGCGAGATTGTACGCGGTGTTGCCGCCGTCCCCGGCCTTCCGGACCATCAGGACCGTGGTCTGGTTGGGCGGGAAGATGCTGTGCCGGACGATGTTGCCGCCCATGTTCCCGGGCGCCAGGATGTTGCCGCTGTTCGCGTTGAACATGTCGAGCACGATCGTGTAGCGGGTGCCCTGGTCCAGCATCCCCGCGTCGTTCCAGTGGATGTTGTTCTCGAAGATGTTGTTCCGCACCGTGCCGTTGTCGCGCTGGACCAGTTCGATGCTGCCCCGCCCGTTGCGCCAGAAGGTGTTGCCGTAGATGAGGTTGCCGGTCGCATGCTGGAGGAAGCCGCCGAAGGTCCGGCCCTGCACGGTCATGCCGAACGCGCCGCTCCGGTACAGCTCGTTGAAGCGGATGATGTTGTCGATGCCTTCGATCTCCAGGCCGGTGCGGGCGTAGTTGATCCCGGTGCCGTCGGCCGAGTGGTGGATGCGGTTGCACTCGACGATGGTGCGGACCGCCTTGCCGTTCAGGCCCATGCCCGAGGCCCACGGGTTGTAGGTGTCGTTCTGCGCGATGACGTTGTCGTTCGCCGTCTGCTCGGACGCGCTCTGGAAGCTGACCCAGATGGTCCCGTGGCCGCCGAACCCGACCTCGTTGCGGACGATGATGTTCCGGTCGGCGCCGTCCTGGATGAAGATGGCGTCGCCCGAGTTGTTCGCCTCGCTGCCGACCCGCAGGATGCGGCTGCCCTCGACCCGGTTGTCGTCGCTGCCGGAGATGATACTGCCGCCGGTGTCGTGGATGTACAGGTTGAACAGCCAGTTGTTCGACGCGCCGAAGCGCATCAGGAACGGGTTGATCACGTTGTTGATCTCGAACCCGTCGACCACGATGTGGCTGCGGCCGTCCAGCCACAGGGCCACGTCGAACTGCCCGATGGTGATGCGCGCCGAGTCGCCGGGGAGGACCCGGTAGACGATCTTGTTGGTCGCGGTGCCCGAGACGATGGGCCGGATGTTCTGGTTCGAGAACACGCCGCGGACCAGGACCAGGTCGCCCGGCTGGACCGCGTTGTTGGCCCGGGGGAGCGTCTTCCACGCCGTCGCGGGCGTGGTGCCGTTGGCCGCATCGTTCCCGCCGGCGGCATCGACGTAGAAGGTCCGCAGCGGCGCCGGGACGGTCGGCGTCGGGTACGGGTTGCAGGCCGGGTTGATGAGGTTGGGTGGGCCGCCGCCGCCGCCACCACCACCCGACTGGACCAGGAAGCCGACGGTGACGTTCTGCGGACTGTTGACGCCGTTGGTGGAGGTCACCGGCACGGTGGCCGTGTAGGTCCCGGCGCCCAGCGAGCCGAGCGCGGCCGTCAGCGTGAGGTTCGCCGGGGCCGTCGCCTGGTTCAGCGAGGCCACCAGCCAGCCGGTCGGCTGTCCCGCGCCGTAGGTGATGGTCCCCACCCCGAGGTTGAGCACGCCGACGCCGCTGTTCGTGACGCTGACCGTCTGCGAGGGCGGGTTGCTGCCGCCGGCCGTGGCGCCGAAGCCGATGGTGTTGGTCGAGAGCGAGATCACCGCCGCGCCGGGGCTGGCGACCTGGAAGGTCACCGGCAGGGCCAGCGGCGAGTTGGTGGCCAGCGGGGCCGCGACCTCGACGGTCGCCGAGTACTGCCCCGCCGCGAGCGTCCCGGTCGTGGCGTTCAGCGTCATCGTGGCCGGCGCCGAGGTGCCGCCGAGCGTGACATTCAGCCAGCCCGTCGGTTCGCCGCCGCCATAGGTGATGGTGACGGTGATGTCGGTCAGCGAGCGCCCGCCAGGCTCGGTGATCACCACGTTCTGCGGCGTGGGATTGGCGCCGCCGTTGACCGCCGCGAAGGCGATCACGTCGGGCGTGAGCTGAAGTTCGGGATCGGGGCCCACGTCCTTGCGGCAGGCCGCCATGAACACGAAGGCAAGAAGCAACGGAGACCATGAGCGGTTCATGCGACGGCCCTTCCTCGACCGCGGCGCGCTCCATGCGGGCATGCCGGGGTCCTCGTTCCCACGTGGGCGGGCACGCACGGACGTGCGACGGCCCGTACTGGACTCAAGCGTCAATAATGAGTCGGATCGCGGACGGCGTAAAGAACGTGGGGTGCCAAGGAAATGTGATGTGGATCACCAAGTCGGTGACGACGACGTGATGTCGCGATGGTGTCGCTAAGGGGCCGGTGTGGGTTCATCCTCCTCGATCTGCTTGATGATCCGGGCCGGATTCCCGGCGACCAGGGTGTTGGCGGGTACCGGCTTGGTCACGACGGAGGAGGCGGCGACCACGGAGTTGTCTCCGATTGAAACGCCGCGCATGATGGTCGCGCCGTTGCCGATCCACACGTTGGTGCCGATGGTGACCGGATCGGCCTCCTCGAGCGTGAACGACTCGCCGCGGCGCCGGCGCCCGGGCGAGAGCGGGTGGCTGATGTTGTCGAAGATCTGCACGTTGCCGGCGATCATGGTGTCGGCGCCGATGCTGATGCGCTTGGCGACGCTGAGCACGGTCTGGTAGCCGACGAAGACCCGGTCGCCGATGACGAGCTCGGGCGTGGTGGAGACCTTGAACCCGACGATCCAGGTGTTCCGGGTGTCGATCGACACGTCGTCGCCGATCTCGATGCGGCCGTTGCCGATGATCATGGGCAGGGCGCCGCCGAGCTGGAGGCGCCGGCCGACGCGGGCGCAGCGGTAGCGCAGCAGCGGCTCGCGGTACAGGATCTTGAGGATCAGCGGCACGTAGGTCGGCCGGAAACTCCATTCGGCGTAGAGGATCGCGGCCAGCGGCCGGACGACGGGCATCCGGAACCCCAGCAGTGCCCGCCAGGCGCGTCGCGCGTACCGCATGAGCCCGCGGTCGCCCCGGCGGGCCGCCATCAGGAAGTCGTCGGCTCCGGCCATCAGCGCTCCGGTCGCAGGGCGGCAAGGAGCCGCTCCATCTGGGTTCGCGTCGTCCATTCCTCGAGCAGGGCCGCGGCGCCGCCCGGGCTCGGCCGCGCGCCGGACGCCGCCACGAGGGCCTCGGCGACGGCCCCGGCGACGGCCGCCGGGTCGCCGTCGGCCACCACGAAGTGTCCGCCGACCTGGCGGAGCATGCGGGCGGTCTCGCCGTCGGCGTCCGCGATCGCCAGGACCGGCCGTCGCGTGCCAAGATACTCATACAGCTTGTTGGGCACCTGGCCCGGCTGATCCTGCGCCAGGATGACCAGGAGGTCCGCGGCGCCCACCATGGCCAGGCAGCGCTCGTGCGGCACCCAGTCCTCGAAGTGCACGGTCGCGCCCAGTCCCAGGTCCTGCACCACGCGTTCCACCGAGATGTCGTTGTACCGCCGGCAGTCCCCGACCAGGTCCACCCGCACGGCCGTACCGGCGGCCGTCAGCGCCGGCAGGGCGCGCGCCAGGCCCTCGAGGAACGGCCGCGGGTCCCGCCGATGATAGAACGTGCCCACGTGCACGATGTTCAGCCGGCCCGGCTGGCGCGGCGGCGGCTCGCGGACGAGCACGTCGATGCCGTTGCGCGCCACCAGGTGGCGGCGGCGGCCGCCCGGTCCCGGCGGGACCCGCGGCGAGAGGACCGCGTCGATCCCCTCGCTCACCGATACCACGACGTCGGCCGCGCGCAGGCAGCGGGCCTCGAGCCAGCGTTCGGCCGCGTCGCTGAACCGGCTGCGCACGTGCGGCGGCTTCCAGGGGTTGTCGGTCCACGGGTCGCGGAACTCCGCCGCCCACCGGGTCCCGCTGAGGGCGCGCAGGATCAGCCCCGCGACGTGGACCGAGAACGGCGGGCCGGAGGTGTAGAGCAGGTCGGCCCGGCGGACCAGGCGCAGGCTCGACAGCACGGCCGGCAGGATGAAGCCCTGGCGGTCATCGGGCAGCCAGAGCAGGGAGAAGAGCCAGCGCTTCCCGGTGCCCGTGGCCGGCACGGCCGGCGCGCCGCCCGCGGCCTCGCCGCCGGTGTTCGCGGCGGCGCCGCGGCCGGCCAGCCGCCCGGCCAGGCGCTTGAGCGCGGTCCACGCCTCGCGCGGGCCGGGGATCGGCGTGATGCGCCGGACGCCGGGCTCGGTGTCGCCGGTCGTGGCGGGCGGGGACGGCCGGGCGGCCACCACCGTCACCTCATGGCCCGCGGCCCGGAGGGCCGCGGCGATCTTGCCGGGTCGCAGCGCGCCGACCGCCCGGTCGGGCGGATAGTAGTAGCACAGCAGCACGACCCTCATCGCCGGGCCTCGCGCACCGCCCGCGCCAGCGCCGTGACCCTGTCGCGGTGCATGAGCAGGACGGCGGCGCCGTACGCGGCCGCGCCCGTCGCGACGTCCGCCAGCAGTGTCACGGGCGCCGTCGCCTGGTCCGCGAGCAGCTGCCGTACGCCGACGATCGCCAGCGCCATCACCAGGGTGGCGCTGAACGCCGGCCACAGGGTCCGGGCGTACGTGCCGGCGCCGATGCCCAGCGGGCGCAGCACATACCGCAGCAGGAACGGCAGGGTGACCAGCGGGTAGCCGAACACCCACCCCAGGGCCACGCCGGTCGTGCCCCAGTACGTCCCTCCCAGGAAGCACAGCGGCAGAACGATCGCGGCGCTCACGCTCAGGTGCATGGTGCGCCGGGCGTCGCCCAGCGCCAGCAGGACGTGCGGGAACAGGGTCATGATCGAACGATAGGCGGCGTACAGCGCCAGGATGCGCAGCGGCTCGACCGCGGCGGTCCAGCGCGGGCCGAGGACCACGCTGACCAGGCTGTCGGCCGCCAGGGCCGTGCCGACCGAGAGCGGGAAGGTGACGAGCGCCAGGCCCTCGGTGACGCGGAGGAAGTACCGGGTCACGGCGGCCCGGTCGTCCTGCACCGACGCGAGCACCGGGAACATCACGCGGCCGAGCAGGGCGCTGACCTTGTCGACGGGGATGCTGGCGATGGTCCAGCCGAACGTGTAGGCCCCCAGCGCCGTCTTGCCGAGGACCCTGCCGACGATGGCGAAGTCGGCGTTGCTGTAGGCATACCAGGCGATGCGCCCGATGACCACGTTCGAGCCGAAGCGGAGCGCGGGACCCAGGGTGCTCCAGTCGGCCGGCCAGCGGAGCCGGTGGGGCCGGGCCGCCAGGGCGGCGGCGGCACCGACCAGCTTCGCCGCGATCCCGCCGGCCACGATCGACCAGTAGGCGAAGCCCAGCAGGGCGGCGCCGAGCGTGACGGCCGTGAGCGCGATCGCCTCGGCGGCGTCGATCCAGGCGAGCCGGCGGAACTCCAGGTCCCGCGTCAGCAGGGAGTACGGCAGGACCTGGAGCCCGCCGAGGAGGAAGGTGGTCGACAGCGCGATCACGATGGACCTGACGGCGGGCTCGCCGAAGAAGCCCGCCAGCGGCGCGGCGACGGCGAGCGAGATCAGGAAGAAGACCACGCCCGCCAGCGCCGCCAGGCCGCCCAGCCGGGCGATCAGCGACGCGTCGAGGTCCCGCCGCTGGATGATGGCGGCGCTCACGCCGATCTCGTTGATCAGCTGGACGAAGCCCAGGTACACCATGGCCATGCCGATCAGGCCGTAGTCGTCCGGGGTGAGCAGGCGCGCGACGATCAGCGTCGAGGCCCAGCTCAGCACCTGGGTCCCCCACTTGGCGGCGCCGGTCCAGGCGATGCCCTTGACCAGGCGACGATCCATGGCCTGCTGCGCGAGCGCGCGCCGCTCGGCGTCGGACCCCGGGGGCACTCCGATGGGCTCCGGCATCAGGCGGTCGGGCCCCGCCGGTCGCCCCGCGGTCGCCGGCGTGTATTATTCTGCCGACCGGGCTCGCGCCGCGCCGGATCGCACGCTCTCACACCGGGGTGACCTTGGCGGGACATTGGGCTTGGATTCCGCTCGGTATCCGGCATCTGGCCGCGCACATCCGCTGGACCGTCGGCATGCGCGCGGCCGTACGGGAGCTGTGCCGCGTGCCGCCCGGCACCGTCCCGGGGGACGACGCGCTGCGCGCGCTGGCCGCGGCCTGGCGGAACGACGGTTTCGCCGCGACGGTCGAGTACCTGCGCGAGTGCGCGGCGCGGAGCATCGCCACCGGCGGGCCGGTGCTCGACTGCGGCAGCGGGCTGACGTCGATCGTCCTGGCGACGGTCGCCGGCCGGGCCGGCGTCGAGGTCTGGTCGCTCGAGCATTCCGAGGAATGGGGCGCGCGCGTCGCCGGCGTGCTGAGCAGGATCCCGGGGCACGGCGTGCGCCTGCGCGTCGCCCCCCTGCGTTCGTACGGCGCCTTCGACTGGTACGACGCGCCGACCACCGACATGCCGCGCGACTTCGCGCTCGTCGTGTGCGACGGGCCGCCCGGCGAGACGCCGGGCGGGCGCATCGGCATGCTGCCGCGCATGCACGGGCACCTCGCGCCGGGCGCGACCATCCTGCTCGACGATGCCGTGCGGCCCGGCGAGGCCGACGTCCTGCGGCAGTGGCAGGCGGATTCGCGGGCGCGCGTCGAGGTGCATCGCCGGGACGAACACGACATCCGGGGCTACGCCGTCATGACGCTCCCCTGAGTCGCCCGCGGGACGGTGGCCGCCCCTGCCGCGTGCCTGCCGGCCGGCCTCGGGACCCCTCAGGTGCCGGCCCTCACGAGGGAGCACGGCCGAACCGGAAGGTCCGCAGGGCGTCGGCCCCGTCCACGGCCACGCGCCGCCCCGTGTCCGCCGACACATAGCACGCCGCGAGCACCTCGAGCGCCCGGACGCCGTCCTCGCCGCTCGCCGGCGGCGCGCCGCCCGACGCGAAGGCGTCCAGCGTCTTGCGGATCAGGATGCCGGTGGCCGCTGCGGCCGGCGCCTTGGGATTGGCGGCGAGCATCCGGCGCGCATGGCCGCGTTCGCTCCAGGCGATGCCCGACGCGCCCAGCTCGAGCCGGAGGTGCGGCCGGGTCGACCGGTACAGGCCCGCGCTCACCCGGGCCCGCCCGCCGAACGAGGCGCGCAGCGAGGCGCGCTCGGTGTCGGCCCGCACCTCGAAGTACTGCGTCTCCCCCGGGCACAGGCGGTTCTGGATCACCTGGCCCAGCCGGCCGCGCGAGAACTCCATGGTCACCAGCGCCAGCGCGTCGGACGGTTCCGGCCGGACCCCGCCGCTCGACATCGTCGCCGAGACGGCCGCCGGCGCCTCGCCGAACAGCACCAGCAGGTAGTCGACCAGGTGCAGGCCCGCCTCGTAGAGCGTGCCGGTCAGCAGCTGGCCGCGCCAGCCCGGCTCCTTCCACGGCGGCAGGTCCATGTTCTGCCATGCCTGCGCGAACACCAGGCCGCCGGTGTCCGGCCGCGCGAGCTCGTCGCGCAGGGCCCGGAAGATGGGCATCTCGCGGAACTCGTGGTTGAGCGCCACGCGGCGCCCGGCGGCCGAGGCGGCCGCGACGATGCCGCGGGCCTCGGCCACGCTGAGCGCGAAGGGCTTCTCGCACAGGACGTCGGCACCGAGGTCGAAGGCCCGGCGGCAGAGCGCGTCGTGGGAGGCCGGGGGCGTGGCCACGATGACGACGTCGACCCGTGCGGCGGCGGCGGCGTCGTCGAGCGAGGGGAACACCGGGACGCCGAACCGGTCGGCGGCGCGCGCCCGCCGGGCCGGGTCGGGATCCACGCCCACGGCGGCGATGCCGGGCAGGGCGGCGAGCGCGGGCAGGTGGATGTCGAAGCCGGCGTTCCCCAGGCCGAGGACGGCGACCCTCACCGGTCGTTCGCGAGCAGCTTGTTGTAGATCGTGCCGATCAGCCGCCCGAGGATGTAGCCCAGCACGAAGGCGTACACGAAGCCGATGAAACTGCCCAGGAAGGTCACCCGGTAGCCGGGGAAGTACACGCTCAGCAGCGAGAGATGCCGGCCGACGTTCGGCCCGCCCTTCACCACGAGGATGTTGGTCGCGAGGAACAGTCCGCCGCCGAGCAGCATGCCCATCGCGATGCCCCAGGCTCGCGCGTTGAGCCTGGCGATCGCCTGGCGGAGCTCCTGGTCGGTACCCGTCATGCCGGCTCCCGGTCAGATGTGGTCGAGGAAATCGCGCGTCGCGTCCAGCTCGGTGCGGGTCCGGGAGACCCAGAGCGACGCGGCGATCACGAGATTGCGGCAGAACGCGGTGAACCAGCCGGCGACGAACCCTACCACGAACCCCCAGGCCAGCGCGACCAGGGCGCCGGGCCAGCTCACCGTGTACCCGTAGAAGTACTCGGCCAGGATGCCGATGTCGGGCGCCGGGTCGGGCCGGCGGATCAGCACCACGGCCGTCATGCCGCTCAGCACCAGGCCGAGCGCGGCGCCGATCGCCACGCCGAAGTAGCGCTTGTGCAGCGGCTCGAACGCCAGCTGCAGGTCGGGCGGGAGTGCGGGACTCTCACGATCCATCGGGACCTCCGCGCGGCTGCTCCCAGATGCTCTGCGCCGACCGGCGCGGTGCCGGCGGCCAGGTGGCGATGCCGATCTGCGCGTGGGCGGCGATCTCGGCCGGCGGCACCGGTTCGCCGAACAGCAGGTTGACGAACCAGCCCGACACGACCGAGAAGGCGTTGCCCGCGTAGTAGGCCAGGTGCAGCGGGACGGCGGCGGCCGCCAGCAGCGGGCCGCCGCGCCGCAGCAGGAAGAGATAGAAGCCGATGTTGGCCGCCGATACCGAGGCCAGCAGGGCCGCGCCGGCCAGCAGCACCCGCGCCTCGCCGAGCGCCAGCGCGGCGATCGGCGTGAGCAGGGCCAGCGCGGTCAGCCCGGTGAGGACCTTCTCGAGCGTGCGCACGTTGAGCGACGTGGTGGTGCCCGGCGAGCCCTCCTGGAGCAGCAGCCACATCCACGGCACGCCGCGGTGCTGGAAGTCGCCGCGCAGGGTGCTGCCGAGCGTCCAGCGCTTGAGGTGCGTGCCCTGGATGTCCGGGTCGAGCAGCAGCCGGTGGCCGTATCGCCGCAGCCGGCGCCCCAGTTCGATGTCCTCGATCTGCGGCCGGTTGTAGTGCCACTCGTCGAACATGCCGACCTCGAGGAAGTCGGCCCGCCGGACCGCGCCCAGCCCGGCCCAGAAGGTCTCGGCGTCGCCGCGGCCCTTCTGGTGCACGTAGTGGTGCAGCAGGTTGCGGTAGCGCGAGACCAGGGAGCGCGCGGCCGGGCGCGCGTCGTACGAGCCGAACACCGCGCTCACGTCCGGCGCCGACGCGAACCGCTCCACCAGGCGCCGCAGCGCATCGGGATGGACCACCACGTCGGCGTCCACGAACACCACGATGTCGCCCCGGGCCTGTTCGACCCCGCGGTTGCGGGCGAAGGCCGGGCCGTGGGGCCTGCCGGCCAGGCGGATGACCGTGTCGCAGTACTCGGCGCCCACCAGGCTGGTCTCGTCGGTCGATCCGTCGTCCACCAGCATCAGCTCGAAGCGCTCCCGCGGCAGGTCGCTGGCGGTGAGGCCCTCGAGGCAGGCGCGCAGCGTGCTGACGGCGTTGAGCGCCGGCACGATGACCGTGAGGTCCGGCCGGCTCACGCCGGGCTCCGGCGCAGGGCCGAGCGGACCCGCCGGGCGGCCCGCCGCAGCGCCAGCCGCCGGACGAAGCCCGCCGTGCCCCAGCGCTCGAGCTGGCCGCGGCCGCGCAGGTAGAACGCGTCCAGCCGCGGCAGGCGGTGCGGCGACTCGGCGGCCCCGAGCGGTCGCAGGTCGGTGGTCACGGCGGCGCGGAACCGGGCGGCGGCGGCGCGGGTCACCCGCGCGTCGGTGTGCCCGTAGGGGTACGCGAGGGCCGCCGGCCGCCGGCCGGTGTGCCGGCCCACGGCGTCGGCCGAGGCGTCCAGCTCGTCGGCCAGCTGGGCGTCGCTGACGGCGCGAAGGTCGGGGTGGGTCGCGCTGTGCGCGCCGAGCGTGACGCCGTCCTCCGTGAGCCGCGCCAGGGCGTCCCAGTCCAGCAGGGGCAGGGTCGGGATGCCGGGCGCCGGCCGCCCGCCCCAGTCGTTGGTGCCGCCGGCATGAGCGCTGACCACGAACACGGTGACCGGCAGGCGCCGCTCCCGCAGCAGCGGCCAGGCGGCCGCGGCGAAGCTCGCGAAGCCGTCGTCGAACGTGAGCGCGACGGCATCACCGCCGTCGCCCGGCTCGAGCAGGTCCGTCAGCCCCACGACCCGCACCGCGCCCGACCCGAGCCATCGGACGTGCGCGCGGAAGGCGGCCTCGTCCACCGAGATCGGCGATCCCGAGGGATCGATCGAGTGGTAGGTGAGGATCGCGCGCATCGGCCTAGCGCCCCGCGAGCGCCTGCTGCTCGGCGACCACGTCGGCGATGATGGTGCGCAGCGGGGTCTCGGGGCGCATGCCGATGGTGCGCGCCAGCTTGCGCACGTCGGGCACCCGGCGCTGCATGTCCTCGAACCCGGCCGCGTAGGCCTCGTCGTACGGCACCTTGACGATCGGCGAGCTGCTGCCGGCCGCCTCGCGCACCATCTCGGCCAGCCGCAGGATGGTGACCTCCTCGTCGTTGCCGATGTTGAACACCTGGCCCACGGCGGCCGGGGTCGCCATCAGCTTCACGATGGCCGCGACCGCGTCGCGCACGTGCCCGAAGCAGCGCGACTGCTCGCCGGTGCCGTAGACCGTCAGCGGTTCGCCGCGGACCGCCTGGCCCGCCAGGGTCGGCAGTACCATGCCGTAGCGCCCGGTCTGCCGCGGCCCGACCGTGTTGAACAGCCGCGCGATGATCACCGGCACGCCCTTCTCGCGGTGGTACGCCAGCGCCAGCCACTCGTCCAGCGCCTTGGAGCAGGCGTAGGCCCACCGGCTGTGGTGGGTGGCGCCCATGGTCAGGTCGTCGTCCTCGCTGAAGGGCACCTTGCCCGACTTGCCGTAGACCTCCGACGTCGAGGCGACGATCACCAGCTTCTTCTTGCGCGCCACGGCGCCCAGCACCACCTCGGTCCCGTGCACGTTGGTCTCGATGGTGTGGACCGGCCGTTCGACGATGAGCCGCACGCCCACGGCCGCCGCCAGGTGCACGGTGGCGTCGCAGCGGTCCACCAGCTCGGCCACCAGCGGCTCGTCGGTGACGGAGCCGATCCGGTAGCCGAACCCCGGCCGGCCGATGAGGCCGTCCAGGTTGGTCATCTGACCGGTGGAGAGGTCGTCGAGGACCAGCACCTCGTGGCCGTCGGCCAGCAGGCGGTCGGCCAGGTGCGACCCGATGAACCCCGCGCCGCCGGTGATGAAGACTTTCACGCCGCCCCCTCCAGGACTGAGGCCACCCGCCGGTCGCCCTTGTGCGCGGCCGCCCGCCGGACGACGTCGAGGAATCTCGGCACCACGGCCTGCTCGGACCAGTGCCGTCGGAACGCCTCGGCGCCGGCCGCGCCGAGCTCGGCGCGGCGCGCCGGCTCGTCCAGGTAGCGGTGCAGCACCGCCTCCAGCTCGCCCGGCGTGGTGAACAGGTCGCCGCCGCCCGCGGTCCCGAGGATCTCCGGGAACGGCCCGATGCGCCGGGCCACCACGGGGGTGCCCTGCCGGAAGGCCTCGATGATGATGATCCCGAACGTCTCGTAGCAGACCGAGGGGACGATGAGCGCTGCCGCGTGCCGATAGTAGCGCGAGAGTTCGGCGGGCGCCACGCGGCCGAGGAACTTCACGCGCGGGTTGCCGCCGGCCAGGGACCGGAGCGTCGCGGCGTATTCGCCGTCGCCGGCGATGACCAGGTCGGCGCGGTCGAAGCGCGCGAACACCGGGATCACGTCGTCGAGACCCTTGATGCGCTCCAGCCGGCCGACGAACAGGAAGTAGGGGCGCTCCTGGGGCGGCGCGTCCGCGTCGGGCGACGGAGGGTCGGCGGCGGGCAGGAAATAGGGCACCACCTCCATGTCGCGCGGGAAGCCGAACTCCCGGTGCTTGGCGCGGCTGAACTCGCTCATGGCGATGAACGTGTCGACGTGCCGCAGTTCCCGCTCCAGGTAGCCGGTGTACCGCCACAGCTGGGGCGGGCGCCGGTAGTGGAGGACGCACCGCAGGCATTCGCGCCCGGTACAGACCTCCCGGCCGTGCCGCCAGAGCACGTGCGAGGGGCACACGAGCCAGTGCTCGTGCGCCATGTAGACCGTGGTGCCCCGTCCCAGCGCCAGGACGCCCGGGCCTCCGACCAGCGAGATGTTGTGGAACACGGTCACGTCGACGCCGCGCCCCTCCAGCTCGCGGCGGATGCGCCCGCCGTGCATCGCCGGCCGCCCGGTCTGCTGGGTCAGCAGGGTGCTGAGGCGCCCCAGCCGGCTGCGCAGGGTGACCGCCTCGACGCCGTCGTCGGCGAACGGCGCCGCGGGTTCGCGGCCGGCCAGCGCGACGTAGGCGTCGCCGTCGTGGATCACCGTGACCCGGTGGCCCCGGCGCACCAGGGCCTGCGACAGCCGCAGGATGCCCATGCCGTCGCCGCCGAAGTTCCAGGGCGGGTAGAACGTGGCCAGCATGGCGAAGTGCAGGCCGCTCACGCCGCCTCACGCAGGGCGCCGAGCGCGGCGTCGGCGGCCCGCTGCCAGGTGAGCGCCGCGGCCCGCGCGGCCGCGGTGCGCGCCATGGCCGTGCGCGCCGGCTCGTCGGTCATCAGCCGGCGCATGGCCGCCGTCAGGGCCGCCTCGTCGCCGGGGGCCACGAACACGCCGCCGCCCGCCAGCAGGTCGGGCAGCGGGCTCGCCGTCGTGGCGATCACCGGGCAGGCGCAGGCGGCCGCTTCCACGGCCGGCAGGCCGAAGCCCTCCGCCAGCGACGGCAGCAGCAGCGCCAGGGCGCCGCTGTGCAGGGCCCGCAGTTCCTCGTCGGGCAGGAACCCGGTCCAGCGCACCCGCTCGCCGGTCCCCGCCG
This sequence comes from uncultured Gemmatimonadales bacterium, assembly GCA_964550365.1. Lineage (GTDB taxonomy): Bacteria > Gemmatimonadota > Gemmatimonadetes > Gemmatimonadales > JACORV01 > DASXPG01. The sequence goes on along the minus strand of CAZJZC010000001.1, from coordinate 46,047 downwards.
CGGCGATCGCCGCGCGGATCGCCGGCTGGTCGCCGAGGAACGCGTCGCCGGTGGTCGCGCCCACCAGCAGGAGGTACGGCGCGCGCGGCCCGGTCTCCCGCACCAGCGCGGCGTGCGCCCGCACGATGGCGTCCACCCGCTTGTGCGGGCTGAAGCCGCCCACGTACACGAACCAGCGGGCCCCGGCCGGCAATCCGGCGCGCCCGGCCGCCTGCGCGCTCTCGCCCGGCCCCGCGGGCCGGAAGGTCCGTGCCGGCGCCTCGACCGCCACGCGGATCGCGCCGCGCGGCAGGCCGAGGGCCGCGGCGATCTCGCCGGCGGCGTGCTCGGACACCGTGAGCACCAGCCGCGCCTGGAACAGCGCCAGCGCCACCTTGGCCTGCCAGAAGCGGCGCGCCCGGGGCGTGGGCAGGGTCAGGGCGGGGAACCGCTCGGCGATGGCGTCGTGGATCGTCACCACGGCGCGGCGCGCGGGCGGCAGCGGGAACCAGGTGTACACCGTGGGGAAGAAGAACACGTCCGTGGGCTCGCGCCAGACGGCGGCGGTCAGCCGCAGCAGGTCCACCGGGCGGCGCGCCCCGTCGGCCGCGGCGGCATGGACCGGCGCGGCCGACTGGGCCACCCGCACCAGGCGCACGTTGGGGGCGGCGAGGTCGAAGCGCTCGGCGGCCAGCGGGTCGGCGAAGCAGACGAAGTGGTCGTCGGGCGCCAGCGCCGCCATGGCCGGCAGCAGTTCGCGCACGAACCGGCCGTAGCCCCGGCCGTGGGCCCAGCAGGTCGCGTCCACGCCGATGCGCATCGTGGCTCAGTCCGCCACGGTGCCGGCGGCCGGCCGGGCGTCCGGGACCCGGATCTCCTCGTGGTACTCGTAGTCGGTGTTCACCGACCAGACGTCGTGCGCCGCGCCCTGCATGTTCCAGACGGTCATCATCGCCGTCAGCATCGAGTGGTCCTGGTTGTTGTACTTGTGCATGCCGTTGCGGCCGACACAGTGCAGGTTCGGGATCGCGTCGATGAACGAGCGCACCTCGTCCAGGTGGGCCCGGTACTCGCCGTCGTAGATCGGGTACGCCTTCCGCTGGCGGACCACGGTGCCGTCGAACACCGTCGCCCCGGCGTCGAGACCCAGCTGGGCGAGTTCCCGCGTGGCCAGGGCGATCAGCTCGGCGTCGGGCGTGGTCCACAGCCCGTCGCCCTCGAAGCAGAAGTACTCGAGCCCCAGGCAGGTGGTCCGATCGGCGTCGGCCACCATGGCCTTCGACCAGTTGTTGAAGTTCTGGATGCGGCCCACCTTCACGCCCGGCGTGTGGATGTAGATCCAGTTGTCGGGGAACAGGTCGGGCCGGTCGATCATCAGCGCGACCGTCAGGAAGTCGCGATAGCGCAGGCCGTCCCCCGCGCTGCGGATGCGGGCCGGCGGCGCCGGGTCCAGCGCCCGCACCAGCGCCCGCACGTCCGTGGTGGAGATGACGTGGTCGCAGGCGAAGCGCCGCTCGCCCTCGGCGGTGCGCGCGCGGACCGCCACGGCGCGGCCCTCGTGCAGCTCGACCGCCGTCACGGCGTGCCCGAGCAGCACCTCGCCGCCCATGGCGCGCACGCGCTCGGTCGCGGTCTCCCACATCTGGCCCGGCCCCAGCCGCGGGTACTGGAACTCGTTGATGAGCGTCTTGATGGCCGTCGAGCGCTTGGTGAGCTGGGCCGCCGACAGGATGGCCTTGGTGAGCGAGAGGCCCTGGATGCGCTGCGCCGCCCACTCGGCCCGGATCTCGGTGCAGGCGATGCCCCAGACCTTCTCGGTGTAGGTCTTGAAGAAGATCTCGTACAGCCGCCTGCCGAACCGGTTCGACACCCACTGCTCGAAGTTCTCCTCGACCGGGCTGGGCCAGAGGCGCGCCTTGAGGTAGGAGAGCATGATGAGCGACGCGTTGAGGAGGCCGAGGCCCCGCAGCGCGTTCATGGCCTTGAGCGGGTAGTCGAAGAAACGGCCGTCGTAGTAGATGCGCGAGAGCCGCGGGACCGCGATGAACTCCGGCCCCAGGATCTCGTGCCACAGCTCCTCGACCGGGCGGATCTTGGTGAAGAAGCGGTGGCCGCCGATGTCGAACCGCCAGCCCTTGTAGCGGGCCGTGCGCGAGATGCCGCCGACCTCCTGTTCGGCCTCGAAGACCGTGACGGGGACGCCGGCCTTGGCCAGCAGGTAGGCCGCCGTCAGGCCGCCGGGCCCGGCGCCGATGACGGCCACCCGCTGGCCCTCGGCCAGCGGGCTCACCGTGCGCGGGTTGTCGGGCTCGCGCATCAGGTCACCCGCTCCAGCGCGTCGCCGGCGCCGAACCACGCGCCGGCGCTCTCGCCCAGCGCCCAGCTGACGACGTAGACCCCCAGCAGGGGCAGGGACCGGGCCAGCTCGCCGCGGTGCCGCCGCGCGGCCCACACCCGCCCCACCACCCGCGCGAACAGCAGCGGCGGCAGGGCCAGGGCCGCCAGCCCGTAGGCCAGGCGGCGCAGGGCGGGTGTCCCGGCCACCCGCAGGCCGGCGTACGACCGCGAGTACAGGAACCGCTGGCCGACGTACTCGCCGACCGTGTAATGCTTCTTGTGGCCGACGACGATGTCGGGCCGGCTGAGGAGCGGGATGCCGGCTTCGCGGATGGCGTCGTGCAGTGCGCCCTCCCAGCGGTCCTCGGCGATCACGCCCGCGAACCGCTCGAGCAGGGCCCGACGATACGTCGTGTTGTTGCCGGTCAGCCACGTCGACGGCCCGGCCGGCGGCGTCAGGCAGTGGCTGTACTCGCACAGGAACGCGGACCAGTCCACCAGCGAGGACGTGGCGGCGTTGACCACCGCGCCGCCGACCACCTCGGCGCCCGCGGCGTGCGCGGCGAGCATCCGCGCCGCCCAGTCCGGCGGGACGATGACGTGGTCCTCGATGACGCCGACGACCTCGGCCCGCGCCCGTGCGAAGGCCAGGCGCCGCAGGGCCGGGATGGCGGTGCCGGCCGCGGCTTCGATCAGCACCGCCGAGGGGAACGCCTGCCGCAGCGGCTCGCGCACCGCCGGACCCACGCGGTCGGCCACGATGGCCTCCACGGATGCGCCGCGCTGAGCCATGAGCGCACGCAGGCAGCCCTCCAGGTCGCCCCAGCCGTTGACCGAGGGCACCACCACCGACAGCGCCGGCGCCGTCTCAGTCATGGGCGTCCGCAGGGCCGGGAGGGCCGTCGAGCCAGCCGGCGGGCACCGGCCGGCCGTCGTCGAGGAGCGAGACGATGTCGCCGTCGGCCGCCGTGAAGCCGATGGCCCGCAGGCCACGCTCGTCGAGGCCGTCGGGCGCGGGCATCCAGAGGACCGATGGATAGGCCTCCGCGAGCGCCCGGAACTCCGACGGCTCGCAGGCGCGGCAGACCACCAGTTCCACGCCCGCCGCCCGGCACGCGGGCACCAGCGCCGAGAGGCAGGTGTCGAGCCGGTCACGCGGAGCGCGCGAGGCGACCACCACGGAGCGGGTCGGGGCACTGCGCAGGCTGATGCCGCGAGCACCCGGCGGGAGGCCGCGGTCGTTCTGGAAGGACGTCTCAGAAGTCACGATCGAAGTCCCGGTCGCGGTTGCTGATGGTGTAGGCCGCCACGGCGCGACAGGCAGGGCCGGCCTCGCCCTCCGTGTCGCCTGGCGGCCGCACACGGAACAGCAGGGTCCGTGGCGGAAACGCTTCGATGAGCTCCAGCGCCGGGCAGGCCGCCTCGACGCGCCGGGCCAGCAGGCCGACCTCGACCGACCGGAGGCTCCCCAGCAGGATGTATGATACCCGGTTGTCCCGCGCGAAGTCGAGGAACCGGCTGGGATCCACCCGGATCGCGGTCGGGAAGTTCACGCTCTGGTGGCCGGTGTAGAGCGTCAGGGTCGCCTGCTTCGCGGTGATGAACACGGCCTCGGCCGGCACGTGCTCCCGGATGAAGGCCACCGCCGCGAAGAAGCTCGCCTGGTCGGGCGTCACGCAGCCGGCGGGCAGTTCGGCGGCGCGCTCACAGGTGGCCCGCGCGGCCACCAGGCGCGCGGTCCGGACGGCCCCGGTCACGGTCATGACCAGCGCCAGCGCGCCGGCGACCTGCCACGCCCGACGTCCGGCCAGGCGCACGGCACCGGCCATGATGGCCAGCACCAGGAACGGCAGGAGCGGAGCGAGGAGCCGCACCAGCGCCCAGTTGTAGAGCAGCAGGATCACGGCGGTCGTGATGAGGAAGAACAGGCCGGCCCGCGCGCGCCGCACCATGCTCGCCGCGCCGGCGAGCAGCAGCAGGGCCGCCAGCACGGCCCAGACGGCGTTGTCGAGCGGCGTGGACGCGATGGCCGGCAGCGAGAGGGCGTCGGGAAGCGCTCGCCCGGCGTAGACCACCGTGTTCTCGGTCACCCGGCGCGCCAGCGTCACCGCCAGGCTCCGGGTCCCCTCGACGTTCAGCAGGTCGGCCGTGTAGGCCTCGCCCTGGAACTGGTCCGGGTTCCGCACCGTGAAGGCCAGCCAGTTGCCGATCGTGAGCGCCGCGGCGAGCGCGTAGACGGCCGCCGCGGCCCACCGCCGGCGCGACAGGAACAGCAGGCCGACCGCGGCGACCAGGCCGATGCCGACGGTCCGCGTCAGCGCGGCGGCGATGCTGGCCAGGCCGGCGGCCCACAGCCGGGTGCGGCCCGGCCGGTCGTCCGTCAGCAGGACGATGGCCAGGACGCACCAGAACATGAACGCCGGCTCCGACATGACGTAGCCGGCGAGATCCACCAGGTGCGGATTGACGGCGAGCGGCGCCAGCACCAGCACGCCGACGGCCGGGGTCCAGCGGCGCGCCGCCAGCAGGTACGTGAGCCCGAGCGCCGCGGCGCTCAGGGCGGCGTTCAGCAGGATGAGCTGGGTGAACGAGCCCCAGTGGAGCACGTCCGCCAGCGCGAGCAGGGCCGGGAAGCCCGGCGGGTAGTTCGCTTCGAGCGGCATGTCGGAGCGCCACAGCGCCCGGTAGCCGGATGCGCGCAGGGACCTTGCCAGCAGCAGGTACCGGGCGTCGTCGTGGCCGGTCAGGACGCCGGGCGTGCGGGCGAACCAGATCAGCCCGACGTGCAGGGCCAGCAGGCCCGCGGCGATCCAGCGGTACGGCAGGGAGCGGCCGGCCGCGGGCAGGCCCGTCACGTCAGGCGCGGGCGTCGGTTCGGTCGGAGCACCGGGTGGAGGGGTCAGCGTCATCGCTCGGCTCGCGCACGCGCTACTGCAGCTGCGGAAGCGCCGCGTTCAGCGCCGGCACGATGGTCGCGGCCACGCGCTGGCCGAGCGCGAACGCCTCGCCTTCGGTGCCGTCGACCGGCACCATGATCCTCACCAGGGCCTCCTCGGTGCGCTTGTGGACCGCGGCGTCCCGCAGCAGGTCCCACTTCACCGCGTACTCGTTGGCGGCCACGCGTCCCCGGCCCTGGTACCAGTACAGGACCAGGAGGCGCGCGGTGCCGCGCTGCAGCAGGTAGCGGTTCACCACCGCCGGTCCCGCGCCGGTCTCGATCGAGGTGCGCGACGAGGTCAGCGGCTCCCAGCCCCCGCCCGGCAGGCAGTTGCGCGGCGAGTGGATGGTCCGCCCCTGGGTCTGGCGGTCGTAGTAGCCGACGTACAGCGAGAAGGCGATCCGCGCGGACGGCGTGTCGTCCTCGAGGTAGGCCCGGACGAGGTAACTGGTCACCCCGGCCACGCGTTCCTCGTCGGCCGACAGGGCGATGTCGCGGCTCGGGTGGTCCTCGACGCGCTGGGGGATGGCCGAGCGCAGGGGCGCGCGCAGGCTCGCCGCCTGCTGGGCCCGCGTGTGGGACGCGGTCAGCAGGGCGCCGAACGCGAGGACCGCCGGCGGCAGCCAGGCGCGGATGAGGGACGCCCTCACGCGAGCCTCCGGAGCAGGCGCTCGGCCTGCAACAGGAGGAACGCGATGGCCCCGAGGGCCGCGAAGGCGATGACGAACATGGCCCAGCCCTCCGAGTAGTGCATCACCCCTTCGGCCAGGCTGGGGCTGACGAAATAGACGAGGAAACCGGTCAGGAAGATCCGGACCGCGTTGAGCGCGATCGCGACCGGGATCGCTGCTCCGATGAGCAGGACCCGTGCCCAGACCGAACGGAGCGACAGGCCGCCGATCAGGACCCCCAGCGCCACCAGCGCCGTCAGCGATCGCAGGCCGCTGCAGGCCTCGGTCACGAAGAGCGACCGTCCCGGCAGATAGAGCACATTCCCTGCCAGGCGGACCGGGACATGGCGGGCCTCGAGCAGGGCCGCCCCCCACTCGGAGGCGATCAGCTGGAGCGGCAGGGCCAGGGTGCCCAGGACCACCGCCGGCAGCGGCACCGACAGCAGCACCAGGGTGGTCGGCAGCCACCAGTGCAGGATCTGGCGCACGCCGTTGCGGACGATGATCAGGCCGGCCAGCGCGCCCAGCATGGACAGCCGCATGGTGTACAGCTCCGCCGCCAGGCCCGAGACGTACCGGAGGGCGACGGCCGCGAGGAGCAGGACCAGCCCGAGTACCGGCTGTTCGGCGGCGGCCGGGGCCCGGCCGCGGCGCCAGGCGAGGTACAGGGCGACCGGGAACAGCAGCAGGCCGTGGCCGGCGTCCGGGTCGTTCCACCAGTCCCGCGCCATGGTGCTCATGGGCTGCCAGAACAGAACGAGGAACGCCAGCGCCGTGACGATCGTGGTCGGCGCTGGCGTCTTCATCGGGAATGGGAGCGGCCGCATCGAGGTCGCCACACCGGTCAAGCTACTACCAAGCCCCCTTCTTGAACACCAGCACGGGGGCGGTCCGCAGCATGATGCGGAGATCCTCTCTCAGCGACTGCCGGGCGATGTACTCCAGGTCGAGCGCCACCTTGCGGCGCACGTCGTCGATCGAGCGGTCGTAATGGTGATTGATCTGGGCCCAGCCCGTGATGCCGGGACGCGCCCGCTGCCGCTCGCCGTACTGCGGCACCTGCTGGCGCAGGTCGGCGAAGATGGTCGGCTGCTCGGGACGCGGGCCGACGACGTTCATGTCGCCGCGCAGCACGTTGACCAGCTGCGGCAGCTCGTCGAGCCGGTACTTGCGCAGCAGCCGGCCGAGCGGCGTGACCCGGGCGTCGTTCGGCGAGGCCCACACCTGGCGGCTGCTGCGCGAGGCGGTCGCGGCCATCGTCCGGAACTTGTAGATGGTGAACGGCTTCCCGCCGTAGTCGATGGCGCGCCGGTGGTTGCCCACGGGCAGGCGGGGACTGCGGCGGTCGAGGCCGACCCGAACCTGCCGGTAGAGGATCGGTCCCGGCGACGTCAGCCGCACGGCCACGGCGATGACCAGCAGCAGCGGAGCGGTGAGCACCAGGCCGATCGCGGCCACCAGGATGTTGAGGATCCGGCGGGCGCGCGATTCGGCAACGTCGTCGGCCGGCGGCTCGAAGGCCTCCGCGCGGGCTCGGTCGGCAGTAAGGTCGGAACGAACGAGTTCGATGGCTGTCATTGGCAGGGGTGTAACAGTAGCAAGGAACGTGCTTGTGTGTGCCCGGTCACGCTTAACAGCGTAAACCGTTGCATTACATCACGTTATGTTACTGTGTCGTGACTGCTACAGTACCGGGATGTTGCGACATGTGGCGGTCTGTTGTGGCAGCGCAACAGCAGGTAGAACGGCCGTCTACAAATGACTCGACGGCGGCAACGCCAACTCGAAGAAGAACCTGGTCCCCCAGCCCGGTTTCGTTTCAAGTTGCAACTCTCCACCCATCGCTTCGACCAGCTTGCGGCACATGGCCAGACCCAGACCGGTGCCCGAGAAGTAGTAGCCGCTGCGGCCGGCCCGCGCCCGGGTCCGCCGGAACGGCTGGTACAGGTTGGCGAGCGCCTCCTCGGAGATGCCCTGGCCGGTGTCGCGCACGCTGAACTCGACGGCCTGCAGGCCGCGGGCGCGGGTACTGATCTCCACGAAGCCGTCGTCGGTGAACTTGAGGGCGTTGGTCGTGAGGTTGAGCAGGACCCGGCTGAGCGCCAGGGGCCGGCCGAGCCGGTGGTCGGTGGGCGGCGGCGTGAACCGGATCGCGAGGCCCTTCTCCTCGGCGATCGGCCGCACCATGTCCGAGACCGACTCCAGGATCTCGGCGACCGAGAACGGCGACACCTCCCGCTCGACCAGCTGGTCGCCGCCGCGGGCCAGTTCGATGACGTCGCTGGCCATGGACGAGAGGCCCAGGGCGGCGCTGTAGATGAGGCGCAGCTGCCGCTTCTGGAGCTCGTTCACCTCGCCGCTCTGGCCGCGGGTGAGCGTTTCGGCGAGGAAGATGATCGAGGTCACCGGCGAGCGCAGGTCGTGGGCGACCTCCACCACGAGGTCCAGGCCGTCGGGCCCCGAGAGGCGCGACGTGAAGTACTCGGCCCAGTCGGGCTCGATGGCCCGGCGGACCGTTTCGATCGCCCCGAGCACCTCCAGCATGTCCGGGCCCGCGTCGCCGGCCGCGTGCCAGGCCCGCACCAGTTCGCCCCGCAGTTCGGCCAGCAGGTGGCGGCCCAGCGGCGTCGAGGCCGGCGTTTCGGCGCCGACCGTCCCGCCGCGCGCCACGCGGTCCACCGCGTCGGCCAGCCAGATGACCGCCTGCCGGGCCTCGGCGGGGTCGGCGGCGTCGCCCCGCGTGTTGGTCCAGGCGGCGAGCACGGCCTGCGCGGCCGCGCGGATCTCCGGGAAGCCGACGCTCTCGAGGGCGCCGCCGAGTTGCCCGGCGGTGCTCTCGGCCGCCGCCGGGGCGGGCCGCTCGGCCACCCGTTCGCGACGGGCGCCGGCGCGACCGAGTTCGGTCCCGTGGCCGGTCATGCTACTCCGACGCGACGGTGATGGTTTCACGCTGCAGTCCGTGCCGCTCCATCAGCCGATAGAGCGTGGTCCGGTCGACGCCGGCCAGCCGCGCGGCCTTGGACATGTTCCCGCCGGCGCGGTTGACCAGCCAGGTGAGGTAGCGGCGCTCGAAGGTCGCGATCACCCGCTCGCGCGCCGCGTGGTAGCTCTGCTCCAGCTCCTCGTCGTTCCACATCGGGGTCGTGACGTCCGCGCCGCCGGTCGCCGGCCGGTCGGTCCCGGGGAACGGGATGTCCTTCTGCTGGATCTCCTGCCCGGGTTCGAGCAGGACCACCGTGTGCTCGATGGCGTTCTGCAGTTCGCGCACGTTGCCCGGCCAGCCGTGCGCCGCCAGCGCGCTCAGGGCGCCGTCGGACAGCGTGGGCAGAGGAGCATTGGCGCCCCGGTGCCGGCGCCAGTACAGCGTCAGGAAGTGGTTCGCCAGCAGGGTGATGTCCTCGGGCCGCTCGCGCAGGGGCGGCAGGTGGATCGGCACCACGCGCAGGCGGTAGTACAGGTCCTCACGGAGGGCGCCGTCACGCACGGACTCGTCGGGGTCGCGATTCGATGCCGCGATGAACCGCACGTTGACCACCGCGCTGGTCTGCGCACTGCCGAGCCGCCGGACCACGCCGTCCTGGATCACGCGCAGCAGCTTGGCCTGGACCGGCTTGGGCATCTCGATCAGCTCGTCGAGGAACAGGGTGCCGCCGTTGGCGGCCTCCAGCAGGCCGGCCTTGTCCTTCACGGCGCCGGTGAAGGCGCCCTTCATGTGCCCGAACATCTCGGACTCGAGCAGGGCCTCGGGCAGGGCGGCGCAGTTGACCGCCACGATGGGCCGCGAACTGCGGCGGCTGTGGGCGTGGATGAACTGCGCGATCATCTCCTTGCCGGTCCCGCTCTCGCCGGTGATGAACACCGAGGCGTCGGTCACGGCCACCTTGCGGGCGAGCTCGAGGGCCCGCCGGAACTCCGGCGAGGTGCCCAGCAGCTGCACCGGCGAGTCGTCGTCGCCGACGTGACTGGCCGAGGATTCCCGCGCCACCATCACCGCATGGGCGGCGCGGCCCAGCAGGATCTGGAGATGGGTCGCCGAGAACGGTTTCGGGATGTAGTCCCAGGCGCCCGCGCGCAACGCTTCGACGTTCGACGCCACGCTCGGGTTGCCGGTCATCACGATCACCAGGGTCTCGGGCGCCGCCTCGAGGGCGGCCTTGAGCAGGTCCATCCCGGTGACGTCCGACATGTACAGGTCGGTCAGGATGATGTCGTAGCGCCGCCGCTGGATGAGCTGCTGGGCGTCGGCGCCGCGGGCGCACACCTCGACCCGGAAGCCGTCGGCCTCCAGGACGCTCTTGCAGCTCTCGCGCAAGGTGCGCTCATCGTCGATGATCAGCACGGCGAGGCTGGCCTTGGCCTCGGCGCTGATCACCAGGGTGTTCGAAGCCGGGATCGCGGTCATCCAGTGTCGTCCAGGTGCGCGGCGGTGGAACAAAACCCCCCGGCACGACCCGGGGGGCACGGAGTTCTGCCGAAACGTGCAATTAGGGGAGTCGGACGGGGGTATGTCAAGGGTGCAACGTTGTTCCGGCGCAACAGTCCTGCGGCATGGCCCAAAGGTTGCGTTACTGCAACAGCTTGGCGGCGGCAAGCTCCGCCGGGAGAAAAAGGCGTATATTCAGCGGCGTGCCGCGACCGGGAGGGGGGACCCTCCGCGGCGAGCGGCCAGAATCCAGGGGTAGAGAAGCGAATGTCGAGCAATCTGCCAGCGGGTCTCGAGGGTTCGGACGGCACGGCCATCGTGCGGGCCGACCCCGCCGCGGTGCCATCGGGCTACAATGCGCCGCCGCCGCTGCCCGCCGAGGAGCGCGGGCCGGACTTCGGCCGGTACCTGGCGGCGGTCGGGCGCTACAAGTGGCTGGTCGCCTTCCTGACGGTCGTCGGCGCGGCCGGCGGCGTGACCGTGGCCCGCATCCTCGATCCGGTCTACCAGGCGCAGGCCACCATCTGGGTCGAACCGATGGCGGGCACCCAGGGCCCGATCCAGCAGGGGCAGCTGCTGCAGAACACCAACTGGCTGGACCTGCTCCGCTCGTTCACGGTGCTGGACTCGGTTGTGAAGGCCCAGCGGCTGTACCTGTCGATCGAGAACCCGGGGCTGGATGCCCCGCTGTTCAGCAGCTTCGAGCTGATGGACCGGTTCCGCCCGGGCCGCTACGAGTTCCGGGCCAGTGCCGACGGCCGCTCGTTCGTGCTGCTCCACAACGTGGCGGGCGAGGTGCAGCGCGGTGCGGCGGGTGACTCGGTCGGGGTGCCCGCGGGCTTCCGCTGGCTGCCGCCGGCCACGGCGTTCCGTCCCGGGCGCGTCGTCGGCTTCAGCGTGACCGTGCCGCGGCAGGCGGCGGTGGGCCTGAACGCCCGCCTCGGCGCCGTGCTTCCGCCGCGCGACGGGAACTTCCTCAAGCTCACGCTGGACGGCCGGGTGCCGGCGCTGACGGCGGCGACCCTCAACTCGATCGCCGAACAGTTCGTGTCGGTGGCGCGCAACCTGAAGCGGGAGAAGCTGACGGAGCTGACGCGCATCCTCGATGCCCAGCTGCAGGCGTCGTACGTCGAACTGCGCCGCGCCGAGAACGCGCTCGAGACCTTCAAGGTCAACACCATCACCCTGCCGCGCGAGGAGCAGGCGCCGCCGGTGGTGTCGGGACTGCAGATGACCCAGACGCCGGCGCTGCAGAGCTACTTCAACATGCGCAGCGAGAGCGACCAGCTGCGCCGTGACCGCGAGGCGATCCAGCGCGTGCTGCAGCAGCCGCCGGACAGCGGCATCTCGGCGGTGGTGCTCGAGGCGATCCCGTCGATCCAGAGCAACTCGGAGCTGCGCGCGGCCCTGTCGGACCTGACGGCGAAACAGGCGGCCCTGCGGATCCTCCGCCTGCGCTATACCGACGACAACCCGCAGGTCGAGCGGCAGCTGTCCGAGATCCGGGGGCTGCAGCGCCAGGGCATCCCGGCCATGATGCGGTCGCTGCTCGACGACATGCGCACCCGCGAGTCGTTCCTCAACGAGCGCATCAACGTCGCCTCGCGCGACCTGCGGGAGATCCCGACGCGCGCCATCGAGGAGGCGCGGCTCTCGCGCGACGTCACCATCGCCAACCAGCTGTATACCAACCTCCAGGCCCGCTACAGCGAGGCCCGGCTGGCCGAGGCCAGCAGCATCCCGGACGTCCGGATCCTCGACCCGGCGGTGGTCCCCGACCGGCCGACCAAGAACATCAAGCCGCTGGTCGCGCTGGGCAGCATGGCCGGCTCGCTGGCCCTCGGCATCGCGCTGGCGCTGCTGCTCGACCGGTTCGACCGCCGCCTGCGCTACCCCGACCAGGTGACCGAGGAGCTCGGCCTCGACATCCTGGGGGCGATCCCGCGGCTGAACGCGGGGTCGGGTCGGGACGAGGCCTCGGCGCAGGTGGTCGAGGCACTGCGGTCGGTGCGACTGCGCATCGTGACCGCCCACGGTTCGGCCGGGCCGCTGGTCGTCACCATCACCAGTCCCGGCAGCGGCGACGGGAAGTCCTTCCTGGCCAGCAACCTGGCACTGTCGTTCGCCGACGCCGGCCACCGCACCCTGCTCATCGACGGCGACATCCGGCGCGGCACCCTGCACCGGGTCCTCAAGGCGAACCGCAAGCCGGGGCTCATCGACTACCTGGGCGGCCACGCCGAGCGCGAGCAGGTCATCCAGCACACCAGCCTGCCGTCGGTCGACTTCATCGGCTGCGGCACGCGGCGGGCGGGCGGCCCGGAGCTCCTGGCCTCGCCGGCCATGAGCCAGCTGCTCATCAGCCTGCGGTCGCAGTACGGCGTCATCATCGTCGACTCGGCGCCGCTGGGCGCGGGCGTCGATCCGCTGGTGCTGGGATCACTGACGGGGAACCTGCTGCTGGTGCTGCGGACCGGCGTGACCAACAAGGAACTGACCGGCGCCAAGCTGGGCGACCTCGACCGTCTGCCGATCCGGGTGCTGGGCGCGGTGCTGAACGACGTGAAGCCGGAGGGGATCTACAAGTACTACAGCTACCTGCCGGGGTATGCCGCCGACGACGAGGTCCAGGCGGCCGGGACCGCCACCGGCGCGGGTCGGCTCATCGCGGGGAGCAGCTAGGGACCCGCCCCGTCAGTTGACCCGGGCCTCGAACGGCCGGATCCAGCTCCCGGCGCTGTCGGACCGCGACAGGCGCATCGCCATCGTGGCGCGCACCAGCATGTCCGACGGCTCGATCGGCGCTTCGTGATAATCGTCCACCGCATCGTACCCGGCGCACATCCGGAACCGCTGCTCGGTATCGGCCAGCATGGCCTGGAGCGAGCGCTGCAGGCGCTCGGCCAGCCGCACCGCGCCTTCGCGGTCGGTGCCCTGCGCCACGATGGCGAACTCCGTCGGCCCGAGCCGCCCGATCGCGTCGGACACCCGCCCGGTCTCCCGCAGGGCCTTCGCCAGCTGCTCCACGGCCGCGTTCAGCGCCGACTCCGAGGCGGCGTCGTCGGCCATCCAGCTCCCGTCCAGCATCGGCGCGAACACCACGCAGGCGAACGGCTCGCGGTGACGGAACGCCTGCGAGCCGAGCTCGCGGGCCCGCCGCGCCAGGCCGCGGATGTTGTAGAGGCCGGTCAGCTGATCGAGCAGGCTCTCCTCGCGGGCCCGATCGGCGTCGAACTTCGCCCGCACGTAGGCGTCGAGCCTGAGCGGCAGCTCCTCGCCGTCGAGCGTCGGGCCGAGGAAATCCCAGGCGCCCGCGCGCAGGGCCTCGAGCCGCTTGTGCCGGCTCGGGTGCCCGGGGCTGGTGATCAGGATCGGCGTGCTGCCGCTCACGCGGGCGTCGGAGCGCAGCTGACGGCAGACTTCGAGGCCGTCGATGTCGGGCAGGTCGGTGTCGAGGATGACGATGTCGGGCTGGGCACTGAGGACGCGCTCGAGGGCCTGACGGCCGGTATAGGCGCGCAGCACGGCGAACCCGTGCGGGCCGAGGATGCTCTCGAGCGATCGCGTATGCCACTCCTGGCTGTTCGCGATCACGACGAGAGGCGGATGGCTGCGGCCCGGCTCGGCCATGGAGGTCCTCAAAGGGCTGTCGTCGCCGCGGATACCCATGCGTGTAGCCTCCGGCGGAGCTTCCCAGGCGCTGCCGGCGGGTCTGCGGTGCGCTCAAACCACCGCAGAACCCATGCGAACGCTCTCAACATGTGTAAACCTTTCAACAGCAACATGTTAACGATTCACCGCCGGTCTTCACTGTAACAGCAATGCGACAAAACCCCAGCCGCGACGGTCGAGTCTGACGCGGCGGCGCAACGGAAACGGCGGCCGGGACCGATCCTGGACGGGCGGCCAAGTCGTTGTGCAATCGAATGCTTGGACGGTTGCCCCGAGTCGTGGCCCCGAACTTGTATCGTGTCGTCCCGGTGGTTGTGAAGGTGAGCGCGAGGTGAGGGGGCAGGTCTATGCTGTGCGAGGAATGCGCCACGGGGCGGACGGTGGATCGACGGCGTGTCGGCCGCGGTTCCATGTGGCCGATGCGCGATGCAGCCGACGAGGAGTGCGGGCAGTGCGGCCGGGCCCTGACGGGTCAGCCGGCGGGCAGTGCCACGCGCAAGCTGGGTGAGTTCGCGCGTTTCGGGCTGGTCGGAGGTCCCATCCTGCTGCGGCGCGGAGCATAACGAACACGCCATGGTCTGAGGTGGGTGCGGTCCTCATCGCGGGCGGTTGCGTCCCAGGTCGCGCCGTCCCGGTGAGCCCCCCACCTCCGACCGCCACCGCCCACACCGGCCCGCGCCGGGTGGCGCGGGGCTCCGGGGCGTCATAGACTTCCCTCCCATGAAGGCCGTGCTCCCCCGATCGTGGCGACTGGTGTTCGTGGCGTCCGCGCTGGCGTTCGGCGCGGCCGGTGCGGCCGCGGCCCAGATCCCCGGCGCCGAGCTCAGCCAGGTGCGCGCGACGCGCCAGGCGCTGCAGGACCTGCTGGTCCAGCTGGAGACGGCGTCGAACTCCTCGGTCTATTCCAGCCAGATCCGGACCCAGGCGCGGGCCCAGGCCAACCTGGTCCGCCGCCGTCTGAGCGAGGGCGATTTCCAGGTGGGCGACCGCATCATGCTGCGGGTCGAGGGCGAGACCTCGCTGACCGACACCTTCACGGTGCAGGCCCAGCGCGAGGTGGTGCTCCCGACCGTCGGCGCCATCCCGCTGGGCGGCGTGCTGCGGGTCGAGCTGAACGACTTCCTGACCCAGCGGCTGGCGCAGTTCATCCGGGAGCCGCGGGTCCGGGCGCAGGCGCTCATCCGCGTCGCGGTGATCGGCGCCGTGGCGCGGCAGGGCTTCTACACCGTCCCGGTGGACGTGCCGGTGAACGAGGTGCTGCAGATCGCGGGCGGCCTGGCGGTCGATGCCGAGCTCGACCAGTTCCGCATCGAGCGCGGGCTCGAGCGGATCTACACCGGGGCCGACCTGCAACGGGCCGTGACCGAAGGGCGGACGCTCGACGCGATGAGCATCCAGGCCGGCGACCGATTCGTGGTGCCGGCGCGGGCGGTCCGCAATCCGTACCAGTTCGTCTCGACGCTCAACATCCTGCTGACCATCCCCTTCACGATCGCCGGCCTGGTCGCGCTCATCAGGAACTGACGCTCAGGCGGCTTTCACCTCGGTCCACAGCCGGTCCCAGGTCTCGGTCGCCGCGCCGAGGTCGCGGAAGTACTCCAGCCGCATCAGCTCCGCGTCGGACGGCAGGGGCACGGGCCGCCGCTGTCGCGGCGCGCCGGCCGCGTTGGGCGAGCCGTAGCCGGTCGCGTCGCCGATGGCGGCGGCCACCTCGGGCCGCAGGCAGTAGTTCAGGAATTCATGCGCCGCCCGCGGGTGCGGCGCGGTCGCCAGGACCACGGCGCCGTCGGTCCAGATGGCCGATCCCTCGGCCGGCACGGCGAAGGCGATGGCGTCCTGCTCCCGCGCCGCCTGCGCCGCGTCCCCGTTCCACATCTGCGCGATCCAGACGTCGCCGGCGATGAGATCGCCCTTGACCGGGGCCGACTTGAAGGCCCGCAGCAGCCGCTTGGCGGCGATGGCGTCGTCGCGCGCGCGGCCGAGGGCCGCCGGCGCGACGGTGTTGAGCCCGTGGCCGCGGAGCTTCAGCATGGCGCCCAGCACCTCGCGGCCGTCGTCGAGCATGGTGGTGCGGCCGCGCCAGCGCGGGTCGTGGAACACGCCCCAGCCGGCCGGCGGCCGGGCCATGCGGTCGCGCCGCCAGGCGATGCCGGTGACGCCCCAGGACCAGGGGACCGCGTAGCGGTTGCCCGGATCGAACGGCGGATCGAGGAACAGGGGTGCGATGTTGCCCCAGTTGCCCAGGTGGCCGCGGTCGAGCGGCCGCACCATGCCGGCGGCCCGCATCGCCTCGAGCAGGTAGCTCGAGGGCACCGTGATGTCGTAGCCGCCGCCGCCGGCCAGCAGCTTGGCGAACATCTCCTCGTTGCTCTCGTAGGTGTCGTAGCTCACGCGCACGCCGAACTCGCGGCTGAATCCCTCGACGACGCCCGGGGCGATGTAGTCGGACCAGTTGTAGATGGCGAGCGCGTCCTCGATGGGGCCGAGGTCGGCGGGCGGCGCGTCGGCGCCCCGGCGGTCGGCGCCGCGCCCGCACGAGGTCTGCGGCGCGGCGAGGGCCGCGGCGGCGGCGGCCAGGACGGCGCGGCGGGAGGGGCCGGGGCGGATCATGCGGCGTAAGGAATAGGCCAGGCCGCCCGCCGGCACAACGGCGCCCTCACCCGGTGCGGGCGCGGGCCAGCCGGTCGGCGAGCAGGGCGAGGACGGTCGTGGCCACGAGCATCATGGTGCTGACGGCGTTGATGGTCGGCTCGAGCGTCCGGCGCGCCATGCCGTAGACCAGCACCGGCAGGGTCGTGGTGCCGGGGCCCGCCACGAAGAACGTGATGACGAAGTCGTCGATCGACATCGTGAAGGCGAGCAGGGCGCCGGCCAGGATGCCCGGCGCCAGCAGGGGCAGGGTGACGCGCCGGAAGGTCCCGGGGCCGTCGGCGCCCAGGGTCATGGCCGCCTCCTCGAGCGAGCGGTCGATGCCCGCGAGGCGCGCGCGGACCACGATGACCACGAACGAGATGCTGAAGGCGACGTGCGCGGCGGTGACGGTCAGGGGGCCGAGCGGCACGCGCAGGGTCGAGAACAGCAGCAGCAGGCTGATGCCCATGACGATCTCGGGCGTCACGACCGGCAGCAGCAGGCCGCCCTCGATCGCGCGGCGGCCGCGGAAGCGGTGCCGGGCCAGCGCCAGGGCGAGCAGGGTGCCGAGCACGGTGGCGATGGCCGTGGTGGCCAGGGCGATGACGAGCGACAGGCGCAGGGCCGCCAGGACATCGGGGCGGGTCAGGGCCTCGCGGTACCAGGCGAGCGTGGCGCCGGTCCACGTCACCGAGTAGCGCGAGGCGTTGAACGAGAAGACCGCCAGCACCACGAGGGGCAGGTGGAGCAGGGCGAAGCCCGCCGCCGCGATGACCAGCACGGCGACCGGCGGCCGGCGCGTCACGGCGCCAGCGCCCCGCCGCGGCGGCGCACCCAGAGCGCCTGGGCGGCCAGCACCGCGGCCATCACGATGAACGAGATGGCGGCGCCGAAGGGCCAGTTGCGGGCGGCGGCGAACTGGTTCTGCACCAGGTTGCCGAGCATGGCCTGCCGGGCGCCGCCCAGCAGGTCGGGCGTGAGGAACGCGCCGAGCGCCGGGATGAACACCAGCAGGCAGCCGGCGGCGACGCCAGGCAGGGACAGCGGCCAGATGACCCGAGCCAGGCGCGAGGCCGGCCGCGCGCCCAGCACCTCGGCGGCCTCGAGCAGGGCGGGGTCGAGCTTCTCGAGCGAGGCATAGAGCGGCAGGACCATGAGCGGCAGGTGACCGGCGACCAGGCCCAGGAGGACGGCGAACGGCGAGTAGAGCAGGGGGACGGGCTCGGTCACCACGCCCAGGCCGAGCAGGATCGCGTTCACCGGCCCCGCGTCGCGCAGCAGGAACATCAGGGCGTAGGTCCGGACCAGGAAGCTGGTCCACAGCGGCACCACCACCAGGACCAGCAGGAGGTGCCGCCAGCGGCCGGCGCGCGCGATGAGCCAGGCCATGGGGTAGCCAAGCGCCAGGCAGAGCGCCGTGGTCAGCAGGGCCAGGGCGACCGTGCGCCACACCACCCGGAGGTAGAGCGGGTCGAGGAACCGCGCGTAGTGCTCCAGCGTGACGCCCGGCTCGACGCCGCCGTAGATGCCGCGCGGCATGAAGGAATACCCGAACATGATGGCGATGGGCGCGGCGAAGAACACCAGCAGCCAGGCGACGCCGGGACCGGCCAGGGCCGCGGCGCGGGCGCCGGGGCGCCGCGCGAGCCAGCCGGCCACCCGGCGCGGCGCGTTCAGCCGTCCTCCAGCGCCGTGGCGGCGGCGTCATGCCAGGCGACGGCGGCGCGGTCGCCGGCCTTCCAGGCCAGCGGACGGTCCACCTGGCCCTCGTTGCGCAGGGCCACGCGGGCCTCGGCGCCGTCATCGAGCCGCACCAGGACCTGGATGGTCTCGCCCAGGTAGACGACCTCGCGCACCGCGCCGGCGCGCCACTCGGCTCCCGCGGGCGGCGCGCCCTCGCCGCACAGGACGGTCCGCTCGGGCCGCACCGCGATCCGCTCGCGCCGGCCGCCGCGTTCGCGCTCGAACAGGTTGCAGGCGCCGATGAACGCGGCCACGAACGGCGTGCGCGGGCGCTCGTAGACCTCGGCCGGCGTGCCGACCTGCGCGATGCGGCCGCGGTCCATCACGGCGATGCGGTCGCTCATGGCGAGGGCCTCGGCCTGGTCGTGGGTGACGAACACGAAGGTGATGCCGAGGCGGCGGTTCAGGGCCGTGAGTTCGAGCTGCATCTCCCGCCTCAGCTGGAGGTCCAGGGCGCCGAGCGGCTCGTCCAGCAGCAGGATGGCCGGCTCGAGCACCAGCGCCCGCGCCAGCGCGACACGCTGGCGCTGGCCGCCCGACAGCTCCGACGGACGCCGGCGGGCGTACTGCGCCGGATCGAGCCGCACCAGCTCGAGCGCCGCGGCGACCCGCCGTGCCGCCTCCCCGGGCGGCACCCGCCGCTCGACGAGCCCGAACCCCACGTTGCGCGCCACGTCGAGATGGGGGAACAGGGCGTAGTGCTGGAAGACCAGCGAGACCGGCCGCTGCCAGGGCCGGTCGAGGTTGGCGCGCGCGCCGAGCAGCAGCACGTCGCCCGCGTCGGGCGTGTCGAGGCCGGCGAGCAGCCGGAGCGTCGTGGTCTTGCCGCAGCCCGACGGGCCGAGGAGGGCGAAGAACTCGCCGCGCCGGATGGTGAGCGAGATGTCGTCCACGGCCGTGACGGCGCCGAAGCGCTTGCTGACGCGGCTCAGTTCGACGACGACGTCGCTGGTCATGGGCCTCGCGCGGCGGAGGTGGCGCGGGAACTTCGCGGCGCCGGGGGACGGATGCAAGCGCTCTGGCCGTCGGACGCGGTCGCGGGCTACTGTATGGCGTCGGACCACACGAATGGGGAGGCGCCGGTGACGCGACGCGCGATGGTGACGGCGATGCTGATGCTGGCGGCGGCGGGTGCGGCCGCGGCGCAGGAACGCCAGGCGATCCACCCGCCGGGCACGGCGACGCGGGGGCCGTATGCGCCGGCCGTGCGGATCGGCGGCCTGGTGTACGCCTCGGGACAGGTCGGCATCGCGCCCGGCGCCGCGGCCCTGGTGCCCGGCGGCGTGAGAGCCGAGGTCCGGCAGGCCCTGGAGAACCTCGACCGGGTCTTCCGGGCGGCCGGCACGTCGCTGGCCCGGGCCGTGAAGTGCACGGTGTTCCTGGCCGACATGGCCGACTTCGCGGCGATGAACGAGGTGTACGTGACGTTCTTCCCCGACGGGCCGCCGGCGCGTTCGACGATCGGCGACGTGGTCACCCCGGTGAGCGGCGCGCGGGTGGAGATCGAGTGCATCGCGGCCATGCCCTGAGCCGCGCGGCGTGAGCTACGATGCCGTGGTGGTCGGGCTGGGGGTGATGGGCGGCGCGGCCGCCTGGCGGCTGGCGCGGCGCGGCCGCGCGGTGCTGGGCCTCGACGCCCGCCGGCCGCCGCACACGCTGGGCTCTTCGCACGGCGGCTCGCGCATCATCCGCGAGACCTCGTTCGAGCACCCGCGGTACACGCCGCTGGCCCGGCACGCCTGGACCCTGTGGGACGAGCTCGCCGCGGTGAGCGGGCGGAGCGACCTGCTGATCCCCACCGGTGCCCTGTACCTGGGGCCGCCCGGCGCCGCGGTGGTGGACGCTTCGCGCGCCAGCGCCCGGGCCCACGGGGTCGTCACCGAGGACGTCACGGCGGAGGCACTGGCCCGCTGGCCGGCGGTGCGGGCACCGGAGGGCGCACGCGGACTGTTCGAGGCGCGCGCCGGCGTACTGCGGCCCGAGGACTGCGTGCGCGCCCTGCACGCCGCCGCGCTGGCGGGCGGCGCCACGCTGGCGTTCGACGAGGCGGTCACCGGGTGGGAGGCGGGCGCCGGCGGGGTCACGGTCCGCACCACCGCGCGCACCGTGCGGGCGGCGCGGCTGATCCTGGCCACCGGCCCGTGGATCGCGCCTGCGCTGGCGGCGCTCGGCGCCGGCGTGTGGATCGAGCGGGTGGTCCAGCACTGGTTCACGCCGGCGGGCGACGCAGCACTGCTCGCGCCGGGCCGGTGCCCGGTGTATCTCTGGGAAGACGAGGCCGGCGAGGTGTTCTACGGCTTCCCGTTGCTCGAGGGCGAGGTGAAATGCGCCATCCATCATCGCGGCGAGGCGACCACGGCCGACGCGGTCCGGCGGGACGTCACGCCCGCCGAGGTCGAGCGGACGCGCGCGCGGCTGGCCCGGCTGCTCCCGGCCGCCGCGGGCGCCCACGCGCGCTCGGCGGTATGCGTCTACACCAACACGGCCGACGGCGACTTCATCGTGGACCGGCACCCCGGCCATGCCAACGTGGTGCTGCTGAGCCCCTGTTCGGGCATCGGCTTCAAGTTCGCCCCGGCCATCGGCGAACTGGCGGCGGACCTGGCCGACGGTCTCGCGCCGCCGGCGGCCGCCGCCTTCGCCCTGTCGCGGCTGACGCGGTGAACCGATGACGCGCGCGCGGTTCATCGAGACGGCCGGGCGGCGCATCCTGTGCCTCGACTTCGCGCGGGTCCACGACCAGGACACGGCGCTGGCCGCCATCGAGGAGGCGCGGGCGGCCATCGCTGGGGAACGCGAGGACTCGGTCTACACCATCACCGACGTGAGCGATTCGATGCTCGACCGCACGGTCCTGCGGGCCCTGATGCAGCTGGCCCTGCACAACAAGGCTTTCGTGCGGGCCGGCGCCGTCGTGGGCGCGGACCCGCAACTGCGGGCCCACCTCGACATCACGCGGGTGGCGGACCGCGATCTGCCCTTCTTCGCCGATCACGACGCCGCGCTGGCCTGGGTCCTGGCCCAGCCCTGACGCCGGCCGCCCGGCGGTCCCCCGCTCAGGGCTCCCCGAACGGATCGTACTGCGGCGCCGCGAGCGTGCGGCTGGGCTGGGGCAGTTCCTGCCGCTCCAGCCAGCGGGTGATGTCGCCGGCGATGGACGCCCAGTGCGCCCGCGCCGCCTCGGTGCCGGCGCGGCTCAGCAGGCGCGCGCGGTCGCGCAGCTGACCGAGCTTGAGGTCCACCATGGCCCGGACCTCGGGCTGGGCGTCGCGATCGGCGGCCAGGCCGAGGAGCTGGTCGGTCAGCGCGCGGGCGGCGGTGCGGCGCAGGGCCTCGGCGCGCTCGCGGCCGGGGGCGGCCGGCCGGAACGTGCGCCCGGCGATCGAGTCGATCGTCTCCGCCAGCGACAGGGCGAGCGGGTCGCGGGCCGACTGGAGCACCAGTCGGGCGGCGCGCTCGCGGGGCAGGAGGGCGCTGACCACGATGTCGGCCAGGGTGCGCGCCGCGCCGAGCTCGTCGAAGGCGGGCCGGGTGCGCGACTGGAACAGTT
This sequence comes from uncultured Gemmatimonadales bacterium, assembly GCA_964550365.1. Taxonomy (GTDB): domain Bacteria; phylum Gemmatimonadota; class Gemmatimonadetes; order Gemmatimonadales; family JACORV01; genus DASXPG01. The sequence continues at coordinate 24,103 of CAZJZC010000001.1, read as the reverse complement.
CGGGGGCGCCGCCGACGCCGAAGGGCCGCGGCCCGAGCAGGGTGAGCACCGTGTCGGGGATGGCCAGTTCGGCGGGGTCGAGGACGCCGAGCAGCTGGCCGAGGGCGGCGCGCTGGACCGCGGCCGGCACCCAGCGGGTGGCCTGCTGGCCGTCGCCGGCGATGGCGTGGTGGTACTCCATGCCGCCGATGGCCTTGGCCAGCGACGCCACGGCGAACTTGTGCCAGAAGTACAGGTAGGCGAAGCGCTCCTGGAGCAGGGCCACCGGCTCGCCGACGCGGATGTTGCGCAGGCCGAAGCGCTGCATCGCCACCCGGCGGACGTCCATCTGGTGGCGCAGGTACTCGCCGGGCGTCGCCGCATCGTCCCACAGGTTGGCGCGCGGGTCGCTGGCGAAGTCCGGCCGGGCGTCGGCGTCGCTGAGGAACAGCCAGCCGCGCCGCAGGCCCTCGGCCACGATGGCGCGCAGCGAGTCGGCCTCGCCGGCGGGCGGGAAGATGCCGTAGCCCCAGCGGATGGCCCACACGTCGAAGTCGCCCGGCCCGCGGGCATAGGCCGCGCCGATGTCGATGACGCCGTCGGCGGTCAGACGCACGCGCGGCGGCGGGTAGTCCATCACCGAGCCGCGCTCGTAGGTCGAGGCGATGTAGTTGTGCGCCATGCCCAGGGTGTGGCCGATCTCGTGGGCCGTCACCTGGCGCACCCGCGCCAGCACGAAGGCGGTGTCGGCCGCGGCGGCGTCGGCGCCCATGAGCGCGGCGTAGATGTTGTAGTCGGTGCGGGCGCGGTGGCTGTCCATGCGCGCCATGGCCTTGATGATCTGGCCGGTCCGGGGGTCGCCGAGCGAGCCGCCGATGGACCAGCCGCGCTCGTTGCGGTTCTCCCACTGCACCACGTTGTACCGGGCGTCCATCGGGTCGGCGCCCTCGGGCAGGAGCTCGACGCGGAACAGGCCGGGCAGGCCGGCGCGGGCGAAGGCCTCCTCCCAGAAGCGCGCGCCCTCGATGGTGGCGCCGCGGATCGGCTCGGGGATGCCGCGGTCGATGTAGTAGACCAGCGGGCGGTCGCGCTCCACCCGGTGGCGGGCGATCCAGCGCTGGTCCAGCGATCCCTGCAACGGCTGGGCGTAATCCTTGAAGGTGATGCCGAAGAAGCCCAGACGCGGGTCGGCGGCGCGCGGACGGTAGCCGGCGTCGGGCAGTTCGATCAGCGAGACGTGCTGGCGCAGGGTGATGGCCGAGCCGTCGGGCGCGATGGCGGCGACGATGCGGCCCGGCCGGCCCTGGGTGGCGAACGTGAGGCTGACGTCCACCTCGGTGTTGGCCGGGTAGGCGCGGGTGTAGGGCCGGAACACGCCCGAACGGTCGCGGGCGATGCCGTAGCTGCCCTGCTGGTTCTGCTGGAGCGCGTCGGCCACGCCGATCCAGTCGCGCACGAAGAAGTCGGTGGCGTCCACCAGCAGGCGGCCCCCCTCGGCGGCGACCAGCGGCAGGGCGGCCACGGTGCTGGCCGGGAACGCCTCGGCCACGGTGCGCGCGTGGTCGGCGTTGCCGGCGCTCGAGCGGTAGCCCCAGTTCTCGAACACCACCAGCACCCGGGCGCCGCTGCGCTCGAAGCGGACCACCTGGTCGGGCCCGTTGGCGCCGCGATCGAGCCCGATGGGGTTCGAGCCGAGCCCGGTGGCGAGGCTGAAGAGCGCCAGGGCGCGCATCGAGTCGCGCGGCAGTTCGAGCAGGATCCTCCCGCCCTCGGCGTCCAGGACGAGCGGGATGAAGCCGGCGAGGCGGTCCATGCCCCTGGTGGCGGCGGCGATGTCGGCGCCCACGGCGGCGGGGCGGGGCGTCTGCTGGGCGGCGGCCGGTGCGATCACGGCCAGCGCGGCGGCGAGGGCGGCGAGCGGGGTGCGCATAGGCGGGAGAAGGTGCCTCGTCGCGACACGGGTACGCAACCGCCATATTCCCGGCCAGGAGGAGCTCCGATGCACCGTGCACTGCTGGCCGCTCTCGCGTCCGTCACCATCGCCGCGCCGCTCGCGGCCCAGCGCGCCGCCGACGCGCGCGCCGTCCGCGACGATGCGCGCGCCTGGCGCCGCGCCAACGAGGCCGCGGTCCTGCGGGAACTGACCGACCTGCTGGCCATCCCCAACCTGGCGTCCGACGCGCCCGGCATCCGCCGCAACGCCGAGGCGATCGCCGCCATGCTGCGGCGGCGCGGGATCCAGCCGCGCCTGCTCGAGCTCGAGGGCGCGCCGCCCGCGGTGTTCGGCGAGCTGCGGGTGCCGGGCGCGACGCGCACCGTCGTGCTGTACGCGCACTACGACGGCCAGCCGGTGGACCGGGCGCGCTGGGCCGGCGACCCGTGGGTGCCCCTCCTGCGCGACCGCCCGTTGGAGGCCGGCGGCACGGAGGTGGCGGCGCCGGCGGCCGACGCCCCGATCGACGGCGAGTGGCGGCTCTATGCCCGGTCGGCCAGCGACGACAAGTCGCCGATCGTCATGATGCTGGCGGCGCTCGACGCCCTGCGCGCCTCGGGCCGCCGGCCGTCCGTGAACCTGAAGTTCTTCTTCGAGGGCGAGGAGGAGGCCGGTTCGCCCAACCTCCGGGCGATGCTGACGCGCTACGCCGACGTGCTCCAGGCGGACGCCTGGATCTTCTGCGACGGCCCGGTGCACCAGTCACGCCGGCCCCAGGTGGTGTTCGGGGTGCGCGGGTCCATGGGCTTCCAGCTCACCGTCTACGGGCCGGTGCGGCCCCTGCACAGCGGCCACTACGGCAACTGGGCGCCCAACCCCGGCATCCTGCTCGCCGAGCTGATCACCTCGATGCGCGGAGCCGACGGTCAGGTGCGCATCGCGGGCTTCGCCGACCAGGTGCGGCCGGTCACGCCGGCCGAACGGGCCGCGCTGGCCGCGGTGCCCGACGTGGACGCCCAGCTGCGGGGCGAGCTGGGCCTGGCGGCCACCGAGGCCGGCAACGCGCCTTTGATGGAACGCCTCATGCTGCCGGCGCTGAACCTCCAGGGCATCGAGATGGCGCGGGTAGGCGCCGGCGCGGCCAACGTCATCCCCACCAGCGCCACGGCCGCCTTCGGCGTGCGGCTGGTGCCGGACCAGACGCCCGGGCACGTGCGGCAGGCGGTGCGCGCCCACCTGGTGCGCGAGGGGTGGCACGTCGTGGAGGCCGAACCGGACTCGGCGACGCGGGCGCGGCATCCGCGCATCGTCCGCGCGGCCTTCGGCTCGGGCGGCTATCCGGCCCAGCGCACCCCGCTCGACGCGCCGTTCGCCCGCGCCGTGGTGCGGGCCATCGAGCCGTCGCTGGATGCGCCGCTCATCCAGGTCCCCACGCTGGGCGGCAGTCTGCCGCTCAACATCTTCGCCGAGGTGCTCGGCGCGCCGCTGGTGACCCTGCCGACGGTGAACCACGACAACAACCAGCACGGCGCGAACGAGAACCTGCGGCTCCAGAACCTCTGGGACGGCATCGAGCTGTTCGCCGTGCTGATGGCCCGGCTCGGGCCGGAGTGGCGCGCGGCGAGCTGATCAATGGCCGTCTCGCGCAGCGCCGCCGACCGCGCGGGCGTGCCGCCTCGCCCTAGTCGCGGGCCCGCGCGGCCCGGAGCGCGTCCAGCCTGGGGGTGACCGTCCCGCGTCCGAGGTCGTCGCGCGGGGCCAGCCTCAGGAACCGCTCGAAGGCGCCGATCGCGGCGGCCGTGTCGCCGACGGCGTCGGCGGCGCGGCCGTAGAGCAGCCAGCCCCCCGAGGCCCACGGCTCCAGCTCGGTGGCGCGCCGCAGGCGCACCATCGCCGAGTCGCGCCGTCCCATCCTGCTGTAGGTCGCGGCCGCATGCACCTGCGTGAAGTACTCTCCGCCGCCGGCGCCGAGGGCGAGGCCGAGGCGGAAGAGCGCCGTCGCGGTGTCGCGTGCCTGGAGCAGGAGGTCGGCCAGGCGCAGGTTCGCCGGGTAGAAGGCCGGGTCGCGCTCGATGACCTCCTCGTAGGCCGCGCGGGCCGCGGCGGTGTTCCGCCGGTCCTCGAGCAGGCGGCCGAGGGCGTAGCCCCAGGCGGCCGGCGTCTCGTGGAGACCGTGCTCGGCGGGGTCGTAGCCGCGGCGCGCCAGCTCCAGCGCCCGGGTGTACGCGACCCGCGCGCTGTCGCCCTGCCGCAGTTCCACGAACGCCCGGCCGCGCTCGGCGGTGATCCAGGCCAGCTCCCGGGTCCGCTGGGCCAGGGCCCAGTACTGGAGCGCGCTGCGCAGCTCGTTCTGGCCATAGAACAGCAGGCCGCGGCTGTAGAGGTCGCCGCTCTCGAAGTACCGCTCGGTGGCCCGCACGATGCCGGTGGTGCCGACATCCTCGGACGTGCCGAACCACTCCTCGCGGCGCGCGGCGTTCCGGGCATAGGCCAGCAGTTTCGGCGCCTCCCACTCCCGATGGAAGAACGGGTCGCGCATGTCGGCCCGGAGCCGCAGGGAGTCCAGCGCCCGGACCTCCGGGCTGGCAAGGGCGACGGGGTCGCGCTGGACGATGCGGACCAGCCGCTGGGCGTCGCCGAGGACCTGCGCCATGTACTGGGCCCACCAGGCCGTGGGCGAGAGCGGCTCGAGCCGGGCGGCCCAGTAGAAGGCCGGCGCGGCCAGGCCGGGCGTGCGCTCGAGGCGCTCGAGGCCGTACATGAAATAGGCGCGGGCGTCGTTGGTGTCGGCGTCGGCGGCGAGGCGGGGGCGGCGCGGCGCGCGCTGGGCCTCGGCGGGCGGGACGAGGGTGAGCGCCGCGAGGGCGAGCGCGGCGGCGAGTCGGACGACGTGGCGCGGTCTCAGGGGCACGGTTCCTCCGGGGTCCTGCCTTGGAGCTACCGCCGCGGCGGCGATTCGTTAAGGCCCGGAGGCCCGCCGCGCCGAGCGGCTGCCCTCTCGCAGGGCCCGGTGTATCTTACGGGACATGAGCGAGGTCCGCATCACGGCCGAACCGGCCGACAACAAGCGCTGCACCTTCACCCTGGGCGTGCCCCTGCTCGAGGGCGGCGCGCGACGGTTCCGGTCGGCCGCCGAGGCCGCCGGTTCGCCGCTGGCCGAGGGCCTGTTCGCGATCCCCGGCGTGACCGACGTGGTGGTCTCGGGCCCGAGCGTGACCGTGACCAAGAGCGACACCGCGCCGTGGCAGGTGACGGGCAAGGCCGTCGGTGCCGCCATCCGCGCCGCGCTGGCCACCGGCCGGCCGCCGCTGGCGCCGCGCCCGGCCGCGTTCGACCCGGCCGGCGACGACGCGCTGTTCTCCAAGGTCTCGATGATCTTCGATACCCGCATTAACCCGATGGTCGCCGGTCACGGCGGACGCGTCGAGCTGATCGACGTGCAGGACGCCGTGGTCCTCCTCAGGATGCAGGGCGGCTGCCAGGGGTGCGGCATGGCGTCGGTCACCCTGCGCCAGGGTATCGAGACGACCGTCAAGGAGCTGGCCCCCGAGGTCGCGGCCATCGTGGACGTGACCGACCACGCCTCGGGCGCCGACCCGTACTTCGCCTCCGCCAAGAAGTAGACCCGGGTTGACCGGCCGGCCGGCGCCGGCGGATGTTCCCGTGTGAGCCGCCCGCGCCTGCTGCTGCTGCTGCCGAGTACCACCTACCGCGCCGACGCCTACGTGTCGGCCGCCCTGCGGCTCGACGCCGACCTCACCATCGCCTCCGACCACGTCAGCACCATGGCGGGCGCCCAGCCCGACCGCCTGCTGGCCCTCGACCTGGCGCGGGCCGACCGCGCGGCCGCCGGGGCGCAGGCGTTCGCCGCCGTGCACACCGTGGCGGCCGTGGCGGGCGTGGACGACGACACCGCCCTGGTGGCGGCCCACGTCGCCCGGGCGCTCGGCCTGCCGCACGATGCGCCGGAGGCCTGCCTCGCGGCGAGGGACAAGCACCTCCAGCGGCGCCTGCTGACCGAGGCCGGTGTGCGCGTGCCGGCCTTCACCCTGCATCGCTTCGACGACGACCTCCCGGCGCTGGCGCGGGCGGCGCGGTACCCGTGCGTGCTCAAGCCGACGCGCCTGTCGATGAGCCGGGGCGTCATCCGCGCCGACGACGCCGGCGCCTTCGTGGCCGCGGCCGAACGCATCCGGCGCATCCTCGAGGAGCCCGAGGCGCGCCGCGCCTGCGGCGAGGACGCCGGCCTGTTCCTGTGCGAGCGGTTCGTGCCGGGGCGGGAGGTGGCGCTCGAGGGCGTCATGGTCGGCGGGCGCCTGCGGGTGCTGGCGCTGTTCGACAAGCCCGACCCGCTCGACGGCCCGTTCTTCGAGGAGACCATCTACGCCACGCCGAGCGGGATGGACCCGGCGGCGCAGGAGGCCATCGCCGCGCTGGTCGAACGCGCCGCCCGGGCGCTCGGCCTGCGGCGGAGTCCGGTGCACGCCGAGGTGCGGTGGAACGAGGCCGGGCCCTGGCTGATCGAGCTGGCCGCCCGGCCCATCGGCGGGCGGTGCGGCGCCGTCCTGCGGTTCGGCCCGCGGCGCCGGAGCCTGGAGGACCTGCTGCTGGCCCACGCGCTGGGATTCGCGATCCCGGCCGAGGACTGGACCCGCGAGGACGAGGCGGCGGCCGTGATGATGGTCCCCACTCCGCGCGCGGGCGTCCTGCGCGAGGTGCGGGGCGTGGGCGCCGCGAAGCTGGTGCCCTGGGTGGATGACGTGCAGATCACGGCGCATCGCGGCCAGCGCCTGGTGCCCCTGCCCGAGGGCAGCCGCTACCTCGGATTCATCTTCGCGCGCGCCGCCGACGCCGCTACCGCCGTGGCGGCCCTGCGCGCGGCCCATGCCGCGCTCGACGTCGCGCTCGACTGACGGCGGGCACGCGGATCGGCGCCGGCGGGCGTGCGCACCCTGCCCGACGATTCCGGCGGCGCCGCGGGCATCCGCGTCGTGCCCCGCCGACCCTCCGGGCCGGCACGGCCCGTGTTAGCTTAGCCCCATGACCATCCGCTTCGGGGCCGCGCCGGTCGCCGTGATCGCCGCCGCCGCCCTCGCCGCCGCGCCCCTCGGCGCCCAGTCCCTGGCCGAGCGGTACCGCCCGGCCGCCGAGTCGATCATCGCCGCCGCCCAGCGCGATTCCAGCGCCTGGAACCGGCTCGCCGAACTGAGCGACCGCTTCGGCCACCGGCTCAGCGGCTCGCGCGCGCTCGAGGACGCCATCGACTGGATCATCGCCGAGATGCGGCGCGACGGCCTGGAGAACGTGCGCGGCGAGCCGGTGATGGTGCCCCACTGGGTGCGGGGCGCGGAGTCGCTGGAGCTGGTCCGGCCGCGCCGTGCGCCGATCGCCATGCTGGGTCTGGGCGGCTCGATCGGCACGCCGCGCGGCGGCATCGAGGCCGAAGTGCTGGTGGTGGGCAGTTTCGAGGAACTGCGGACGCGGGCCGCCGAGGCGCGCGGGAAGATCGTGCTGTTCGACGTGCCGTGGCGCAGCTACGGCTTCAACGTGCAGTTCCGCTCGCGCGGCGCGATCGAGGCGGCGCGCGCCGGCGCCGTCGCCTCGCTGATCGGCTCGGCGGCCGCGTACTCGCTGCGGACGCCGCACACCGGCGCGATGCAGTACGACTCCACCGTGCGCCCGATCCCGCACGCGGCGATCAGCGTGGAAGAGAGCGCCATGCTCAGGCGGATGGCCGCCCGCGGCGACCGGCCCGTGGTGCGCCTGCGGATGAGCGCCCGGACCCTGCCCGACGCGCCCTCGCGCAACGTGATGGGCGAGCTGGTCGGCCGCGAACTGCCCGGCGAGGTCGTGGTGCTCGGCGGCCACATCGATTCCTGGGATGTCGGCGCCGGCGCGGTGGACGACGGCGGCGGCGTGGTGGCGGCCTGGGAGGCGGTGCGCCTGCTCCAGCGCCTGGGCCTGCGGCCGCGCCGCACCGTGCGGGTCGTGGGGTGGACCAACGAGGAGAACGGCCTGCGCGGCGGCCTGGCCTACCGCGACGCCCACGCGGCCGAGCTGGACGACCACGTGCTGGCGCTGGAGAGCGACGGCGGCGTGTTCCGGCCGCGGGGCTTCGGGTTCGGCGGGACCGACAGCGCGCTGGCCATCGTGCGCCACATCGCCACGCTGCTGCGGCCCCTGGGGGCCGACAGCATCGCCCGCGGCGGCGGCGGGGCCGACATCAACCCCATCATGCAGCGCGGCGTGCCCGGCATGGGACTCGCCGTCGACGGCATGCGCTACTTCTGGTTCCACCACAGCGAGGCCGATACGCCCGACAAGATCGACCCGCGCGAGATGGCGCAGTCGGTGGCCGCCATGGCCGTGATGATCTACGTGGTGGCCGACATGCCGGAACGCCTGCCCCGGGCGGCCCCCCGCTGAACGGCACGGCGCCATGAGCGACGCCCCGGCCGCGCTGACCGCGCTCGGCTGGCATGCGGGCCACGCCGACGCCTTCGCGCGGTACGCCGAGGACGGGCTGGTGCCGGCCCGGGTCGCCGTCGAGCACCGCAGCGTGTTCGAGCTGTACGCCGCGGACGGCGAGGTCGAGGCCTCCCTGTCGGGCCGCCTGCGCCACCGGGCGAAACAGCGGCGCGACCTGCCCGCGGTGGGCGACTGGGTCGCCCTGACCCGCCCGGCGGCCGGCGGGCTCGGCCTCATCGAGGCGGTCCTGCCGCGCACCAGCGTGTTCACCCGCAAGGTCGCCGGCCGCGAGACCGACGAACAGATCGTCGCCGCCAACATCGACGTGGTGTTCCTGGTGAGTTCCCTCAACGCGGAGTTCAATCCGCGCCGACTCGAGCGCTACCTCGCCCTGGCCTGGGAGAGCGGCGCCGCGCCCGTGGTCGTGCTGTCGAAGGCCGACCTGTGCGCCGATCCCGGGCCCCTGGTGCACGCGGCGGAACAGGTGAGCCCCGGCGTGAGCGTCCTGCTCACCAGCGCCACGAGCGGCCAGGGGATCGACGCCCTGCTCGCCCGTCTCGCGGGCCACCGCACCGGCGCCCTGCTCGGCTCCTCGGGGGTCGGCAAGAGCACCATCATCAACGCGATGGTCGGCTACCAGCGGCAGGCGACGGCCGAGGTCCGCGCGGCCGATGCCCGGGGCCGGCACACCACCACGTGGCGCGAGCTGGTCGCGGTGCCGGGCGGCGGCCTGCTGATCGACACGCCCGGCATGCGCGAGCTCCAGCTGTTCGACGCCGACGAGGGGATCGGGGCCGCCTTCGCCGACATCGAGGCGCTCGCGCGGGCCTGCGCCTTCGGCGACTGCACCCACGGCCCCGAACCCGGCTGCGCCGTGAAGGCCGCCGTCGCCGAGGGCCGGCTCGACGCCGAACGCCTCGAGAGCTGGCACAAGCTCACGGCCGAGCTCGCCCACGTGGCCCGGCGCGAGGACCAGCGGGCCGCCGTGGAGCGGAAGCGATCCGACAAGGTCGCCGCCAAGGCCCTCCGCCAGCGGGGCCAGGACAAGAAGCGCTGATCCAACCTGTTGTGACATAACGACTTCCACAGCCACTTGACGGGTCGGTATCATGATGATATCATTTCGCTATTACCCTTGGCGGAATGGAGCGGTACCATCGTGATCCGGGAAATCGAGAAGAAGGCCGTGCCCGGCCTGCTCATGATCGCCGTCCTGCTGCTGGTCGGCATCGCGCTCGGCGCCGAGTTCGTGGCCGCGATCAGGGCGCAGGCGACGGCGCGCATCGTGGTCGAGTCGCTGGCGTGGACGGTGTGGACCGTCCTGCTGGCGGGGTTCTTCGTGGTGAACCCGAACCAGGGCAAGGTGCTGCAGCTGTTCGGCCGCTACGTGGGCACGGTGCGCCAGGCGGGCCTGTGGTGGGCCAACCCGTTCTTCACCAAGAAGGGCATCTCGCTCCGGGTGCGGAACTTCGAGACGGCCAAGCTGAAGGTGAACGACGTCAACTCGAACCCGATCGAGATCGGCACCGTGGTGGTGTGGCAGGTGGTGGATTCGGCCGAGGCGATGTTCGAGGTGGACGACTACGAGAACTACGTGCACGTCCAGAGCGAGGCGGCCCTGCGCGCCCTGGCGAACCAGTATCCCTACGACGCGCACGACGAGGGGCAGGTCTCGCTCAGCGGCAACACGGCCGTGGTGGCGGAGAAGCTGAAGGGCGAGATCCAGGACCGGCTGGCCAAGGCGGGCGTGAACGTGCTCGAGGCCCGCATCAGCCACCTGGCCTACGCGCCCGAGATCGCCAGCGCCATGCTGCGGCGCCAGCAGGCGAGCGCGATCATCGCGGCGCGCCAGAAGATCGTCGAGGGCGCGGTGGGCATGGTCGAGATGGCGCTCACCCAGCTCAGCGACAAGGCGATCGTCCGGCTGGACGAGGAGCGCAAGGCGGCGATGGTGAGCAATCTGCTGGTGGTGCTGTGCTCCGAGCAGAACACCACGCCGGTGGTCAACGCCGGGTCGCTCTACTGATGCGGCCGCCCGAGCCGGCCGGAGCGGAGCGGGCGGGGTAGTGGCTGAGCGCCGCGCCTTCCTCCTCAGGATCGAGCCGGAGCTGCACGAAGCGCTGCAGCGCTGGGCGGCCGACGAGCTGCGCTCGCTCAATGCCCAGATCGAGTTCGTCCTGCGGCGGGAGGTCGTGAAGGCGGGCAGGCTTCGGACGAAGGAGCGGGTAGGTGATGGGGGTGGGTGAGAGGGTTGGGGATGGGTGAGGGGTGAGGGGTGATAGGTGATAGGCAAGGGTAAGGGGATTCCGATGAGACATTGGCGTGTGGATTCCAGGTTCACTGCTTCGACCTTCGCCGTCGCGTGCGCCGGCGTGGTCGGCGTGGCGAGCGCCCTGGCGCAGGAGCCGGCCGCCACGCGGCTCTACCGCTTCAACCAGGCCGGCAGGGAGGTCGGCCGCGAGACCTATCGGTCCGCCGACGGCCGCATCGAGCGCAGTGTCACCATCCCCCTGCTGGCGCTGAAGCTCGACAGCCGCGCGACCTATGCCGCCGGCCGCTTCGTGCGGTTCGAGGCCGAGGCCTGGAACGCCGCCGGTGACACCCTGCGCGGGCGGTACACGGCCGAGATGCGCGGCGACTCGCTGGTGGTCACGGCCGGGCGCGGGACCATGCAGACGCGCGCGCTGGCCCTGCGGCCCGACGCGGTGGCGCCGACACAGACGGTCAGCCTCATCGCCGAACTGGCGTCCCGCTCGGCCGGGCGCGACACCGCCTTCGGCATCCTGCCGATGGGCGCCGAGTCGCTCATCGTGGCCACCGTGCGCCATGCCGGCGATACCGCCGTGGTCACCATGGTGGGGCTGACCGCCCGGCTCCTGCCCGACGGCGCCATCTCGATACCGGCGCAGCAGATGACGGCGGCCGTCTGGAACGGGCGCGATTCCCTGCCGCCCCTGCCGGGCATCAACCGGCCGGCGCCCGACTATTCGGCGCCGCCCGGCGCACCGTACACGGCCGAGGAGGTGCGCATCCCGGTTCGCACGGCGAGCGGCGACACGTTCACGCTGGCGGGCACGCTCACCCGGCCGGTCGGCGTCGTCCGCGCCGTCCCGGTCGTCGTCACCCTCTCCGGCTCGGGTCAGCAGAACCGCGACGAGGAGCTGTGGCCCCTGCTCACCCGCTATCGGCCGTTCCGGCAGGTCGCCGAGCGGCTCGCGCGCGCCGGCATCGCGGTCCTGCGGTACGACGACCGCGGCATCGGCGGCTCGGGCGGGTCCCTCGGCACCACGGCCGACTATGCCGAGGACGTGGTCCAGATCGCGGCCTGGCTGCGTACGCGGCCCGACGTGGACGCGCGGCGCGTGGCCCTGCTCGGGCACAGCGAGGGCGCCGCCATCGGGCCGCTGGCGGCGGTGGCCGACCCGCGCATCGCGGCCGTCGTGATGATGGCCGGGCCGGGCAAGCCGGGCCGCGACATCCTGCGCGACCAGTTCACGCGCCCGGTGCTCGTGGCGCCCGGCCTCGCCGACAGCACCCGCCAGCGTTTGCTCGCCGAGGTGCCGCGCCAGCTCGACGAGTACGCGGCGGCGAACGCCTGGACGCGCTGGTTCGATGTCTGGGACCCGCTGCCCACGGCCCGGCGCCTGCGCGTGCCGGTGCTCATCCTCCAGGGTGCGCTCGACCGGCAGATCAGCGTCGGCCAGGCCGACACGCTCGCGGCCGCCATGCGCGCCGCGGGCAACCGCGGCGTCACGGTGAGGATCTATCCCCGGCTCAACCACCTGTTCCTGCCGACCGACGGCGACGGGTCGCCGAGCGAGTATCCCGGCCTGCGCCAGCAGGAGGTGCCGGCCGAGGTGCTGGATGACATCGCGGTGTGGCTCGGGCGAGTGCTCCGCCGGTGAGCGACCCGGTGATGGGGGTGGGGGTAGGTGAGAGGGGTAGGGGTTGGGAGAGGTGATGGGTGATGGGTGAGAGGTGATGGGGCCTCCCCCCATTACCTTCCACCTTCATGCCCGCGACCCGCGGCAAGCTGTCCGTCATCTTCCTGACGGTCCTCATCGACCTCATCGGCTTCGGCATCATCCTGCCGATCCTGCCGTACGTGGCCCAGCGTTTCGGCGCCGGCGGTCTCGGGCTCGGCGTGCTGATGGGTTCCTACTCCGGCATGCAGTTCGTGGCGACGCTGGCGCTGGGGCGGCTGTCCGACCGCGTCGGCCGCCGGCCCATCCTGCTGGCGACCATCGTGTTCAACGTGGCCGGCTACCTGCTGTTCGGCCTCGCGGGCTCGTACGCCGCCCTGCTGGTGGCGCGGCTGGTCTCGGGTTTCGCGGCGGGCAACATCGCCGTGGCCCAGGCGTACATCGCCGACGTCACGCCGGCGTCCGAACGGGCGAAGAGCATGGGCATCATCGGCGCGGCGTTCGGCATCGGCGCGGTCATCGGGCCGGCGCTGGGCGGCTTCGCGGCCCACCTGGGCGGGCCTGCGGCGCCGGGCCTGCTGGCCGCCGCCATCTCGGCCGTGAACCTGGTGCTGGCCTGGCGCATCCTGCCGGAGTCGCTCCAGGAGGCCCATCGGACCAGCGGGCCGCTGATCGACCGGGCCCATGCCAGGGAAGCGTTCGGGCACCACGCCCTGCGGCCCCTGCTGTTCATGTGGCCGTTCGCCGCGCTCGCGTGGTCGGGCTACATCACCGTCCTGCCGCTCTACACCGACGCGGCCTTCGGCTGGCAGGAGCGGGAACTGGGGTGGTTCTTCGCCGTCGTGGGCACGGTGTCCATCGTGATGCAGGGCTGGGCCTACGGGAAACTGGCGCGGCTGGTGGGCGACAAGGCCATGCTGCTGAGCGGCGCGGTGGTGATGAGCGGGGCCATCGCCGTCATCCCCCTGCTGGACCACGTGCCGTGGTTCTGGGTGTGGACCGTGATACTGGTCATCGGCAACGGCGTGTTCACGCCGGCGGCGACCGGCCTGGTGTCGGTGCTCGCGGCGCCGGAGGAGCAGGGCAGTATCCTGGGCCTGGCCCAGGCCCTCGGCGCGCTCGGCCGCCTGCTGGGTCCCGAAGCGTTCGGCCTCACGTTCGACCTCGGCGGCGACGCCGTGACGTTCGTCTCGGCCGGCGCCGTCATGGCCGTGGCCGCCCTGGCGGCCGCGAAGGTGGGGGGAAGGAGGGAATCAGGGGTGAGCCCGCGATAGAACTCCTATCACCCATCACCTATCACCCATCACCTATCACCCATCACCCATCACCCATCACCCCTATCACCCCTCACCTCCCCCTCTCACCCACCCCCACCCCTCTCACCTACCCCCACCCCTACCCCTTCGCGAACTTCGGCAACTCCCCCCGATGCCGCTCAAGGAACGCCTCATAGAGGTACACATCGGTGTAATCCCGCATCTCGCAGATGCGGTCGCCGCGGAAGCGGATCACCACGCAGGTGCGGGCGTCCATCACGTCGCCCGGCGCGCTCGTGAGCCACGACCGCTCCCGGATCTCGACGATGACCCGTTCGTCGGCCTCGTACCAGTCGCGCCAGATCTCCTCGTAGCCCCACTCGGCCGCGCCCAGGCCGAACTCGCGGTCGGTGAAGGCCCGCACCACCCGCTCGGGCCCCCGCCATTCGCCGCCCAGCGGGGGGGCGCCGGCCACCCAGTAGACGATGTCGTCGGTGAAGTACGAGCGGACCTCGTCCATGCGGCCGGCGAACAGCGCGGCCTCGTAGGCCCTGGCGACCTGCATGCGTGCGCTCATACGGCGAACGCCTCCTGGGGCTGGAGCGGGCTCGCCTTGCGGCCCGCGCGTTCCATGGGCCGGTCCATCTCGGCGCGGTGCCGGTCGAGCACGCCCCAGAAGTCCACCGCGCGCTCCACCAGTTCCCGGGACGCGTCGCGCAGGACGTCGCTGGCCTTCACCTGGCGGACGTTGTTCGCCATGTCCTCGGCGTCCCAGCCGCGCGAGTGGGCGATGAAGGGGAAGGGCGGGAACACGAACCCCAGCTCGGCCCAGAAGGTGAACATCGCGCCGGCCACGGCCTGGATGTTGTCCTGGCCGCCGGTGATGATGAAGGCCGCGACCTTGTTCCTGATGAGCACCTTGTTGTGGATGGTGATCTGGTTCTGGATGCAGTTCAGCCGCTCGGCCATCCTGAAGTAGAGCGAGCTGGCCGCGCCCCAGCGGATCGGCGTGCTGATGAGCACCACGTCGGCCCAGTGCACCAGGCCCTCGTACACGGCGGTGAGCTGGTCGCCGGGATCGCGTTCGGTGATGGCGCAGGGCCAGGTGCAGGCGTGCGAGGCCTTGGAGTAGTTGCCCTCGCAGGCCTTGAAGGCCAGGTCGCGCAGGCGGATGAGCCTGGTCTCGGCGCCCCGGGCCGCGGCCCCCGCGAGGGCGTGATCGAGCAGGGCATCGGAGGTCGAGAACCGCGGGTTGGCCTCGTCCATCGCCGTGGTCGAGATGCCCAGCACCCGGCACGGCGCGCCGGCCGGCTTGGGGTGGTCCGCGAGCAGGTGGGACGGCTTGTGCTTGATGAGTTTCCGGGGCATGCTAGGCGGGGTGGCGACCCAGATGCCGTCCTCCCGCTCCTCGACCTCGAAGACCGGCACCTGTTCTTCGTCGTATCCCTCGGGGCCCTTGCCGGTCACGACGCTGTACTCCCAGCCGTGCCACGGGCACATCACGAACTCGCCGCGGCGCTGGCCCTCGCACAGCGGGCCGCCCTTGTGGTTGCAGATGTCGCTGATGGCGCGGAAGCGGTCCTCGTGCCGGAACACCGCGATGCGGTGCCGGTCGAGCTTGAGGCTGAAGGGGACCTTCGCCTCCAGCTCGGTCCGGGTGCCGAGGCGGTGCCAGGTCGTGGCGCTCATGGGGTCTCCGTGGTCCGGGACGTGGGGATGCGATGAACCTAACGCGAACCGCGGCCCCGGGGTTCGCGCGGGCGGCGGGCCGGGAACCGGGGGGCGCCTCGTGGCATTCAGGAGTGGTCACCGGACCGGCGGCCCGCCGGCCAACCTCGGGAGCGCCACGTGGCCATAGCTTTGCGACTGCCAGCCCTGATGCCCGCCGCGCCGCCGGCCGCGCCGCCCTCGCGCGAGCGCATGGCGGACGAGGTGCGCCGCGGCCTGCTGGCGCCCCGGCCCTGGCTGCCAAGCAAGTACTTCTACGACGACCGCGGCAGCGAGCTGTTCGAGCGGATCACCCGGCTCGACGAGTACTACCAGACGCGCACCGAGGAGCAGTTGCTGGCCGACGTGGCCGACCGGGTCATCGCGGCCGCGCGGCCGCGCGAGCTGGTGGAACTCGGCTCGGGGGCGGGGCGGAAGATCCGCACGCTGCTCGACGCCCAGCGCCGCGCCGGCCTGCCGCTCGACCTGACGTTCTTCGACATCAACGCCCGATTCGTGGCCGAATCGGCGCGACGGCTCGCGGCCGACTACCCGGACCTGTCGGTCCGCGGCGTGGTGGGCGACTTCACCGAGGACCTCACCGCGCTCGGCCGGGGCGGGGGACGACTGGCGCTGTTCCTGGGCGGCACCATCGGCAACCTGCATCCCGAGGAGGTGCCGGGGTTCCTGCGCCGCATGGCCGACCGGCTGGCGCCGGGCGACGCCCTGCTGATCGGCGTCGACCAGGTCAAGCCGCGGGCCATCCTCGAAGCGGCCTACAACGACGCGCAGGGCGTGACCGCGGCGTTCAACCTCAACGTGCTGGCCCATCTCAACGTCGAACTCGACGCGGACTTCGACCTGGCCCGCTTCGAGCACGTGGCCTTCTGGGACGCGGAGCACCGCTGGATCGAGATGCGCCTGCGGGCCACGGCGCCCTCGCGGGTGCGCATCGCGGAAGCCTGGCTCGACCTCCGGTTCGCTCCGGGCGACGAGATCCGCACCGAGATCAGCTGCAAGTACACCCGCGGCTCGTTCGCCGCGCTGGTGGGCGGCACCGGCTTCGCCCTCGAGACCTGGTACGCCGACGCCGGCCGCCTGTTCGCGCTGGCCTTCCTGCGGCGGATCGCGTGACGTCGGCCACGGCGCTCCCGGTGGCCGCGGGCCGCTCGCTGCTCGCGCGGCTCGAGGCGGCGTGGCGCCGGTCGGACTTCATCTTCGACCTGGTGGCGCCCGAGGCGTGGTACCGGCGGCCCATCGCCCTGCGCCAGCCGTTCATCTTCTACATCGGCCACCTGCCGGCATTCGGCTGGAACCAGGTGTGCCGCGGCCTGCTCGGCCGCGCGGGGCCCGACCCGGCGCTCGACGACCTGTTCGCCCGCGGCATCGACCCGGTGGGCGTGGACACCTACCAGCCCGACCGGCCCGATGCCTGGCCCTCGCCCGACACGGTGCTGGCCTACCGCGACCGGGTCCGCGAGGCCCTGCGGGCCTCGTTCGACGAGGTGTCGGCGCTGGAGCCCGGCGACGTGCTGGCCGACCAGGGCCGCGTCTACAGCCTGGTCATCGAGCACGAGCTGATGCACCACGAGACCCTGCTCTACATGCTCCAGCAGCTCGACCGTCGCTTCGTGCGGCGGCCCATCGGCATCCCGGCGCTCCAGCTGGAGGGCGCGGCGCCCGGCGGCCGCGTGAACGTGCCGGGCGGCGAGGTGGTGCTCGGCGAGCGGTTCGACCGGGTGCCCTTCGGCTGGGACAACGAGTTCCCGGAACATGCGGTCGGCGTGGACGGGTTCGCCATGGATTCGACGCCGGTGCGCAACGCCGAGTGGCTCGCCTTCATGGCCGACGGCGGGTACCAGCGGCCCGAACTGTGGAGCGCCGACGGGTGGGCCTGGCGCGAGCGCATCCAGCACCTGCATCCGGCGTTCTGGCGCCGGGAGGGCGGTGACTGGCGGTACCTCACCCTGTTCGACGACCTGCCGATCGAGCGCGCCAGGGACTGGCCGGTCTCCGTCAGCTGGGCGGAGGCCGATGCCTACGCCCGCTGGAAGGGCGCGTCCCTGCCCACCGAGGCCGAGTGGCACCGGGCCGCCGAAGGCGTGCCGTGGGGCGATGGGTCGAGCGGCAACTACGACTTCAATCACTGGGCACCGACGCCGGTCGGCCGGTACCAGGCCGGCGCGAGCCGTCACGGCGTGCTCGACCTCGTCGGCAACGGCTGGGAGTGGACCGGCTCGCGCTTCGGCCCGTTCCCCGGCTTCGCGGCCTGGGCGCGGACCTACGCCGGCTACTCGGCCGACTTCTTCGACGAGCACCACTACGTCATGCTGGGCGCTTCGTTCGCGACCGACCGCGCGATGGTGCGGCGGAGTTTCCGCAACTGGTTCCAGCCGCACTATCCGTACGTGTTCGCGAAGTTCAGGACGGTCGACAGGGGATAGGGGTAGGGGCAGGTGAGGGGGGTGGGTGATAGGGAGAGGTGATGGGCGAGGGGTGATGGGGTTCCCCGCCCCCCCCCCCCCCCCCCCACTCCCCACTCCCCACTCGCCACCTCCCACTCACCCCCCTCCGCCTCACCTCGGCGCGCGACCGCCTCTATCTTCCCGCAATGCCTGAGCCCACCGCGTCCCAGACTCCTGCCGCTGAGCTGAGGCAGGTCACGGTGCGCCTGCCGGGCGGCGGGTGCGCGGTCGAGGGGCTCGACCTCCTGGTGCGGCGCGGCGAAGTGCTGGTCCTGCTCGGCCGCAGCGGGTCGGGCAAGACGACGACGCTCAAGCTGCTCAACGCCCTCCGGCGGCCGTCGGAGGGCGTCGTGCTGGTCGAGGGCCGGTCCACGGCCGAGTGGGAACCGCACCGTCTGCGCCGCCGCATCGGCTGGGTCATCCAGGAGATCGGCCTGTTCCCGCACCTCAGCGTGGCGAAGAACGTGGGCCTGGTGCCCGCGCTCGAGGGCTGGGACACGGCCCGCATCGCGGCACGGGTGGACGAACTGCTGGCGCTGGTCGGGCTGGAACCCGGCGCGTTCCGGGACCGCCGGCCGCGGGAGCTGAGCGGCGGCCAGCGCCAGCGGGTCGGCATCGCGCGGGCGCTGGCGGCCGACCCGCCGCTGCTCCTCATGGACGAGCCGTTCGGCGCCCTCGACCCGCTGACCCGGGCCGACCTCCAGGGTGAGTTCGCCGCGCTCGCGGAACGGCTGAGGACGAGCGTGGTGTTCGTGACCCACGACGTGCGGGAGGCCCTGCGGCTGGGCGCGCGCATCGCGCTGTTCGCGGCGGGCCGCGTGGTGTTCGAGGGCACGCCGGCGGCCTTCCGCGCGTCCGACCATGCCGAGGCGCGGGCCTTCGCCGCGGTGCTCGGCTCGTGAGTCTGCTCGAGTTCTATCTCGCGCATCCGGCCGAGGCCCTCGGCCACCTGGGCCGGCACCTGTTCCTGGTGGCGGTGGCCACCGGCGCGGCGATCGCCGTCGGCGTGCCGGCCGGCGTCCTGCTCACCCGCCGCCCGCGGCTGGGCACACCGGTGCTGGGCCTGGCCAACGTGCTCCAGACGGTGCCGAGCCTGGCGCTGTTCGGGTTCCTCATCCCCCTGCCGTTCCTGGGCGGCATCGGCGCCCGGACCGCCATCGTCGCGCTGGTGGTCTACGCCCTCCTGCCCATCATCCGGAACACCCATGCCGGCATCAGCGGCGTGGACCCGGCGGTGCGCGAGGCCGCGCTCGGCATGGGCATGACCGACGGCGAGCTGCTGCGCATCATCGAACTGCCGCTGTCGGCGGGCGTGATCCTGGCGGGCGTGCGCACCGCGGCGGTGACCGGCGTGGGCGTGGCGACCATCGCCGCCGCCATCGGGGCCGGCGGGCTGGGGGAGTACATCTTCCGCGGCGTGGCCACCGTGAACACCACGCTCATCCTGGCGGGCGCGGTGCCGGCGGCCCTGCTGGCGCTGGCGATCGACGCCCTGCTGGGGCTGGTCGAGCGGCGGGTGTCGCGATGAGCGCAATGCCGCGCCCGGCGGGCATGCGGGGCCCGGCGGCGCTGGTGGCCGTGCTGGCGGCGCTGGCGCTGGCCGCATGCCCGTCGCGACCCACCGTCGTGGTCGCCGGCAAGAACTTCACCGAGCAGGACATCCTGGCCGAGATCGTGGCCCAGCAGATCGAGCGCCGGACCGATCTGCGCGTGGTGCGCCGGCCGCACCTGGGCGGGACCTTCGTGGCGCACCAGGCGCTGGTGGCGGGGCAGGTGGACGTCTACGTCGAGTACACCGGCACCGCGCTGGTGGCGATCCTCGCGGCGCCGGCGGTGCGCGAGCCCGACAGCGCCCTGGCCCTGGTGCGCGCGGCGTACCGCGAACGCTTCGGCGCCGAGTGGCTGGCGCCGCTGGGGTTCGAGAACACCTTCGCCATGATCGTGCGCGCCGGCGAGGCGCGGCGGCTGGGCGTGCGCACCCTGTCGGAGGCGGCGGCCAGGGCGCCGCGCTGGCGGGCCGGGTTCGGCTACGAGTTCATCGAGCGGCAGGACGGCTGGCCGGGGCTGTCGCGCGCCTACGGGCTCACGCTCGCCGGCCCGCCACGGGTCATGGACCTGGGTCTCACCTATCGCGCCGTGGCCGACGGTCAGGTGGACCTCATCGCCGGCAACTCGACCGACGGCCAGATCGCGGCGCTCGATCTCGCGGTGCTGGCCGACGACCGGCACTACTTCCCGCCCTACCAGGCCGCTCCCGTGGTGCGCGCCGAGACCCTGCGGCGGCACCCGGCCCTGCGCGGCGCGCTCGAGGAGCTGGCGGGCATGGTGAGCGATTCGACGATGCGGCGGCTGAACTACCTGGTGGACGTGGAGCACCGCGAGCCGGCCGACGTGGCGCGCGGGTTCCTGGCCGGCGTCGGGCCGCGGCGCTGACGGCCCGGCTCCGGGACGGGCCGGGCGCCGGCGGGTCCGTCAGTCGGAACGCAGCGCGCTGGCCGGCGAGGCGGCCGTCGCGCGGATCGCCGGCACCGCACAGGCCGCCAGCGTCACCCCGCCCAGGACGAGCGCGAACAGCGGCACGGAGGACGCGAAGCCGGCCGAACCGTAGAGCAGGCCCTGGATCAGGCGCGTCGCGCCGACACCGAGGGCAAGTCCGACGACGCCGCCGATGAGCGCCAGCCGCATCCCGTAGCCCAGCACCAGGCGCGCGATGGACCGCGGCGTCGCGCCCAGCGCCAGCCGCACCCCGAACTCGCGCGTGCGCCCCGTCATCACGTACGAGACCACGCCGTAGAGTCCCACGGCCGCGAGCAGCAGGGCGAGCAGGCCCATCGTCATCAGGGTCCGGCTCACCGCGCGCGTGACGGTGAGTGACGCATGGAGGATCTCCTCCATCGTCTGGAGCCGGACCAGCGCGTACGGCACGTCGTTCCGGGCCATCGCCCCGCGTACCGGGAGCAGCAGGGCCGACGCATCGGACTCCGCCCGGATCAGCAGGCTTCCGCCCCCCAGGTGCCCGCGCTGGATGACGTACATCGGCTGCGGCGCCTCGGCCAGCGCGATGAACCGCACGTCACCGGCGACGCCGATGACCTCCGCGGGCGTGCCGTTCCGGCCGCCGAGCCGGACGAACGCCCCGACCGGGTCACGCCCGCCCCAGTACCGTCGCGCCATGGACTGGTTCACGACCACGCGGCTGACGGTGTCCTGATCGCGCCAGGTCAGTTCCCGGCCCCGGAGGATCGGGACGCCGAGCGCACGGAAGAAGTCCGGCCCGGCGGTCACGACCCGGATCTCCATGTTCTCGTCGGGCTGCTCGTCGTAGCCGGGGATGTGCGTCGTGCTGCGCATCCCGTCGCCGGTCAGCGGCGCCATGGACGCGACCGACACGGCGGTGACACCGGGCAGGGCGTGGATCCGTTCCGCGGCCAGCGCGACGAAGGCGCGCTCGCGAACGGGGTCGAGCACGCCGGTCGGATCCTCGAAGACCGCCACGGCCAGCCCGTCCACCGCGAACCCCGGGTCCACCCGCTGCTGCCGCTCGAGGCTCCCCATCAGGCCGGCGCTGACGACGAAGAGCAGGACCGAGAGCGCGATCTGCGCGGACACCAGCGCCCGCTGGGCGCGGGCCCGGGCCGGGCGGCCGGTCGCTTCGCCGCTGCGCAGCGACTCCACGACGTCCGGCCGCATGCCGGCCAGCGCGGGCGCCACGCCGAACACCAGGCCGCAGCCGACGGTCACGGCGACGGCGTAGCCGAGCACCGCCGGGTCGATCGTCGGCCGCACCGACGCCGGCGCGCCGAGCGCGTCGGCGAGCACGGGGAGGAGCGCCAGCACCGCGCCCACCACGACGAAGGCCGCGAGCGCCAGCGTGAGGCTCTCGGTGAGCAGCTGGCGGAACAGGCGCGCGCGGGTGGCGCCGAGCGAGAGGCGGACCGCGAGTTCCCGGCGTCGGTGGATGGTCCGCGCCAGGAGGACGGCCGCGACGTTCACGCCGGTGATCGCGAGCATGACCAGGGTCGCGCCGAAGACCAGGCCCGCCGTCGGGAGGGCGGCGTCCCCGGCCAGCTCGAGCGGCACGATCGAGGTCGCCCGTCGCACGCTGACCGTCCGTCGCGCGTTCGACGAGGGGAACTCCATGCTCAGCGCCCGCATGACGCCGTCGAGCGCCCGCTCCGCCGACGCGGGCGACGTCGCCGGCGCGAGCCGGCCCAGCAGCCGCACCGACCGGTGGCCCCGTGCCGTGAGCACGTCCCTGCTGCCGGTGATCTCGGGCGCGGCGCTGAAGGGGAAGTACAGGGCCACGTCGGAGAGGTCGATGCCCCGGAACCCCGGGGCGGTGACCCCGGCGATGCGTGCGCTGCGCCCGTTGACGTCGAGCGTCCGGCCGAGGACGGCGGGATCGGCGCCGAGCCGGTGCCGCCAGAAGCCGTGGCTGACGACGACCTCCAGCGCGCCGGCCGCGCCGGCGTCGGCGTGCCAGCCGCCGCGCAGCAGCGGCCGGCCGAGGACCGCGAAGAAGTCCTCGGAGACCACCCGGCCCTCGACGCGCACCACGGCGTCGTTCAGCCGGACGGCGGCGGCGACCGGCATGTGCGCCGCCAGCCCCGCCAGGGCCGGTGACCGCCGCAGGTCCGTGTAGTCCGCGTAGGACGAGGCGCCGAACCGGTCCCGATCCCGCTGGAGTGCGTGCCCCTCGCTCGTGTACACGCGCACCAGCTCGTCGGGGCGGGCGGCGTCGAGCGGCTGGAGGAGCAGGGCGTGCAGCAGGCTGAACACGGCGGTGTTGGCGCCGACGCCGAGGGCGATGGTCGCCACGACGGCGACGGTGAAGCCCGGGGCCCGGCGCATCGCCCGGAGCGCGTAGGCGACGTCCGCCTGGACCGACCGCAGGCGCTCGGACCACCGTCGGGCAGTGAGCGGGTCCCGGCTCAGCCGGTCGGGAACACGGGTGGTCATCGTGGCCTCATGGGGCGAGGCGACGATAGGTCCGGCCGCCGCGGCTGTCAACCGCGCCCGGGCGGTGCGGTGGCCGGCTTCCGGCCCCGCGTGTTCCTCGGCATCTTCCCTGATGCCTCTCCTCCTGACCGAATCCGACGTCGCCCGCTGTCTCGACATGCCCTCGCTCATCCCGGTGATGCGCGATGCCCTGGCGCGGTTCTCGCGCGGCGACGTGGTCCAGCCGGTGCGCCAGTCGCTGGCGATCCGGCCCGCCGGCGGGTTCTACGGCGTGATGCCGGCGCACGTGCCGGGCGAGAACGGCGGCGCCTTCGGCCTGAAGTCGGTCAGCTTCTTCCCGCACAACGACAGGCTCGGCCTGCCGACGCACCTGGCGCAGATCCTCCTGCTCGACGGCCGCACCGGCGCGCTGGTGGCGGTGATGGACGGGCGGCTCATCACCGAGATGCGCACCGCGGCCGTGTCGGCCGTGTCGGTGGACCTGCTGGCGCGCAGGGACGCGCGGCGGCTGGCGCTCATCGGCGCCGGGGTCCAGGCCCGGAGCCATCTCGAGGCCATCGCCTGCGTGCGGCCGCTGGAGTCGGTGCGGGTCTGGTCGCGCACGGCGGCGAGCGCCGAGCGGTTCGCCGGGGAGCACGCGGCCCTGGCGCCGTGCCCCATCGAGGCCCGGCGCACCGTGCAGGAGGCGGTCGCGGGGGCCGACATCGTCGTCACCGCGGTGCCGTCGCACGAGCCGGTGCTGAGGAGCGACTGGATCGGCTCCGGCGCGCACCTGTGCGTGGTGGGCTCGTCGCACCCCCGGCACCGCGAGGTGGACACCGAGACCATCCTGCGGAGCCGGGTGTTCGTGGATTCGCGCGCGGCCGCGGCCGTCGAGGCGGGCGACCTGCTCATCCCCGAGGCCGAGGAGGTGTTCGACCTCGACTGGATCGTGGGCGAGCTGGGCGACGTGGCCGGCGGGGCGCCGGGCCGCACCTCGGTCACCGAGATCACGCTGTTCAAGTCGCTTGGCATCGCGGTGGAGGACATCGCCAGCGCCCAGCTGGTGGTGGCGCGGGCGAAGGAGCGGGGCGTGGGGACGGACGTGGCGCTGTAGACGGCGACAGCGGCGGGCGTGACCGGCCCTGGATCCGGGCGCGATCGGCACGCCGGCCGGTTCGGGCACCGTGGTCGCTGGCGGGAGCGGCGCGTCGTCCATTAGGCTTGAGGCAACGGATCGCGCAGCCGCTCGGACCTGCTGCTGCGCGCCGGCCTCCCTGGAGGGTGACGTGACCGATCGACCAGTCACATCGGTGCCCCGTGCCCCGGACCTCGCCGCCGCCATCGAGGGCGACCACGGCATCTTGGTGCTGAGGGATCACGCCATCACCCGCGGCTGGAACGGCATCCGCTACCAGACCGGCCTGTCGGGGA